>JAWDMM010000004.1:0-53409 GCA_046536595.1 Nitrososphaeria archaeon | reverse complement strand
TAAGTATTATCACAGCAGCCTTAACGGCTGCGTCAGGCACAGAAGCCTTTAAACGGCCAAGCGCTATAGCCAGCACATACACGACAACCAGATAAAAATAAAACAGCATAAACACTTTCCTACAAAGGCTTTTAAAACTTTTATTGATGTAAAGCTAAAGAGTTTTATGCAAAAGGTCTTGGTTTCATTCAGGTTTTTTGATGAATGGATAAAATTTCTGAAAGATAACGGACTCGATGTTAAAGCCTGGGACTCTCCTGTTCCTCCTTCAAAGACATGGATAAAAGAAAACATCAGGGATGCTGACGGCCTGCTCTGTAGCCTTGTGAACAGGGTAGATCGCGAAGTCATAGATGCGGCCGAAAAGCTCAAGGTCATAAGCACTTTCAGCGTCGGATATGATCACATAGACGTAAATTACGCTAAATCAAAGAAAATCAGGATAGGTTACACACCGGAAGTCCTGACAGATGCGACAGCTGATCTTATATTCGGGTTGATGCTTGCTGCTGCAAGGAGAATAGTTGAAGGAGACAAGCTGATAAGATCTGGAAAGTGGAACCAGCCCTGGACTCCTGATTTTATGCTCGGAACGGAGGTCAGCGGTAAAGTTCTTGGAATAGTTGGAATGGGAAGGATAGGTAAGGCGCTCATAAAAAGGGCTAAAGGTTTTGGTATGAAAGTGATTTACAACAGCAGGACTAAAAAGGACGTTGATATAGAATTCGTTGACCTTGACTATTTGCTTAAAGAATCAGATTTCGTAGTCCTGGCTGTGGACCTTAACCCCACAACGTACCACATGGTAAACAGGGATTTTCTTGAAAAAATGAAAAGGAGCGCTTTCCTGATAAACGCCTCTAGGGGTAAAGTTATCGATGAGCGTTCTTTAACGGAAGCTCTGAAATCTGGCACAATAAGGGGAGCTGCTCTGGATGTTTTTGAAGAGGAGCCAACAAGCCCTGACAACCCACTTATAGAGCTCGAAAACGTTGTGCTCACGCCTCACATTGGTAGCGCGACACATGAAACAAGGCAGAAGATGGCTGAAGTTTCCGTTAAAAACTTATTAGCGGGAATCAAAGGGGAGCAAATGATCTACGAGCTTTAAAACTTTTTATTATTCTATAGTGTATTTTATCTCGCCAAACTTTGCTGTCCTTATAAAAGTTCCGTGTTTCAGGAATATACCTCTTAGAGAAGCATAAATGGCAAAGGGTACAAAAACGAAGTACATTATCTCAGAAAACAGTGCATAAAGGTAATTCAGACCAATCTTGGATGCTGAGGATATCATCGTTACTATGCCCGAAATCATTATGAAAGCCGTAAAAAATAATATCATAGGCCTGAACTGTGGCTGATTAAAGTAAATGTACCCTCCTGAGATCATCGATATTATAAGAGCAAAGGTTATGAAAGGCGTAAGCCCCGTCATTACGAGATCAACTTTGCTCGCGAAAGGCATGTCGCTCTGCATTATGTCGTTTATCTTTCTCAAAGTTGATCTTACCATTCCTTCATTCCACCTCACGTACTGGTTTATAGATTCTTTTAGGTTGAATGGAACCTCGCACTTCACAGCTATGTCAGGAGCATAAGCTATTCTATGGCCGTCTTTGGCGAGCCTCAGGGTTAATTCCCAGTCCTCTCCTATATCTTCGTTTAACCTGTATTCTTTCAGAAGAGTTGTTTTTATAATAAAATTGCTGCCGGTTAAGGTGACGGGCAAACCTATGTAAAATTTTGAAGGCTGTTCTATCAGCTGATAGTAGCTCTGAATTATTGAGTTCGCCTTTGCTATCCTGTTATATTCTGAATTGATTACAGGGAGCTGAACGCCCTGTACAGCATCGTACCCTTCCTGAATCCTTTCAACAAGCTTTGTAAGCAGGTCAGCAGAGGGTATGCTGTCAGCATCCAGCAGCACAGTGTACTCAGAAGAGGGATCTGCATAGTTCAATGCATTGTTTATTGCGCCAGCTTTCCATCCTTTTCTGTCGTTTCTGTGAACAATCTTTAACCTGAGGTCTTTAAACCTTGAAATCTTTTCAGCCGTGCCGTCTGTTGAATCATCAGCAATTATAACTTCGAAATTTGGATAATCAAAAGATAGAACGTTTTTTAAAACTCTTTCAATAGTATTTTCCTCATTATAAGCCGGAATTATCACGGTAACCTTTGGGACCCTGATCAGCTTCAGGCCTTTAAACCTGTATTTTTTAAAAAACTGAAGTATGGAAAAAGCATAGGGTCTGATCGTGAAATACAATATAAAAGCTGTCGAAACTGTGTATAAAATGATGAGCGTTAAATCCATACTATCAATATTATATTAAAATATATATACGTTTGACTGCAAAAAGTTCAAAAATTTGCAAAATTGATACCTTTGTTATTACATATCGTGCGGCTCATTGTGAGCTATGGGGTCATCATGTTTCAGACATCCCCAGAGGTATTCATAGCCGCAATTTATTTTTAACGCGCATGCAGATTTAAACATTCCCATAAATAACGCTTTCCAAATAATTTAAGAAAATTACAATAAAAACCAAACCATTTTAAAATTTTTACAACAATATCATTTAAATAAATCAAAAAATATATCTATGGAAGGGATGAACGTACTAGATCAAAAATTTGACGTAGCTGTAGTTGGGGCTGGCCCCGCAGGTTTAGCTGCTGCATACTACCTTGCAAAAAAGGGTTTCAAAACGGCCGTTCTAGAAAGAGGTAGAGAAGTCGGCTCCAAGAGCATTTACGGAGGCAGGATATACGCCGCGCCTCTTAAAGAGATTTACCCGAACTTTAACTCAATGCCTGTGCACAGATGGGTTAAAAAAGAAAGGATAAGCATAATGCCTGATTATGAAAGCATGATATCCATAGATTACCAGGGGAAAGATGCAATAAGCTTTACCGCTTATTTGACTGAAGTTGTAAAATGGATGGGTATACAGGCAGAAACAGCAGGCGCTACAATAATAACAGACGTCCCGGTCACGAATTTCTACAGAGAAAACAACAAAGTTGCTGGCGTGGTTTCAGGTGAAGACGTGTTAAGGTCGGACGTGGTTGTGGATGCTGAAGGGGTAAACAGGCTTGTCCTCGAAGCTTCGGGCATAGTAAAACCGTTAAAGCCAGAGCTTGTTGCTCTTGGAGTAAAAGAAGTTCTAAAAGGAGATAGCAAACAGATAGAAGACGCTTTCGGTCTTTCTCAAAACGAAGGGCTCGCATGGGTTTTCCTCGGGGCTGCTACTGCAAACGCTCCAGGAGGGGCGTTCCTGTACACGAACCGCGATTCTGTTAGCCTGGGCGTTGTTGTCCTTCTGGATAAAGCAATAACGAACGTAAAGGATCATATAAGTCAACTTGTTGAATCTTTAAGGACGGCACCTGCTCTAAAGAATTACCTTCAGAACCTGAGGATTTCAGAATATTCCGCTCATCTGATACCGGAGGACGTATGGTCTCTACGTCCTGAACGTCTTGTTTACGACGGACTCCTGATAACAGGGGATGCCGCCGGTCTTCTTTTAAACGCAGGTTATACATACAGAGGTGTAGACTTCGCAGCGTACTCCGGTTACCTTGCGGGAAAGGCGATCGAAAGCGCACACACGAGAGGCAATTACAGTGCAGGCGCGCTTTCTTCTTATGAGGAAATGCTCGAGGATAGCATAGTGATAAAGGAACTAAAGAGGTTCAGAAAAGTTCACGAGATTATGAAAAACAGTTTGCTATTTGAGAAATACCCCAAAATCATGAGCGGTGTGATGAAGAGGATGTTCGAAAATCCTGATGGGCCTTCTAAAGCATGGGATGCAATAAATGAATCTTGCAAAGAAAACCAGTACTCGATGTTAAAGCTTTTGATTGACGGTTACAGGATGGTGAGAGCACTGTGAGCTCGCCAGAAAGAAAGTTAAGGTTAACCGACATAATCAACGTGAACATATGGGATGTGGACTCAAAGCCTCACATAACTGTAAACTATGATAAGTGTAAGAACTGCCCAACAAAGGCATGCGTAAGGCTATGCCCAACAGGTTGTTATACGGAAACTGAGAACGGTATACTCTTCAGCTATGAGGGTTGCGTAGAATGTGGTACTTGCAGAGTCGTATGTCCTATGGAAGCTATCACATGGACATTCCCCAAGAGCGGAAAAGGTATATTTTATCGTTTTAGCTAGGTGATAAATATGGGATTAGACATAATTTTGCTGTTCAAATACGTGCCAAATACAACCACCGTTAACGTTGACCCTAATACAGGTACGCTCATTAGAGAGGGTGTCCCGAGCGTTGTTAATCCTCATGACCTGGTTGCAGCTGAATTTGCTTTAAGACTGAAGGAAAAGTATGGGGGTAAAATAATGGCCATGATAATGGCTCCTCCGTCAGCTACGAAGGGAATAGAATATCTGGTTGGAATGGGAATTGATGAAGGTATACTGCTGACCGATAGAGTGTATGGCGGAGCTGACACTCTCGCAACATCGTATGTAATATCACAAGCGATAAAAAAGGTTGTAAATCATTATGATCTTATAGTTGCTGGGCAGGAAACTCTAGATTCTTCTACAGCGCACATAGGAGCACAGGTTTCTTCGTGGCTAGGTATACCGTATGTTTATTATGTCACAGAAGCTGAAATGCAGGATGGCCACATGATACTTACAAGGCAGCTCGAGACATATATCGAAAAATACAGGGTAAAGCTTCCGGCTCTCATATCTGTGCTCATGCACTCTCTACAGCCTCGTGACGTAACTTTAAAAAACAAGATAAAGGCTGTAAAAGAAAAACCAGTAAAGGTTTATACAAATAACGAGCTTCAGCTTAACCCGCTTTGTACTGGGTTAAAAGGATCACCTACTATAGTGGCAAAAACAGAATTCATAGGCAAAATACCCAGAAAGATGCAAATAATGCAGGGCAAACCTCCTGAAGAGATGGTTTCTTGGTTGGTTTCAAAGTTAAAAGAAGAGAAGGTGATATAGATGAGCACTCCTTCTATCTGTCCGGACTGGAACCCTGTAAACCCCGCTGAGCATAAAAATGTCTGGATTTACATCGAAACCGATAAGGGGCAGATACTTGAGCCAAGCCTTCAGATACTTGGCAAAGGAAGGGAAGTTGCAGACAAGCTGGGAAGCAAGCTCGTAGCTGTAATTATAGGCTATAAGATCGAAGGATTGATTGAAGACCTTGGAAAGTACGGAGCGGACCAGGTAATTTATGTTGACGATGAAAAGCTTAGTACATATTATACGCCTCTTTACGGCGAGGTCCTTGCCCAACTCGCCAAAAAATACAAACCTGAAGCTTTTCTTGTAGCTGGGACGATGAGAGGAAGGGAGCTCGCCCCGTACATAGCAAACCACCTCAGGACAGGAATAACCGCTGACCTTACGATGATAGAAGTAGACGAAAAAAATAAAGAAGTAATTCTTGTCAGGCCTCCTTTTGGAGCATGGCAACTCGCTCACATAAGGACAATGAGAAGAAGGCCAGTTATGGGCAGCGTAAGGCCTAACGTTTTTCCAACGCCAAAGAAAGACGAAAACAGAAAACTTGAATCAATAATTAAAGAAGAAGTATCTGAGGTTCATGATACAGGATTGGAACTTATAAGCAGGGTAGAAATACAGAAATCAGAAGAGATGCCTCTTGAAAAGGCAGAGATAATTGTTTCAGGCGGAAGAGGGCTTGGCAGCAAGGACGGTTTCGAACTGGTAAAAGAACTGGCCAGCGTCCTTGGAGGAACATACGCTGGAAGTAGAAAAGCTGTAGACCTTGGATGGATACCCCATGAAAGACAGGTTGGACAGACCGGAAAAACAGTAAAGCCTAACCTTTACGTAGCCATTGGAATAAGCGGAGCAGCGCAACACGTTTTCGGAATAAGGGAAGCAAAGATAGTTGTTGCCATAAACTCTGATCAGTATGCCCCTATATTTGAAAACTGCGATTACGGCATAGTGGGCGATTACAAGAAAATAGTGCCAGAGTTAATAAAGCAGTTAAAGGAATTAAAAACCAAATCATGAAAATAATTATAATAGGAGCTGGGAAGATGGGTATTTGGTTTTATAAGTACTTTACTTCTAAAAACCACGAAACGTATTTTTATGATACCGATCAGGTAAAGGTTACAGATTTAAAGGACAGAGGTTTCAGATACCACCAGATTGATCAAATAAAAAACTTTGATATGGTTTTTTGCTCAACAAACATAAGCAGCATCAAGAGAGTTATAGATAGCGTAAAAAATTCTGAATTTAAAAAATATTTTGTAGAGATAAGCGGGTTAAAAACACCCATCGTTAAAAGCCTCATAACCCTTGAAAAACCAATATCTGTTCACCCTCTTTTTGGTCCAGGAGCTAGGACGGCTAAGGGAAAAAAAGTAATCCACGTCCCTTTAAAAGAAAAGGAAGAAGAATCAGCTATGGTAAGGGAACTTTTTCCTGAAATGGAAATCACCACGATGAGCGCGGATGAACATGACAGGCTTGTAACAAAGACTATACAGCTCGTCCAGCTAATTTCAATGATTTATAATAGGCTTGCTATAGAAGGGGATTGGGGATCAAGCCAGAAAATGATGAAGCTTGTAGAATCAGTATCTCTTTATGGTTCAGATGAATTAATAAAAGAAATTTTTGAACTTAACCCATACACAGAAGAATTGAAAGAAAGCGTCATGAATGTTTTGAAAAACATCTACTCGGGAGATTATACTGTAATAAAAAAGGGATACTTTGAAGATTTATATAAAAAAGCGTACAAAATAATGGAAGACAGCCTATAGCATCCATTAAAAGGCTTTTCCTTTAAGGGCAGAAAAAAGCTCAGCAGCATTAAGCTATGGCATGAACTCATAAATCATTATAATATGTAATGTTGTATGTACATAATCAGAACAGTTGATCTAAAGTTTTTTATATTAAAAATAAAATAAGATCAAAGTAATGACAGCATAGATGTCAGTTTTTAGAAAAATTTTTTAGTAAGTTTTATTTATAAAAATTATAATGAATAACGAAAATAAATCCAATGAAGGAGTTCAAGAAAAAGAAACCGAAACGGCAGGTTCAGTAGGAGCTAGGACTGCTTTTCAGCTATCAACTGGCTTGATAATAGCAGCCAGATATGCAAACAAGCTCAGGCGTGTGGCGCTTGTTTCGCTTAGCAATTCTGTTCCTAAGGATGTGATAATAAGGGATATTTCTGAAATAAATAAAAAGCTTTTTGACGAACTGATAACCAAAAACAAGATAGATAAGCTAGACGTGATAAGGCTAACGGTAAAGGTAGTTTATGATCCGGGAAACAAAAAATTAGAACTCGAAGAATACAAGATAGTAAGGTATGTTCCGGATGAAAAATGCATAGGTATGTCTCAGGAAGACTTATTAAGCATTAAAGAGGAAAACGAAAAATTAAAAGCCGAAATAAATTCTCTTAAAGAAAAATTAAAAGAAATAGAACAAATCATAGGTTAGGTTAGCCTGATACTGAAAAGCTCTGTTCTCTTAGGAACTGTAACAGGTAAAATCTGCTTCCGGCTCCTTTTCCTGTAAATCCGCTGCTCTTCCATCCTACGAATGGATGATAACCTACCATAGCCCCTGTGGTTGCGCTTGCGCTTCTGTTAACGTAAACAACTCCTGCCTGTATGCGCCTCCTGAATTCATCTATTTCTTCCCTTTTGCCTGTATATAGTCCTGCAGTAAGACCGTACTCAGTATCGTTGGCCATGTTTATTGCATCGTTAAAGTTTTCAAAAGAATCCATCACAAGGATAGGCAGGAACAGCTCTTTCTTGAAAAGCTCGTGTCCGTGTTTGAGTTCGATAAGAGTTGGTTCTACATAATAGCCTTTCAGCCCGGTTTCAACCATTTTACCGCCGTATATTATTTTGCCATCTTTATTTCCGAGGTTTACCGCCCAGACATACCTCTGATAGGCTTCTTCGCTAATTAGCGGTCCAAGATACACTTCCTTCTTAAGAGGATCCCCGATGGTTAATTCTTTCATCCTTCTTACTAGCTCCTCTACAAGGACATCCTTAACTTTCTTGTGCACGTAAAGCCTTGAAAGAGCGCTGCACTTCTGTCCCTGATAGCCGAATGCGGCTGATATTATCCCCTGGGCAGCTTCGTCTATGTTTGCTGTTTCTGTTACGATAGCAGGGTTCTTTCCACCCATTTCAACGACAAAAACTTTGTTGAGACCAAGGTCATAAGCCTTCTTTATCATGGATTTTCCGACGTCCTTTGATCCCGTGAATGCTATACCGGCCACATCAGGGTTTATGACAAGCTCATCTCCGACTTCGGATCCGGGGCCAGTGATTACGTTGTATGCACCTTTCGGCACTCCGGCTTCTATAAGGTATTTGTAGATCATTATGCCTGTGAGCATCGTCATGTTGCCGGTCGAAGATGGTTTTAAGATGGCCGTGTTACCGGTTACGAGCGCGCCGACGCTCATTCCGGTTGATATGGATACTGGGAAGTTAAAAGGAGCAAGTATGCCGAAAACCCCGTAAGGAACCATCCTCTGTTCAATTACTTCTGTCTTTGTAACAGATCCTTGAAAACCGTACTTTATCTTGACCCCCTTTGAAGTCAGCTTAACTATCTGATTGTAACCTTTGTTGGAAGTTAGCAGATAAGCGTAATACCTTAAGAAATTTATCGCCTCATCAACTTCCCCTATGGATTCAAGCCTGTTTTTCCCATTCTCTATTGAAAGCACCGCGGCGAGCTCAAACCTGTTCTTTTCTATTATGGTTGCTGCTTTCCTCATGATTGCTGCCCTTTTGTTCCAGCCAAGCTCAAACCACTCTTCAAAAGCAGCTTTAGCTTCCTCTATTCCTTTTCTTGCAACTTCTCTGTCACCCTTTTGGCATATACATACGGTTGATCCATCGATTGGTGATTTTTCAACAAGCTTTGCATCCGTTTTTAACTCCTTTTCGCCAATGTAAATAGGGTATTCTTTTCCTATATACTCCGCCTTTACCTTTTCAACAGCCTGTTCGAAAAGCTCGTGGAACTCTGCTTCTTTTCCCTGAGACACATAAGAAAGGTAGGTAAAAACATCCTTGAACCCGTTCATTTTCATAATTAAATAGTGCCTGCGTATTTTTAAACTTTTTTATTTAAAATAGAGGGAATATAAAAAACACAAGTAAACGATTTATCCATTATAATTTTTAGTATAATTAACAGGTTGTACTTAAATTATGGACTGTTACTAAAAAATCTAATTTTGTTATCATAAAAAGCTTAATTATCTAGTTTTTATAAATATAAATTTGTAAATTGTTTGAGTGGATAGAAAGGATTTTCGCGAAAAAATGGATAGCAGGTCCAACTATTGATGATGCTATAAAAATCGCAAAAAAGCTGAACGAAAAAAACGTAGGAGTTATACTCAATTATCTGGGAGAGGAACTGAAAGAAGAAAATGAAATAACTGCTAACGTTGAGAATTATTTTGAGCTTATAGACGAAATAGCAGAAAAAAAGATAATAAGTGATATAGCGGTTAAACCGACTCAGATTGGCTTAAGCGTAAGCTATGAAAAAGCTAAAGAAAATTATATGAAGATATTAAGATATGCTAAGGTTAACGATGTGTTTGTATGGCTTGACATGGAAGCTTCTAACTATGTAGAATCGACAATAAAGCTTTACTTTGAGGGACTTCTGGTCTCAAGGGAGGGGATAGCTATACAGTCTTATTTGAAGAGAAGCAATAAAGATGTAGAGGAGATAGTGAAAAGAAACGGCATCATAAGATTGGTTAAAGGAGCTTACAAAGAACCCCCTGAGATAGCTTATACAACTTGGAAAGAAAAAACAGAAAATTACAGGAGAATAATGCATTATCTGTTCGAAAACGCGTCAGAGTTTACCGTTGCGACTCATGACCTGAAGCTTGTTAAAGAGGCCATAGAACTCAACAAACGGTACAACAAGAACGTGACTGTCGCCATGTTACTCGGAATAAAGAACAAATTTATTTTTAATTTAAAAGAAGATAATATAAAAAAAGCCCTTTATGTTCCTTATGGGGAAAAATGGGTTGACTATGCGAGGAGAAGGTTCAGAGAAGCCAGCAATGTAATCCTTGTCCTCAGGTCGCTTTTTGAATTTTAACTTTATGCTGGTTAAAGGAGCAAAAAATCCCCTTCTTCGAGCTGTGAATGACATACCTTTGCGAATTTTTTAAAAGCTTTAAGCGTACGATCTTTGCAGACTGGTGCTCAACCCTGAAAATAATGCAAAGATTAAAGAAAAAATTCAGCCCAAAGGTTCGACTATTAACCGGAAGCTTTAGCAGTGAGCTTAGGATAGTTTTCAAAAATCATTTTTCGAGCAGATCTTTATACCCTTGATAAGCCTTTTTAGCTATATCGATGTTTATCTGTATGACATTTGAAGACTTGTCGCTAAGAGCTTCTTGTATAGCTTTATCTAGGAGATTTTCATCGCCTCCAAGCTCTCTTACAAGGAATCCAAATACAGCAGAGTTTGATGCAACCCTAGGTTCCCTCAACTTGCCCTTTGAAGCTTCTTCTGCAATCTTTGTAGCTGGCAGATAGTAGACTTCTCCATTAGCTTTCACTTTTTCTTTTATGAGCGTAGAATTTATTATGACCTTGCCTCCATTCTTTATTTTTTCTACTGCATACATGCCAAGGGCATCAAGGACGTTAGCTATGTCAAAGTTGTGCGGAATCGGGTTAAGGACTTCTGTGTCGCTGGCAACTACAACGCTTTCAACATAACCTCCTCTTGTCTGCGGTCCGTAGTTAGGCACGCTGGTAGCCTTGTAACCAAGGTTTATAAAATACCAGCCAAGCATTTCGCCGAGCTCTACTACTCCTAGACCTCCCCTTCCGGAATTGATTACTGAGATCTTCATCTTTTGTCAACTCCGAAAGCGTCCCTACATAGAGCTGGCGGATATACCTTTACTCCGACGTCGTGCACGTACTTCTTTGAATCGAGAATGGTCATCTTCCAGTTTACGTTGCACGTTCCGATGAACTCAACAAAGCTGAAACCTCCCATGAGCTGAGTTTTAAAAGCGTTAAGAACAGCTTTATATGAATCCATAGCTTCCTTTGAAGAATACATGACCCTGTCCTTTGTAAATATCGGCTTTGGTGTTATAACAACTCTTTTCAAATATGATATCTGAGGAAAAGCGGACAGAATTTTGCAGGCGTCAAGCGGCGGTCCCATCTGCTTTATGTCCCTTCCAAAAGGAGTTGTCGTTGTTTTCATGCCTTCGGGAGTTGTCGGGGCCATCTGGCCTCCTGTCATCCCAAAGACCATGTTGTTGTACATAAAAACTGTTATAGGTATGCCCCTGTTTGCCGCATGTATGAGTTCCGCTATACCGATCGAAAGGGCATCTCCATCACCTTGTATGCCGAATACCACTTTATCCTTTTCAAGCAGTTTGATGGCAGACATTATAGCTGGTGCCCTGCCGTGAGGAGCCTGCACATAATCAACGTTCAAAAATTTATAGGCTAATGTGGAACAGCCAACAGATCCAACCATTATGGCCTTTTCTGTGATACCGAGTTCATCCAGTGCCATGCCTATGAATTTCAAAAGCAGCCCGTGCTCACAGCCCGGACAGTATGTCGTTATGCCGTTTTCATAAATGCTTGAAAACTGCTTTACTTCCATGCTTCAGCCACCTCCTCAACGTCAGGAATGTACCCACCAAGATACGGCAAAACATCGACGTCCCTCCTCGTTATGCGCATTATTTCCTGCGCAAGCTGCCCTTCGTTCATCTCAACAGATACCATTTTTTCTGCGCGGGATGAATATTTTAAAAGGTTATCCTTATCCAAAGGGCTTAATGTTATCGGTCTAAAGAGCCCCGCTTTAATTCCGTTTTCTCTTAACTTCAAAACGGCCTCTTTTGATATTCTTGCTGAAATACCTATAGATATGTAAAGTACGTCGAGATAATCATTACACATAAAGCATTCAGATTCGGCTATTTTTTCTATTTCTTTCTGTTTCTGAAGTAGCCTTTCTTTGTTCGCCTTAAGTTCTGGAGGATCAAGGTAGATGCTGTTTATTATATGCCTTTGTCCATAATTTCTCCCTCTTGCCGCCCAGTCAACCTTTGGTTTTACTATGTAAGGCGGTTCCCATTCTACGGTATCATACATGTGAACTATAAGCGCGTCAGTAAGCAGAATAACCGGAATTCTGTACGTAAATGCAAGCTCAAACCCCTTATGAACGTATTCCATGGATTCCTGTACAGTGTGAGGGGCCAGAACGATTGGCTTTACACCTCCGTGCCCAAGAGAATTTAAAACAAATGAGATGTCGCTCTGTTCAGGCGCAACATTGCCCAAACCAGGACCACCCCTGTTAACATCAATTATCAAAAATGGAGCCTCTGAGGCATAAGCATAAGAAATACCTTCTGCCATAAGGCTGAGTCCCGGACCTGAAGTTGCTGTCATAGAAACATATCCTGCTGCTCCTGCACCAAAAAGCATGTTAACTGATTCTATTTCGCTTGCACTTTGCAAAAAAACCTTAAACCACGGGTATTTTCTTTCTCCATAAAGTACAGATATATTCTCCATAATTTCACTACTAGGAGTTATAGGATAACCGAAATAAGCTTCAAGTCCAGAACTGACTGCGGCTTCAGCTATAGCTTTAGCTCCCATTATCAGTCTTTTCATTTTTTCTCACCTCAAGTATGGCGTATTCGGGACAAACCCACCAGCATATCTTACAACCAGTGCATTCTCCTTTTTTCCCCATTTCAAAAAACTCTACATAATGATAGCCTTGAGAATTTACATTTTCACTGAGCGAAAGATTTTGTTGAGGACATGCGTTTATGCATATTTCACAACCTTTGCACCTTTCCTTATTAATGATAACTTCCCATTTGGAATGCACAACTTGATACATCTTTATGATTTATATGAAAAGCTAAATATTTATATGTTTTTAAGAAAATTTCTCTTAAAAATGTTAATTTTTTTCAAAAAATTTCTCTAATTTATGAAAGAAATAATTTAATTAACTATATATATTAGTTTAGATGATTTTAAATTAAATATTTATTTTTGTAAAAAAATTAAAATAATATTTGTATGTATGAAAAATTTGTCTTAAATTGAACAAAAAATTAAAGGATAATTATTTTTATTTTTTAAAAAATATATTAAATAAATTTATAAGCCGTATGATTAAGGAGTCCTGTTAATAAAATAAAACGTCATTTACAAAACGAACGAAAGCCTCGCCTCTTCCAGAGGGGGTAAAATTTAAATACTAAAACATTGTAAAGCGCATTAAAGCGTGTCCCGTAAGGGAATGCACCATGAGGGCTCTACATATTCCCGAGTCCGTTGAGGATAGGGGTAAGTGGCTGAAGGCACAGCCCTTGGTCTATCGCTGGACGAACGGAGCGGGGTGGGTAACCACTTGCTATGAAGGCGGTAAAGCACGAACCTATGATCCGTCCTAAGGTAACATTAGCACTTTAGGACGGAGAAGACGTCAGTCGAAGTTCATTCTGAGATCTATTACGTGAGGCCCATTCTCATTTACAATAAGAGGGTTAATTTCCAGTTCCTTTAAATTTTCTTTATCATATACCCATTGAGAAATTTCAGATATTGTTCTTGCAAACTTTTCAGGATCATAAATAGTTTTGTTTCTGTAACCTTTTAAGAGCTCAAATATCTTTGTTTCTTTAAGCATGTTTAAAGCTTCATCAGATGTAACAGGACAAACATAGTTTGATGTTATCCTGTAGAGCTCTGTCAGTGTTCCTCCAATACCAACGCTTACAACAGCTCCAAAAGATTCGTCCTTTACAAAACCTAACCTTATTTCCTGGCCTTTGATCATCTGCTGGTAATAAATCCTGCCGTCTGGGAATCTTTCGTTCAGATCTTCAACAGCGATCATCGCTTCTTGAGCGTTTAAAATATTTACCTTTACAGCGTTTTGTTCAGTTTTGTGAATAAGGTCTTTTCTGTAAACTTTTAGCACAATAGGATATGGCAATTTATTGAGATCAGATTTATCTATCCATCCCCATGAAGGTATAATAAACCCAAATTCTTTTAAAAATTCAGAACTTTCTGGATCTATCACTATACCCTTAAAACTTATTTTTGGTTCTTTTCTAAGAGAAAAACGCCACGTTGGCTGTGCCTTTGACGATTTTACAAGATAGGCCATTGTAATTGAAGCTTCTTCGGGAGAATTAAAAGCAGGTATACCCATTAGCCAGAAAGCCTTTCTCAAATGTTCAGACCATTCAGTATTGCCTAGTTCTACCCCTATGTTGAAGTTTTTGTACTCGTCAGAAATCTGTTTTATGGCTTCTGGAAGTTTATCAGTAATTCCAGGAGGATAATGGGTACTTATTATTATAAAATTTGAAAAGCCATTCTCGCTCAATTTTTTGTAAACCTCAATGATGCTTTCGTCGGTTCCTGAAGCGCTAACGTCTATGGGATTAGCAAGACTTGCAATTTTAGGAACTTTACCGGTTGTCTTTAACTCGCTCAACATTCCTGATACATCAGGCACGTTGACTCCGTTTTTTGCAACGTTGTCGGCCGCAAGAACGCCAGCGCCTCCGCTATTGGTCAGCACAATAGCCTTATCAGACCTTGGTAAACCGTTCATTTCATATGTTTTTATAACATCTATAAGTTCCCTGAGCGTGTAAACCTGTATTATTCCAGCCTGTTTTAATGCAGAGGAATATGTTTCATAGTTGCTCATTATCGAAGCGGTGTGAGACATCGTCGCTCTTTTTCCTACCTGTGTAACTCCTGCGAGCAGGGCAAAGGCTTTTTTCTTTTTAGTTAAATCAGAGGCTATTTTCATAAATTTTTTACCATCCTTGATTCCTTCAATGTACATAGCTACAGCTTCAGTATTTTCATCATAAGATAAAAATTCCAGCGTATCAGAGATTGTAATATCTTCAGAATTTCCCAGGCAAGTAAGAGAACTGATACCTATGTTGCTGGTTAAAAGCTCATCAAGGATAGAAACGCTGACCCCTCCACTTTGAGTTATAATTGCCACTTTACCTTTTTTTAACTTTGGAAGAGATTCTAAAAATCTTCCGTCTTTAGTTGCCTTTTTTTCAGGCAGGAACAGTGTATTTAACCCGTTATGTGTATTAACTATACCTATGGTATTAGGGCCAAGCACCCTGATTTTTAACTTTTCTTTGAGCAGCTTTCCAGCTCCAGATTCTGTAAAGCCTCCAGAAATAACAATGGCAGTTTTTGTCCCTCTTTTATCCGCTTCTTTTAGGTATTGCCATGCCAGGCTTGATGGTACCGAAATTATCGTCAAATCTGTCTCTGGCACTTCCTTCAAGCATTTATATCCCGCACATTCTTCATACAGGGGGTTTACTGGATAAATTTCAGCATTGAGAGTTTTTTCATCTTTTGACTTTAGTAGATTTTTAAATATTATTGTAGCAAAATTATCTTCCCGTGGGGAAACGCCTATAACAGAAATAGATTCTGGATAGTAAAGCGGGTAAAGATCATTATTCATATCAATTATGATGACTTAAGTAATATTTATTTTTTATTTGGTAAAGAAATGAAATTTTGAAAACATACAAACTATTTTTAAGAAATTTTTAATATTTGATTCGAAAAATAAAATTTAAATTCTTCTCTTTTTAATATATGATCGATGTTCCCTTTTAATGAGGTAATGGATTTTAAAATAGAAATGACGGACGAGCACGAACTTTTCAGGAAATCGGTAAGAGAGTTTACAGAAAGCAAGGTAAGGCCTTACGTTCAGAAGGTCGAGGAAACAAACGAATTACCACAGAGTATTATAGATGGTGCAAGAGAACTAGGGCTATACGGGGTAGGAGTACCTGAAAAGTACGGAGGACAAGGAGGTGATATGAGAACTTTAGCTATACTTACAGAAGAACTTTCAAGAGTTCTCCCATCTTTAGGTACAATGGTTACTGTAAACCATCTTTTTTTAGTTCCTTTGATGATTTTCGGAACCGAAGAACAAAAGCTCAAGTACATACCACCAGTTGCAAAAGGTGAAAAATTTGCGGCACATGCTAATACAGAACCAGGTGCAGGAAGCGATGTCGCAGGAATTCAGACTAGGGCAGAAAAAAATGATAATGGGTACACTATTAACGGGAGGAAAATATTTATCACAAATTCTGACAGAGCTCAGTATTTTATAATCTCTGCAAGAACCTCACCTCCTGAACAGGGCAAAAGATGGAAAGGCATAACAACTTTCATCGCAGAAAAAGGTATGCCCGGTCTTGAAATAGGGGAAAAATTTAAGGTTATTGGACTAAGGGGAGAACAGCCAAATGAAGTTATATTTAACAATCTTAAAGTTCCTGAAGAAAACATAGTAGGCAAAGTAGGGGAAGGTTTCAAAGTTATTGTGACAACATACGATTATTCAAGAATAATCATAGCTGCTCAAGCTCTTGGTATCGCACAAGGGGTTTTTGAGCTGGCTTTTAATTACTCGGTAGAAAGAAAAGCTTTTGAAAAACCCATCATCGGGTTTGAAGGCGTCGCTTTCAGGATTTCTGACATGCTGATAAAGCTTGAGACAGCTAGGCTTCTTGTTTATTGGGCAGCATACCTTGCAGATATGCAGAAACCATTGTTTTTAATGGCCTCTTCAATGGCAAAAACCTACGCTACTGAAGTTGCTGAAGAATTATCGGATATGGCTATAAAAATACATGGAGGTGCGGGGGTAGATTCAGCAACAGGCGTTGAAAGGTATCTTAGAGACTCAGTTATAACTACAATATATGAAGGTACAAACGATATTCAAAAGCTAACCATAGCTAAAACGCTTTTAAAGTTAGCATCTAGGAGCGTGGATATAGGTTGAATGAAAAAATAAGCGTAATAGGGGCAGGAACTATGGGTCATGGCATTGCGCAGATTTCAGCCATGTCCGGTTTTGAAGTGTGGATTTATGATATAAAAGAAGAAATACTTTTTAATGCTATAGAAAAAATAAAACAAAGTTTAGAAAAATTTAAAGCAAAAGGGGTTATCACCGACATAAACGAAGTTTTATCAAGAATTAACAAAACTACTTCCTTGGAAGATGCGCTAAAAAATTCTAATTATATGATAGAAGCTGTTCCTGAGATTTTAGACTTAAAGCTGCAAATATTTAAAAAAGCCGAAAGTATAATACCTGATGCTGAATTTTTTGGAACAAATACTAGCAGCCTTCCTATCTCAGAAATTTCTAGACAATTAACTTTAAAACAAAAGGTTGTAGGTATCCATTTTTTTAATCCTCCGCAGCTCATGAAACTTGTTGAAATAATAAAAGGAAATTATACTTCAGAAGAAACTTTAAACAAAGCCGTTGGATTTAGTAAAAGGCTAAATAAGGTGCCTGTCATCGTAAAAAAGGACGTGCCCGGGTTTATCGTTAACAGACTTTTAGCAAGGCTAATGAACGCTTCATGTCAAATAGTAGAAAACAATGTAGCGAATATCATTCAAATAGATTCGGCCTTAAAGTACAAGTTGAGTTTCCCCATGGGTGTATTTGAACTAGCTGACTACAGCGGCATCGACGTGTTTTATCTTGTTTTTAGGGCCATGAAGGAAAGGGGCTTTTTAGGTGATTTTTGCAAGACCTTTGAAAAGATGTACGAAGAAGGTAAATTTGGCGTGAAAACTGGTGAGGGATTTTACAAATATCCAGGCAAAGGGGTTTACAAGAAACCAGATATACCCTCTGAAGCAGGATCTAAATTTGATCCATGGTTAGTAGTTTCACCAGAAGTTGGTGAAGCCCTCTGGCTCATAAAAAACGATATAGCTTCCGAAAGTGACATAAATACAGCTTCAATGCTAGGGTTGGGCTATCCAAAAGGGATAGTTCAGATGGGGAAGGAATTTGGGCTTACTAACGTAAAAGACAGATTAAAGAAGCTCGCGGATATTACTGGAAAAGAAGAGTATGATTACCTGCTGCAGTACTTCGAGTAATCTTAAGCGTAGCCATTGGAACGTCTCTTTTCATCTTTTAACACCATAGGCTCATCCGTAATGGCAGGGTAGTTTACTGTCTAATATAGAATCTTCTAACCATTAATCTGATTTTTAAAGATAAATTTTTAGCATGGTATAAGTATAAAGGTTAAATTTTTCCGATTTAATTAGATTGCCATGGAAAAAATCAGAATGACAAATCCTATAGTGGAAATTGACGGAGATGAAATGACAAGAATCATGTGGGCATGGGTCAAAGAAGAACTCCTTTTACCTTATGTTGATCTTAAAACAGAATATTACGACTTGCATGTTAAGAAAAGAGACGAAACTAACGATCAGATAACTATACAAGCAGCAGAAGCCATAAAAAAGTGGAAAGTAGGTGTAAAATGCGCTACTATAACTCCCAATGCCGAAAGAGTTAAAGAATATAACCTAAAAAAAGAATGGCCAAGCCCAAACGCAACGATAAGAAAAATTCTTGATGGAACTATTTTCAGGGCACCAATACTTGTAAACAATGTAAAACCTGCCATAAGATTCTGGAAAAAACCAATAATAATAGCAAGACACGCTTTTGGGGATATTTATGATGCGGTAAGCGCAAAGTTTGAAGAAGGAAGTGAAGCAGAGCTTGTAATTAAGAAAAAAGATGGAAACGTTGTCAATTATAAATTTCCAAAATTTAACGGTTCTGGTATTATAGAAGCGAAATACAACATAGATAAATCAATCACGGGTTTTGCAAGGGCATCATTTTCTTATGCGTTAATGGTTAAACTAGATCTGTGGTTTGCCTCCAAGGATACAATATCAAAGGTTTATGATGCTCGTTTTAAAGAAATTTTCAATAGCGTATATGAAAACGAATATAGAAATCTTTTTGAATCAAACGGGATACACTATAATTATTATCTTATTGACGATGCGCTGGCAAGGGCTGTCAGGTCAGAGGGTGGTTTTGTATGGGCATGCAAAAACTATGAAGGAGACGTTTTTTCCGATTTTGTTTCAACAGCTTTTGTTGGAACGCTGGCTTTGATGACATCAGAACTTATGTCACCTGAAGGTTATTATGAGTCTGAAGCCGCACATGGAACAGTTCAAAGGCACTACTACAGGTATTTAAAAGGTGAAAAAGTTTCAACCAATCCTACCGCTATAATATTTGCGTGGACAAGAGGACTAAAGAGAAGAGCCGAGTTAGATGAAAACCAGGAGTTATATAAATTCTCAGGATTACTGGAAGAATCTGTTAAGAAAACAATTGAAAGCGATAAAATAATGACGCAGGATGTTGCGAACGTTGCTGAGCCACCAATAAATGCCGTTGTAGATACTCAGACTTTTATCAAGGCTGTTAAGAAAAACTTGGAAAATTCGCTCATAAAAGCAGGGTTGTTTAAAGCTTAAGTATATGAATAAGAAGCAGCAAGCATGCTGTAGTAATCTTTTATGGTATAAGCTACTTTTTCGGGTTTTGCGTTAACAACGCTTAATATTCCTGCTAAAATTAGCAACTGCCAGAAGCTATCGGGCTTCGCTCTTTCTATTATTTCTTTATCTAAATACATTAAGCTCTTAAGATCATTTTCTTTAACTAATTTTTTAATTATTGTATCATACATTTTGGCAAAAAATGAAAATCCGTAAGGGCCATTATGTGAATGCGTATGAGCCTGATCAGCGCTTATTATTATTGAAAATTCATTTTCAAGCTTTCCAATCAAAGAACCAAATTTGAAAAGTTCAGATCTTTTAACTTCTCTTCCCGGTGCTATGATCATGACTTTATTTGCTGTTAAAAAGAAGCTCAGAGGAATTTCCGACCCCCAATCTAACGGTAATGAAGAAAGTTCTCCTGAGTCTGTGCCATAATTAACCTTTATGACAGGTAATTCATTCCTTTTAGAAACATTATAAAGATCATCGGCAAGACTTCTATCTGTAATGTAACATTTGCCGTTTTTACATATTCTTTCAGCATATAACAAAGAAATTTGATCTGGCACCCTTATGGAGTGAGGGGACACAACGATCAATGTTTCCCCATGATACTTGTTGCCGCATTCTATCATTATTTTTCTTATTTCCTTAACATCTTGATCATCAGTTTTTAAAACTTCATCGCCATGAGGCAGTAAACATATTTGCTTTATCATATTATTTTATTAAACTAATTTTTTATTTAACTATTTATGTTGGGAAGATTTTTAAAAGCAAAAACTTATTCTTTTTTAGAAACGTTTGAAAAGAATTTATAATAAACTATTGCAGATGCATAATAAAATGCGGCACATATAAAGAAAGGAGCATTTAAAGATTCTTTTATGAGCAAAGCTCCAAATATAACTGTTAGCGAATTCATCGCGTTCCAAGTAAGGGTTTCAATGCTGGAACCTATGCTTTTGTATTCGTCATTTAGAAGGGAAAGCTCAAAAGATGACTGTACAGGGCTGATTGCGTTCATCGTGACGGTCCTTATAAGATAAAACGCTGAAAAAAGTGATATAGCTAAAATACCGTTTCCAAGAAATCCAACAATAGGCATGAGTACCATAAATGATGTAGCAGTTAGCCAAGAACCTATTATGGATCTGAGAGAACCTCTTTTTCTTTCGATTTCTGGCATATATAAAGCGAGAAATGCCATGAACAGGTTTGTAATGGAAAATATAACCGATATAACGGTTATGCTTAGATTAAATCTATATTTAAATTGAAGCGGAAAATAAGGGATCAAAAACCCGGCGCCTGCACCGATGAGGCCTGCTGGAATTGCTAGCTTGTAGATTGTGCGAAAATTTTCGTTCTTTAAATCTATTTTTGGAGGGGGCGGTTTAAGATCAGTCTTAACTTTGTAGATAATGTAAGATGAGGAAAGGAACACAGCCATAGAAATAAAATAAATTAACTTATAAGATCTATAGTAACCTAAATAATTTTTGAAAACGTCAACAATAGAACCTGAAAAAGCTGTTCCTATAAATGCGCCCATGGAATTTAAAAAATAATTTAAAGAAAATGCTTTTGTTCTGTTTGTCAGTGATTCGCTTTTTGATATAAGAGGGCTTAAGGCTGCGGAATTCATGCTTGAACCAGCTGAGCCAATTATAGAAGATGCTAAAAAGGTAGTTTTTGATGGATAAAGAAATATAATAGTGTATGAAATCGTTTGAAAAATGCTGCCAATTAAAACAGTATGCTTGGAGCCTTTAACATATGTTAATATTGAAGATGGTATCAACAAGAAAACAAAAGTGAACCCTCCAACAGCGCTTAAGATACCATAAAAAACTACGCCATAACCAAGGTATATTATGTAAAAAATCATTATAAAGCCGCCTAAATTAGATGCTAAGCTGTTTGCAAAGCTATAAAAAGCAAGCCTCTTGGCATCTTCCTTAAGATTTTTGTATTCATTTAAAGCCCTGAATATCTCCAATTTTACATTTACACAATCAATGGAGTTTATAAAATATAGTTATAACTTTTTTTATGTTTAAATCAAGCTGTTTTATCTTTTAGACCGTAATAGATAAAATTAATTTATATCATAAAAATTTTGATAAAAAACAACAAATCTCCTTCAGGGCGAGGAGGAGGTCAGATATTTTTAATATTTAGTTCAAACACATTTCAAATTTTACAGCAATTTACGGCAGCTCTATCTATTGACTCAAATATTGTTGGGTGCTGATGCGCAAGCAAGCCTATGTCTTTTACTCTTGCGTTAACTGAAACCGCTAACGCTATTTCGTTTATCATCAACGAAGCAGCTTCGCCAACGATTAAGCCTCCTATAATTCTTTGTGTTTCTTTTTCAATCACTATTTTTACCCAGCCTTTTCTCATTTTCATGATTTGGGCATAAGCATCATCTTCTAAATGGTAAGAAACTACTTCATGTGGTATACCAAGTTTAATTGCTTCTGCAGGTGTGATCCCAACACTTGCCACCTCAGGCTCTGTAAATACAGTAATAGGTATACTCCTGAAGTTTACTTCATAAAGCGGTCTTTCTGCAATTATGTTCCATGCCGCTACAGTAGATTCCTTAACTGCAGAGTGAAATAGCATATATTTTCCTATAACGTCACCGGCGGCATAAATATTCGGTACCTTTGTTCTCATGTGGCTATCAACTACAACCTTTCTGTTTTCGACCACTCCTAAATTATTAATTTCTTCTACATACGGAGACCTTCCAACTGCCATAATAACTTCGTCTGCGGTAATTGATCTGGTTTCTCCAGACTCATCAACATAATAAACAGTTTTTTGGTTTCCTGCTTTTTCTATTAATGTTACCTTTGCATTTGTCTTTATTTTTACATTGTTTTCTTCCAAAGTTGTTTTTATTTCTTCTACTGCATCTTCGTCCCAACCGTTCATTATATCAGGCTGCATTTCAAGGATTGTTACATCAGTTGAAAGTCTGCTGATTGCAGATGCTGCTTCGACCCCTATATATCCTCCCCCTATTATAACGAAGGATTTTTTTAATTTTTTATAATCTGTGTTGTATCCAAAAAGTTCTTCAGATCCTATCGTGAGTTCAGATCCTTTAATCGGAGGTTTAACCGGGACTGAACCAGTTGCTAAAAGCATGTATTTTCCTCTTACAGTTTTTTTCCATGAACCGTCCAAACTTTGAACTTCAACCTCACAGCATTTTGTAGGTTTTGCAATAGCTTTTACGAATTCAAGATTTTCATGTTCAAGTATTTCTTTTATATGTTGCTGATACCTAATGCTTTGGACCCAATCTTTATGTTCGATAGCTTTTTCCCAGATATCCTGAATTAAGCTTATATTAACTGAACCATTAAGCTCTGCTATCTTTTTTGTTTTTTCTAACAAGTATATAGTCATGTATACAGCTTTTGAAGGTATGCAACCTTCATACAAGCAGTTACCCCCTAAGTTGCCTTTATCATCTATTAAAATTGCACTTTTTTTGCTGTCAGAGAGCTGAAAGCCGCCATGATAACCACCGCCCCCGCCTCCAACTATGATTGTTTCATAAAAATCTTTAGATGGTGCATCGGTAAAGGAGTCGTGAGTTGGTGGAAAGTGATGATATTTTGCGATCATGATAAATGGTAATAAAACGTTGGCTTTAAAACTTTTCTAAATTTGCAAACGATGTCAAATTTTAGAATAAATGAAAATTATTCAAAGTTTTTAAACATGTTATTTTAACATATAAACATAAATGGGTAAAGCTATTTTTGTCTTAAGAAAACTAGAAAGCAGTTTGGCGGGATTGTATTCAACTTTGTTTAAACTAAGTTATTTTGGTATAAACGCTAAAACAGCATTTCAAAAAATAGCGATGGATTCAATGGAACATGAAGAACTCCTGAGACTGCTTGAAAGTAAACTAGATGAATATGAAGGCTTGGTTGATGATGAAATGATAACTTTGTGCAATTCTCTTTCTGAAGAAGCAGTAAAATTAAGTGAAAGCGTTAAAAAAATGTCTGTAGAATCCATTTTTGAAAATCTCAGAGAACTGGAGAAAGGCGAAGAATTAGCGTACCAGATATATGAAAAATATATAAAGGAAGCTTCTAACAAAAAGGATAGCATTTTAGTTCTTATACTTAAAGGTATTGCTCAAGATGAAGAGCTTCATGATAAACTGTTATCTGCAGTAATAAAATGAACGACATGTCTTTATAATTTTATAGTCGGAGATGCCATGAGCTTGAAAAATCTGTAAAATTAAAGCTACCCAGTTTAGAATTTGTATTTAACTTTATGGGGGTTAAGGGGGCGAAAGACCCCATCTGTAAGCTGAAATTAGCCCCTTACAACAGGTTTTTATATAAAGAAAAATATTACAGGCTTATGCCCAACCCTGAAAAGAAGGCGAGGATCATGAAAAGGAAACGCTTCTTAGGAGAAAACATCAGGATGCAAGAACTTATGAGCTTAAGTTTGATAAAAACAGGATCTCAAGAGATGCTCTGGCCATAAGGTCATGATAGTTCGCCTAAAAATCATCCAAGTTGTTTAATAAAGCTTAAAAATTACATCTTTGTAGTATTGTTGGGCTAATGGGTATATCACAATTTATTAAAAGTGTAAAGGAAATTTTAAGCTATAGTAAGAAGTCATCTTGGAAAGAACTATCCGCTTATCTGAAGCTATTTCTGCTTGCTTTATTTTTAATAGGCGGAATAGGCACAATAGTACATTTGGTAGCTTTCTGGCTGAGTTTAAGATGAGCCCTAAATTTTATGCAGTAAAGGTTGTTGGAGGACAGGAATCAAGTATAGCTTTGCTTTTGTTGAGCAGAGTTAAAATGAATAATCTACCTGTATATTCTATAATATACAGCGAAAACATGAAAGGATATCTAATCATTGAAGCTGATAATCAGGCAGCTGTAAGCAAGCTCATAAGCGATGTCAAGAATATCAAGTCTATTGTGCCAGGAGTACTAAGCATTAATGATGTAGCGCCATTGATAAAGGCTAAAACTGAAGAAATATCTTTGCAGAATGAACAGGTAGTGGAGGTTATAAATGGCCCATTTAAAGGAATGAAAGCTAAAGTGCTTAGGTTTAATAAAGAGAAAAGGGAAGCGACAATAATGCTCTTAGAAACAGCTGTACCAATACAGATAAACGTTGATGCATCTTACCTTAAACCAATAAGTTAAATTAAAAATTTAAGGTTTAACCTTTAATTTTACCGATTTTCCATCTGGTAATATTTTCCCTTTCCTTATGTCTGAAGATGAAATTTTATCTCCTGTTTCTGCTTTTACAAAATTTATCACGTATATGTTCATCGGTTTAAACCCGGTCTTTTTCCTTAATATGTTGGCTATAAGCGCGTTTTTAAAGCTTTCAGGACTCACCACTATAAAATCTATTTCTTCTTTAAGCACTGGCCCATATGGATCGTCCAGCATAGCTATGTAAAATCTGTAGCTTTTTTGCGCAATTTCATCTATTTTTTCTTTTACCCTTAGAATCCTATCCAGATATGGTGTTTCAATCTTTTTGCCCATTTTTGCAACGAACTGATCGGATGTTACTCCTATGATTATCTCATCCCCTATTTCCAAAGCTTTTTTTAATAATTTAACGTGCCCAGCATGAAGAGCTTCGAAAGTTCCTCCTACAGCTACTTTCACGCTTTTATTTTCTTTTAATAGCTTAATATTTTTTCTGAATATTTGATCTTTTATAAGGAGCTCAAAACAAAAGATGCAAACCCGACAATCCCGCCGATTGAAATTGCGCCGGCCATAATCCAGTAGACCTTTAACCTTTTACCTTTTAACGCAAAACCTTTCATAAAACTGCAATCTGAAGCAATTTTTCCGAGAACAATAAGAAGAGGGATTAAAAGTACAGAATAAATTATCATAAGGCCCAGAATAAGTTGCAAATAATCCCTGATCAAGATGGCTATTAGCAATGCAGGAACAGACTCAATAATATAAATTATGGCATAATGTTTTGAGTTTAATTCTGCAGCTTCAACAACGCCCCATGCAGAAGCCATGGAGATTACAACAAGGGCCAGAAGGCCTGAAGCTATAAATCCTATTCCCATAAGCAATTTTAAAAGATAATTCATGCTTTGTATATACGACAAAATACCAGCCAGTGAAGCGCTTGGATCCCTGAAAGAAATAACCCAGCCGTATATAACAACTACAGCCATGAGCACCTCCGAAACTATTGATCCTATTAGAGTTTCAAGTGATTCATACTTCATGTTTTTGATACCTATCTTTTTTCTCGCATCGGCCCCGCTGTGAAAAAAAAGCATCCATGGCATTATAACAGCGCCTATGCTTGCAGCTATCAGATAGAAAAACGAAAGGTTTAGTTTAAAAGCAAATAGCGAACGCGATAAAAGGGAAAAATTTGGTCTAAAAAGAAAAAGTTCAACAAAAAGGGTAACAACAAGAAGAAAACTTAGCGGCAAAAGTATCATTTCTGCATGCCTGTACTTTTTTGTTAATACTACCGTTAAATGAACAAAGTAAAAGATGAGCAATCCTAACCATACTGAAAATCCTAAAAGGGTGAGCCCTATAGCTATTCCCGCAAACTCTGCAAGGTATTCTAAAAAGTCGCTTAAAGCCATCGGCAGCGAAAGTATAATAGAAATTTTTTTCCCATATTTATTCCTTATAGCTTCGCCAAACCCTACATTAGCAACAGAGCCCAGCCTGCCTGCTGCGTCCTGTATAAAAAATAAAGGCGGTATCAAAACAAGCATTATCAAAACCATTACGGCGCCAGATACGGCGCCAGCTTCAATACCTTCTATTATAGAAGCTACATCGACATCTGCTATCATAACGAGCCATGCAGGTCCAAATACACTCAGAAATCTTTTTAAGTCTTCACTCAACTAACAATTCACGCTTCAGATAAAATTTAAACATTGTTAAAATTTTAGCACGTTAAAAATTGCATTTATTAAATGCATGATTGCAGAACAAAAACAATAACTTGTGCAAAAACGTTTTATACTATAATCTATATACTATATGTGATCTCAAATGGTTAGACCAGTACCTTTTAAATCAAAACCGATAGATCCTGATTTTCAGAAAAAACCCGATGAGTATCCGGTAACAGGTGAACACGCTGGACACAAAGTTTTTGCGGAAGGTAAGCAAAGGTTAGATGCTGATGGGAAACCTTATCCCACCAAACTTGGCATCCATGGAAGTATAGTAGCTGTAGACTTTGATTGTTGCATAGCTGACGGTGCGTGCATGGATGTATGCCCAGTTAACGTTTTCGAATGGTTGTTAAATCCTGGAAAATCCGGATCTGGAAATGATAAATGGCCGCTCAGTCAAGAAGAACAGCCAAAATATTATACTGACAAAGCTGATCCCTTAAGAGAAAAGGACTGCATATTCTGTATGGCTTGCGAAACGGCTTGCCCAGTGGGAGCTATAAAAATAACTCCGCCTTAACCAACAAACCTTTCTTTAAATATTTTTGCATTTTCAAACATTTTTATGTTGTTAAACATTACGTAAACGCGGTCATAATTTTTTACCATGTTGTAAAGCTCAAAAAGATCGTTGTCTGTATAATTGTAGCCGTAGTTAACTTCGCCAGAACCTTTCCCGTGCAATCTAAAGTACTGCAAACCAAAGGCTTTTATCGGCTTCTTTTTAAAGGGATCGACTATATGAATTAAGCTTAGATCCTCAAATATCTTTAAAAGCAGTTGTAAATTTTCATAAGCTTTTCCTCTTGGCTCCCATCCAATCCTAGCTTCGCCATTTATTTCTCTAAAAAAACTGTATGCCTGTTTGAGCTGGTCTTCACTTCCAAAGCTAGGAGGGGTTTGAAAAACGTACACTACAGGGTTAAGCACAGAAGTCTGTTTTTTAAAAATTTCCCAAAGCTCTAGGTTTTCTCTTGTATCCTTAAGCAGGCCAACGTTTGCATTTGGTGTAAAATTTTTTGCCTTTTTCATAGTTGGAGAATTAAAGCCATGAGTTATACCCTGAAAAACTTTTACCGAAAAATCAAAATTCTCGGGCGCTTCGATACGCAGTTTTCTCATTTTTTCGGCGTTTGGCATGCTGTAAAAGGTTTCCTGAAGTTCGACCGCATCAAGCGTGCTGTAGATAAGCTCCCTTTTAGCAGAAAAGCCGCAGATCCCTGTTTTTATCATGCAAGGTTCCTCGAAAGTAAAATAATTTTTGCGCTTTTTTCGACCGAAATTGTCCTCATAACAGCAACGTCCAAAGTTTCCCCTACGCTTACAAGCCCATGATCCTTCAAAACAACAGCTTCATAACCCTTTTGTATGTATGAAGTAACTTTATCAGCCAGTTCCTGTGTTCCAGGTTCTATGAGAGGTAGAACTGGAACTTCCTTTGAAAAATAAAGTTTTCCTTCTGTAATAACTATCGGTATAAAGCTATAACGTTGAGATAAAGCAAGAGTGTAAACAGGATGCGTATGAACTATAAAGTTTATATTTTTAACATTTTTGTATATCGTTGTATGTAACCTGAATTCTGAAGAAGGGGGTTTGCCGTAGATCAGGTTTCCTTCTAAATCAATATAAGAAAAATCTTCTGGAGTTGCAAAAGCCATAAATACGTTTGTTGCTTTTATGAGGGCACCGTTACCGACCCTTTCACTTAAATTACCTTCTCTACCTTCTACGTAACCCATTGATGCCAAATACTGGCCGATTTTAGCAAGATCATAACCAGTCATATCAGCTCAGCAGGATATGATCCAAGCAGCTTAATAAAAGTTGTAACTTTTTTTAAATCTTCGATAGCGCCTTTTACCTTTTGATCGTTTGTGTGCCCAACAAAATCAACAAAAAAATAATATTCCCAGGGTTTTGCCTTTGTTGGCCTGCTTTCTATTTTGGTTAGGTTTATTTCTCTGTCAGCAAAAACCTTTAGAGCTTTATAAAGGGACCCAGGGCTGTGGGGTGTTCCAAATATTATAGAAGTTTTGCTTTTTTCAGTTCTTTTTGCTTCAGTCTTACCAAGCACGATGAACCTTGTAAAGTTGTTTTCTGAGTCTTCAATTCCTTCTTTTACCACCTTCAGGTTATAAAATGATGCCGCCCTGCATGATGCTATGGCTCCAGCTGTGAGCACGCCTTTTTCTGAAATTACCTTTGCGCTACCTGCAGTATCGTAAAAAGGTACAGGCTTTAGCTTCATTTTTTCTATGAACATTCTGCATTGAGAAAGGGCCTGAGGATGAGACCATACTTCTTTTACTTTAGATAGCTCTGCGTCTGGATGAATCATAAAGCAATGTCTTACTCTAAGAATGGACTCTCCAACTATCTTCACATCACTTTTTAAAAGAAGATCATACGTTTCGCTTACGCTTCCTTCTAAAGAATTTTCTATGGGTACCACAGAATAGTCTGCCTTTTCTGACTCAACGCTTTTAAAAACGTCTGAAAGGTAAGGTAATGGCAAAAACTCAACGTCCTTTCCGAAAAAATTTATGACAGCTTCCTCGCTGTAAGCCCCTCTTTCTCCTTGAAAGCTCACTTTTACCATACAGCTTCAAGCCATTTAAGATACTTATCAACTTTTCCCTGAGTTACTGAGAAGAAGTAATCTTTTAATTTTTTAGAAATTGGACCAACCTTTCCATCCCCTATCTGTCTCCCATCAACCTTCAATATAGGGGTTATTTCTGCGGCGGTTCCCACAAAGAACAGCTCGTCTGCTGTGTAAAGCTCTCCGCGATCTATATCTTTCTCAACAACTTTCAATCCAAGATCAGGGGCAAATTCTATTATGCTCCTCCTGGTTATCCCGTCTAGTATTCCAGCAGAAATGGGAGGCGTATAGATCATACCATCTTTAACCATCATTATGTTTTCACCGGTTCCTTCGCAAACTTTTCCTTCTTCATTAAGAAGGATTGCATCGTCATAACCTTTGTTCAGAGCATCAAGCTTTGCAAGGACGCTGTTAGAGTAATGACCGGTAACTTTGGCCAACACTGGTAAAGTTTGAGAACTTATCCTTCTCCAAGAAGACACAAGGACTTCTATGCCTTCTTTTTCAAAGTACCTGCCATAAGGCATTGCTATTATAAAGACGTCAGTTTTTAGCTTCCTGACATCAAGGCCTATGGGCCCATAGCCCTTTATTGCTATAGGTCTGATGTATACATCTGTCCTTAGCTCATTTTTTCTAAGAGTTTCCTTTATTCCTTCTGAAATCTGATCTTTACTGAAGTCTATTCCGAAGCTGTATATCTTTATAGAATTGAAAAATCTGTTTACATGATCCTGTAAGCGAAAGACGTAAAGCTGCTTTCCGTTCCAGTAAGCTCGTATTCCTTCAAAAACGCCAGTGCCGTAATGCAGAGCGTTAGTCATTACATGAACTTTTGCTTCCTGCCACGGAACAAATGAGCCATTCTGCCAGATAAAACGAGTTTCAAAGCTTTTGCTCATAAAAATCTTATGTTATTTAGCTTATTTAATGTTTTCCAACTTAATCGAATAGCATGAAAAATTTCAGGCTTGTCTTTTAAACTTTTTAAAAATTGCAGAGTTTTAGGGTCTGAAGGATATCCAGAGCCAAAATTACCATACACCTTGTGAAGCTTTTCTATTTCTTTGTCCCTTACGACTTTAGCTACAATGCTTGCGGCAGATACAATTGAGTAAAGATCATCTGCATGATGAGAACTTATCAAGATTACATTTCTTTTCACGTTTTTTAGAACGTTTTTTAAAAAAAGAGATTCGCTTACGTCTGCAGCATCAACAACTATATAATTGCCAGGCAGTCTGTTGATGATCTTTGCCATGTAAAGAGCCTCAAGGTAGTTTAAGTTAACGTTTTTAACGTTTGACCAAACATAAGAATCTATCAGCTGAGGGCTTAGCTTATAAATTAAAACTGACGAGCATTCAAGTTTTTTTAGTTTTACGTACAGCTCTGTCCTTTTGGCAGGCGTTAGCTTTTTGGAATCTTTTACCCCTAGCTCTTTAAGTCGTGAAATAAAAATGTAAGGAATAGAAAATCCAGCTATTACGAGCGGCCCGATAAAGCTGCCCCTTCCGGCTTCATCGATTCCTATGACCCTTTCATCCTGCATTCTTATATTTTTCATTGTTAGACTTTAAGTATTAATGCGTTTTGCAGCCTTGCTATATCCTTTGGTGATATTTTAAGAGAAGAACCGAGCGAACCGCCCCCTGAATAAACGTAATCAGCATCGATTACGTCTTCATCCAGCACCGTCCTAATATTCTGTTTGTGTGCTATAGGGGGCAAAGTCCCTGGTTCATAGCCTGTTATGTTTCTCAGCTCTTCTGCTGTTGCCAGCCTCAGCTTTCTGTACCCCAGAATTTTTGCCATCTTTGTCTGGTCAACCCTTTTGTCCCCTCTTACTATTATGATGAGCGGCTCTTTATTGTCAGCTATAAAAAGAACTGTCTTGACGATCTTTTTAAGGTCGATGTTGAGCTCCCTGCTTGCCTCATCAGCTCTGTAAGAAGAACCGTGCTTTATTATCTCAAAATTTATGCCTTTTTCTTCTAAAAACTTTTTGATATCTGTCTCGTTCAACTATAAAACTACAAACACAACGATGTTTAAATGTTTTCTTTTATTTCAGCCGGTTTAAGCTGGTTTGTTTTGAGCTTGTTCAGAGCTGTCCTATAGTCTTGATCATCTGATAAATAAACTTCAACCCCTGCGCCGAAAAGAGCCAGCAGCACGGGCTCCTCTATCCTGTTCGTAATTACTATGCTGGCTCCCTGCTCCCTTATGAAGTCTAACAGAGCCGGCAACCTCCTTCTCTCGATCTTTTTTAATGGGTTATCCATGACAGAAATCTTTTGGGTTTCGATCTCAGTTATAACAACCTGAGATGCCTGAGAAAAGTTTGAAACCTTTCCGTCTGAGTCAATCAGTATCAGAACGCGCGTTTGCTTTTTGATTTCGCTTGGCTCTACGTGCGGGTTAAAGAGAACAACCAGAGGTTCTTTTTCTTTGATTCTTTTTTCAAGCTCATCGGTAATCTTATCAGCTTTTCTCACGCTTACGTTCGGAGGCAACTCTAGATGCAGTTCTATAAAATAATATGGTCCGGCTTTCCTTACCCTTAAATCGTGATAACCGCTTATTTCTTTGATTTCCTTTACAGATTCATCCACAATCCTTTCTATGCGCTTATCAGTTGCATCCAGAAGTGCAAGCGTTGAATCCTTAAGTATTATGACTACCTGGTAAAGTATTATTGCAATCGTAATAACCAGGACGGCGTAGTACGGATATTTGAGTCCATAATTCAGCATCAGTATGCCGATAAGAACTATCAGGCTTAATATTGAGTCTTCATAGTTGTGCAGGGTCTCCGCGTTTATCAGGCTTACCTGCTTCAGCTTCATGTTGCCCAGCCACATCGCGAGCGCGAGGTCAGCAATTAAGCTTATAGCCTGTATCGTAATTCCTATTGCCGGGTATTTAGGGATCGTAAACTTTATGCCTTCTAAAAATATTTCGTAAACAGCGTATATTATAAATATGCTCATCAAAAAGGCAGAAAGGTTTTCAGCTTTGTAAAGGCCATATCTGAAGTTTTTTGTGGGTCCGATCAAAGATAGCCTGAGACCTATATATGCAGCTATGAACATCAAAAAGTCAGCAAAATTGTGTACCCCGTCAGCTATAAGGATTGGGAGACCGCTGAAATAGCCGAAATAAATTTTTAACAAAGAAAACACAAGAAAAACGAAGGCGCTCATCAGAGTCCTCGAAGCTGCTACCCCTATCTTGCGCTCTATATCCATCAATCTAGAATTTCGTATATTGCTTATAAACATATCAATAAATCGATATCGCGTAATACAAAATAATTTAACGATTACTGGACCTCAAAAATTGTAGCGCGTGCAACAAAAACTTATAAATCCGGTATTTAATAAAATCATTCAGGTTGTCTGCTTATCATGGCATAAAGTTAAAAATGCCTCCGAGGATTAAGGTCCTCGAAGCGATTTCTTCGATATCTGCCGGCAGAGTAAAGAAGGAGGATGCCGGTATATACAAAGTTAGATCCTCAAAAGGCGATAAAGAGTATATAGTGATAATCAAAAACAGCATGGCTTACAGCAACGACAACGGAACCATATTCAAAGGTTACATAGGTTATCCAATAATAGCCTCTCTCATGATTGAAGGGATCCTGCCAAAAAACGACAAAATAGGTGAAGCCATAAAGAATATCCCCTGGGCAGATCTGAACGAAAGTTTAAAGAGCTACAAAAAGGTCGAAGAAAAGGTCAAAGAAGAGGCTAAAAAGAATGGAGTTCAGCCTGAAGAAATTGATGACTATGTTGAGCTGGTTATGCAGGCGCTTAAAATGATAACGCTAAGGTTTAAAGATATGAGACAGCTAGGATTAGAGTGATGAAGATATTAAACTACAGTGTAAAGGGACTGAAAAGGGTAGGCGTTTATGTCGATGAAAAGGTTTATGACTTAACTTCAACTTTTTCGAAATACGGTTCTGATATAAAATCTGTTGAAGAAATACTTTCTCTTGGATATCTTGATGAACTCTATGATGCGGTAAACGAATCCTCTGAAGTTTATCAGCTGCAAGATATAAAGATAGATCCAGCTGTGAGGAGTCCGCAAAAGATATTCCTGGCCGCAGTAAACTACTATTCTCATTCCAAGGAAGGGAACCTTGCAAAACCTTTGCAACCTTATCTGTTTACAAAGTTTACAAATGCGCTTAAAGGGGCATACGACGATGTGAGGAGGCCAAGATCTTCAAGCAAGATGGACTATGAAGGGGAGCTTGCAGTCATCATCGGTAAGAAGTGCAAATATGTATCAGCTCAGGAAGCAAGATCCTGCGTTGCAGGCTACACGGTAGCTGACGATATAAGTTTCAGGGACTGGCAGTTCCCTCCAGGCTGGCCGAACGTTCAGACCCCGTACGGATTTAACTGGGTTATGGGTAAAATGCTAGACGACGCTCTGCCGCTTGGGCCATGGCTTGTTACATCTGATGAACTAGAAGACCCTTACAGCCTTAACATAAAGACAAAGGTTAACGGTGAAATAAGACAGAACGGTTCAACTTCTGACATGATATTTAAAATTGAAGAAATAATAGCGTATTTATCTCAGGGGATAACGCTTTACCCCGGAGACGTAATATCAACCGGGACACCTGAAGGTGTAGCCGCCTTTACAGGAGAAAGGTACCTTAAAGCTGGGGATGTTGTATCTGTTGAAATTGAAGGCATCGGCGGGATTTCAAACAAAATAGTAGAAGAATGAGCCTTATAATCAAAGTCGATCCAGTTAACTTTAAACCCGAAGATCTTTTCCCTGCAGCTGAAGTTATAAGGAAAGGAGGAACAGTTGCTTTTCCAACGGAAACAGTTTACGGGCTCGGCGCTGATGCTTTTAACGGGAATGCGTGTTTAAAAATTTTCGAGATAAAAAAGAGACAGCCGGATAACCCCTTGATAGTTCACATCAGTTCTTTTGAACAGCTATATGCTGTAGCAAGCGAGGTGAATAATGAAGATAAACTGAAGAAAGTGTGGCCCGGACCTTTGACAGTTGTGGTTAAAAAGAAGCCCGGGGTTCCAAAAGAAGTTACTGCAGGCTTGGATACTGTGGCTGTGAGAATGCCGGCACATCCGGTCGCATTAAAGCTAATAGAAATTTCAGGGACACCTATTGCAGCACCGAGCGCGAACATATCAGGTAAACCAAGCCCCACAAGCGGCAAGACAGTAATAGAAGAGCTGAACGGGTTTGCTGACGTTATAATAGATGCAGGCGAAACATTTTTTGGTGTAGAATCCACTATAGTTGATATTACCAGAAACCCTCCAGTATTGTTAAGGCCGGGTCCTTTTACTGTTGAAGAACTGCGCAGCGTATTTACATCAATTAAAGTACCACCCGAGGTTTCTGGACTGTATGATTTTGAAAAACCCTTAGCACCAGGAATGAAATATAAACACTACGCACCTGAAAAGGACCTTTATTTACTTCTGGATAATTCATCGTTACCAGAAATAGTTAAAAAAATCGATAAACGCGTCGCTGTTTTGGTTACAGAAGAAAATTATGAAAAGATAAAAAATTTAGCTTCAAAAAACGTAACTTTTATAATATTGGGAACAGAAAGCAATCTTTACACCGTAGCTAAAAACTTGTTTGAATCGCTAAGAACGATAGATAAGCTAGATGTAGAGTTTGCGATCATACAATCCTTTAAAGAAGAAGGTATAGGTTTGGCAATAATGAACAGAATCAGAAAAGCCTCCGGCAGAAAGTTCATAACCAACTATCCGTTTTAGATGTGATTTTTCTCTTTAACTTTATGGGGGTTAAGGGGGCGAAAGTCCCCCTCCGTAACAGTAGATCAAAAATTTTTATCTGAATTTATGATTAATTTGCTATACTCATACATTATAAGGGTCATGCTGCTTCAGGTTGTTCTTTATAGCCTGTCTGCACAAGCTTAAAAACGAGCATTATCTATAGATTTTTCCATATCTCAAAAATATTAATGCGCTTTTATTAGATCACAGGATTGTGCATGGTTTAAAAAAACGGTAAAACGCCATCTTTCGCTAAAAATTTTGATCTACTGGTGAGGGCGGGTAGTTCACGATTGCTTACCGCTTATCAGAGGTATGCCTATTTCTTTAATGACTAACTTTCCAACATATTTGCTGTTTAGAAGGCCTGGCTTTACATCATGTAAAGTTACGGTGATATCAGCTTGAATGGTCTCATTTGCCGCGTCTCCATTATCTGGGTTCAACCCGCTGGGTACATCAACAGATACTATAAACGCTTGAGATTGATTTATCATTTGGATTACTGAAGCAAAAGGTTCTTTTATTTCGCCCTTGATACCTGTTCCAAAGATTCCATCTACAATTATTTCGCAACCTTTTAATTCGTTTAAAGATGGCTGCTCAGTATGAGCTTTTTTAAGCAACTCATAGAGCTTTAGCATCAAACCAGCATCTCCTTCTTTTACAGCTCCTCCAATTATGTATGTTTCTACATTAAAACCTGAAAGCAATAAATGTCTTGCGGCGGCTAAAGCATCTCCTCCATTATTTCCTTTTCCGCATATAACGCATATTTTGCCGGTAGTTTTAGGGTCAAACCTTTCTAGAATTACTTCAGAAATAGCTCTACCGGCATTTTCCATCATCAGCGTTGTCGAAAAACCTTTTTCAGAAGACCACTGTTCAATCTTTCTCATTTCTTCGGTAGTAACAGTCATATAATATAATAATAAAATGGTGTAAATTTAAGGATATCTTTGAACAGAACTAGAAAACGAGTTCACACAGATATTTTGGTATAATATCCAGAACCGAATATCTCTTTTATTGTTTTTTCTGCCCCTTCTCTGTATTCTTTTCTTGAATAAATTCTCATGATGTTATAATAGCCTTGTATGCTTTCGATAACAGGTATATCTGTAATCGACATTTCTCTTATTCCTTCTTTTGTCATGATAAGAATGTTTTTTAAATCTTCTCTGTCAAATGATCTAGGAACAGAAGGAACAGTAGGAAGATCTATAAAAATATTTCCGTGCGGAATAGATGCTTTTTCTTCAATCTGGGCAATTAACCTTTCTCTCAGAATTTCTTGATTGAACAACTTTTCCAAAAACGCGTCTTTTCCTATGAATGATTCTTCATAAACCAGCTTTAAAAGATTTCTTGTTAGATAATCTTTCACAAAATTCCTTGCATTTTGCGCTTCTTTTTCTCCAGATTTAAGAATGGTTATTATAAGCATGTCATCCGTAAGTTCTATATAATTTTTTAAATCCTTTGGATCAGCAAATCCTGTTATGCTATCATAGAGCTCGATAGCATGTCTTAACATTACATCAGCAGCTCTTGATGTTTTATGAAAGTACACTTCTTTAAACATTTCATATCTTGCTATAGTCATACCTTCGAATGCAGATACTGCATCTTTTTCGATAGAAAGCTGATTTGTATATACGTGCATTGAATTTATTATTTTCATAACATTAACTCTGCCATAAATCGCTCCTGTATAGTAAGAATCTCTTTGGATGTAGTCCATCAGATCCGCGCTCAACGGTCCTGCTACTATAGCGTTCATGAATGGCTTGTTAGGGTATATCCCGTTTGCCAATTGCGCTACCTCAACTGGATCATAACCGTATTTTTTTATAACGTCAGATATAGCGCTCTCAGTTATGATTCTTCTGCCTATTTCTTCATGATTTGTTTTGTATTTTTTTGAAACCGCATCTTCAAACAGATGCGAAAATGGACCATGTCCAACATCATGCAACAAGCCAGCCAGTCTTAATTTTTGTATTTCATCAGACGATATATAACCCTTGTTTGTTAAAACTTCACCCATTACACCTGCTAAATGCATCGCTCCAAGCGAATGCTCAAAACGTGTATGATTTGCGCTCGGATAAACAAAGTTTGCGGATGAGAGCTGTTTTATTCTCCTTAATCTTTGAAATTCCGCAGTATCGATGATTTCTCTTTCTACATCGTTAAGCTTAAGCAAGCCATAAATTGGATCCATTATTTCTATTATCATTCGCTTGTAAATATAAAATACGAATTAATATATAAACTAATACAAAAATGTTTGCAACTATTTAACTCTTAAGGGCTCTGTTTCAGTTTTTGCTGTTTTAGGAAGAAAGATCAAAAGTATGGAAGAAACTACGCCCAGAATGCCATAAGTTAGCATGGCATAAAAAAACCCAAAAGAGCCTGCTATAGGCCCACCTATTATCATCCCTAAAGCTCCGCCAAGCATGTTTCCATAACTCCAAACGACGCCGTTTGCTCTGGCAAAAACCTTTTTATCAACGACTTGGGATACATAGCCAAGCAAATTTGGAAAACCGCTAAAGGCAAAAAAAGCAAAAATTGCAAAAGATAGCAGCTGAACATAATAATTCTTTAAATATACAAAAAGAAGGTAAAAAACAGTAGACAAAGAAGTAGTCAAAATTACAACAAACCTTCCACCCTTCTGTGACGTCAGTTTGCCAAAGTAAGGCTGGCCTATTATTGCCGTTGCATATGAGATCGTCAGGAAAACTCCTGCAACATAATGTGATTTATAAAGCATGAAAAGATAAGTTGGCGCAAAAAGTTGAACCCCTGCAATGAACATAGATCTTACAAAAACTATCACTGTGAGGGGAAGCAAGATGTACATGTAAGGCTTTAATGAAGCCATTTCACCTTCTTGAACTAAATTTTTTTCTTGTTTGTAGCTAAACTCTTTTAATCCGTAATATGTGGTAAAGCTTAACATTAGCGTAACAATAAGTACAGCAAGAAGCCCTTTAGTAACTCCAAGATCGTCAAAAAGCACAACCAAAACATAAGGAGCAATAGCTCTACCAAGACTTCCCATTGATCCGTTAATGCCCAAGGCTTTAGGAGCTTCATCTTTATCGTAAGAAAGTTGCAAAATAGCACCTCCTAAAGGATGGTAAAATGCAAGTCCACTACCAAGGAATAAGGAAGCTATTGAAACAGTAACATATTTTATAAGAAGATCTGAATTGAAAAAAGACAAGATAAAAAATATACCCGATAAGAAAATAAGTAAAAACCCCATAAACATTAATTCAGCATACTTACCCGTTCTGTCGCTTATCCTTCCTATAGGAGCCCCCAGGAAACCAGATAAAAAGTTGTATACAGCGCCCAGTATACCGATGGCAGTTGCGTTGATCCCCAGACTTAGATAATACATCGACAGAACAGGGAAAAGAACGAGAAAGCTATCGTTGATAAAGTGTCCCAAAGATGTAAAGACCAGGACTCTGTTGTTTCCTTTCATTTTTGTTATCACTTTTATGCGTAAATTATTTGTCTATTTATATGTTTATAAAAAATCAAAAAATGCATTTTTTAAAAAAGTCTTTATACTTTAATATCCCTTGTTTGTAAAGAGCGTAGGCTCTTCTCGTCAAAGAATCCGCTTCTTCGTTCTCTTCTCTTGGTATCCATTTGAATTCTAAGCTGGAATATTTAGCAATAAGATTATTTGCTGCTTCATAATAAGGCAAAAGTTTTTTTGACCTGATTTTATATTCTTTTTTTAGCTGTTTTATTACAAGAGCAGAGTCTCCTAAAACGACTGCATCTTTAGAATATTTTAATCCTTCTTTTAAACCGCAAACGGCGCCAGCGTACTCAGCTACGTTGTTTGTGCTGCTTTCCGAAAACGGTTTTGCGGCCAGTCCGAACCCTTCCTCCAGCTTTTTCTCAGATGGCTCTTTTATTATATAAGCGTAAGTTGCTATGCCACGAGGGTTCTTTGGCTCGCACAAGCCATCAAAGTATATTAAGATCAAAAGCTGAAAAAGTCCTCCAGCTTGGTCGCACCAATAATTTCATCAAAGCTGAAACCCAGGGCATCCAGAAGCTGTTCAAACGTGCTTTCCATGAACTCTATGTATTTATCAACGTCTATTTCTTCCTTTCTTGCCATTTCAACTGGTTTTACTCCGTCTTTGGTCGTGGTTTTTACGAACGCTATTATATCTCCCGGTTTAACTTCCTTTTTCTGCGCTAAGAGCATTGCGGCTTTAACGTGCTGTGGCGTCGTATCGGTATATTTTTCAATAGGTTTGTTCAGCATGACTTTAAAAGCCAGTTCTTCTAACGGGACGTTTCTGTTCTTTATGTCATTGTAAGCTTTTCTTATCCTTTTTCTGATTTCCTCTTTTGCTATTTCAAAATCTTGTGGCGATTTTACCTTGCCAAGTATATTTATGACATCGAAGAATACGTTCTTAATAAAATCAGGAACGTGGCTCTTCTTGCCAGAAAGGCCCTTTACTTCAACTGAACCATCCTCGTAAACTCCTATATAGTTTTTCTTCCTTTGACTGAAAGCGACATATCTATATACCTTATCAACTTCTAGATCGATACCGAGCTTTTCCTTCGCAAAATCTACGATTTCTTTTACTTGATCATCTGTTGGATTTTTTAAGAACAGGCTGTCAGTATCTCCATAAATTACAGTAACTCCTAGCGACTTTGCTTTTTCAATAGTTTGCTGAATAGAGTACCTTCCTAAAGCAGTTGTTGATTCTGCTACAGGCAAACAGTAAAAAGGAAAGTTTTCGAACCCCATAACGCCGTATGAAGCATTGAGGACAACCTTTAGTGCTTGGGATATTACATTGTAGAATTCCTTTTCTTCTTTGCTTTTTGCTTTTTTGCTCAACCTTTTAAAGTAATTTACCCTAATGTCGCGCAGCGCTCCTATTAATAATGACGTCATGCCTCTCATCTTGGTGCATACCCAGTATGACGTATTGGGAAGTATGTTGGTCCTGCACTCTTCATGAGGGCATTTGACAGTTTCGTAACTCAGGTTAAAAACCTTAATTATACTTGGATACAGGCTCGCAAAATCCAAAACTACTACGTGAAAATGCACTCCTGGTAATGGTTCTACAACAAAGCCCCCCTGATACTTTTTACCTTTAATTATAGCCTTAGAAGAGGCTTCCTGTCCTTTTTGTTCTATTTCTTCTTTTCTTGGGATCAAAGCGTTTCTTTTTCTGTGTTCGTTTATGAGCATGCTTCTTATCCAGTTAGAAACGCTTAGCCTCGAAGTATCCTCAATGTTCATCCTTGCTATCCTGGAAAGGGTTATCAATAGTTTCATTAGAAGATCGTTATCATAGCTTGTAAGTTCAAGAGTCAATTTGGCATCTGTATAGTTGTAAAAAGCCAGATTCATAATTGGGAGGTCGTTTATTGAACCTTCAACTTCAACTTTTTCTTCACCTAGTATACCTTCGCTTATTGCGTTCAAAGTGTGCTCGTTATATCTGTTTCCAAAAGCATAGCCCTGTATTGATTTGTTTACAAAGGTCTTGTAGAGATCAATGTGGATGCCATGTACGATGCTGGCTATTTCCCTTCCTAAAACAATAGGAATTGCATCCCTCGGAATCTTTAAGTTTTGAGCCCTGTGATAAAGATATGGCATATCAAAAGAATCGCCGTTGAACGTCACAATTATTGGATAGTTTGTTATTTCTTTAAAAAATTCTATAAGCAACTGTTTTTCGTCATCAAAAAATTTGAGCTCCACATCTTTTGGCATCTCAGGAGCTGATCCAGTTTCTACGTCATTCCTTCTGATGGCGAAAACAACCTTTTTGCCGTCATTTCCAGCCAGAGCTATACTTATTATTGGTTGTGTTGCCTTTTCAGGGTCTGGCAATCTGTTTTCAATCTCCGTCAAAACTTCTATGTCTATTGCTGCCCTCTTTATTTGAGGGAAAGGCTGCGAGAGTAACGCCGCATATTCTTCTATATATTTTTTTAAATATTCGTCTGACTCCAGCATAGCTTCCTTCAGAGCAGTCTGCATTTCTTCTGAAAATTCGTTAAGTATTTCTTGCACTTTGTTGTTTTCTAACTTAACAAAAGTTCCGGGTATCAAACCAAGGTCATAAAGATAATTTTCATAATACTTTATGTCTGCCTCATAGCATGTTTCTATGTTTCTTATACTTTTCTCACTTGGGTGTCCTCCAACAGCTAGCGGATCCTTTGTAATTATTTTAGAAACTTCAATCATGTTATCTGTTAGTGGATCCCATTTTTCTTCAACGACTATATCCTCAACATCATCTCTTTTTCTCAAATACGCAAGCTCTGATGGTGATTTTTTGCTAAAGCAATAAGGTTTGTGAAAAGTTTTGTCATAGTAATAATAAACCTTTTGGGTGTTTGGATCGAGTATTTTTAAATATGCGACTTTTCTGTCACCGTCATAACCAGCACCCAACAAGAAGCCGCGCTCTAAATTTGACGTATCAGCAACCACTCTATTTACAAACTGGATTAACTCATTAACAGTCATCGGTTTTTATTTTACGTTCTGTCTTATTATGTTTTATGTATAAGAAAAAAGTCTTCTACCTGTCGATTTTTTTAATTTTTCAATGGTAACGCCGTTAAATCAACAAATAAATGTTCTATGAGCAAAGGTTTTATATTTCTTTTCTAAAAAAATGTTCATGTCTTCCGGCGATGAAATAGAAGAAATGCTTCTTAAAAAGAAACTTTTAGAGTTAATGAAAAAACAGCAACAGAAAAAGGACGAAGATGACCCAGTAAAGTTAGTAAAATCATACCTGTATGATAGGGGAAATGAAGTTCTTGATGCCGCTTTATCTCAATTTCCAAACGAAACAAATCTTTTTGTAAAAAAACTTGCAGAACTTATCAAAAAAGGGGTTATAAACGAAAAGATAAGCGGAAGCGAACTGCTTTATATATTAAGAAACATAGGAATACCAGTAAGCTTGGAGACAAAGATAACCATAGTAAAGGACGGAAAAAGTTTGTCGTTGTCTGACATGCTAAAAGAAAAAGACTAAATTTTTTGAAGGTCTTTATCGATTGTTCTTGCGACCCTTCTACCCCAGCCCATAGCTTCGATCACGGTTGATTCTCCAGTAACTATGTCTCCTCCAGCGTAAACGTGAGGAATAGAGGTCCTGCCTTCTAGATCAACAACAACTCTGCCATGATCATCAACTTTAAGACCCTGTGTCATTTGAGGAATAAGAGGATTGGGGTAAAATCCTATTGCAGTTATGACCATATCAGTATCAAAGTCAAACGTTTCTCCTGTAGGAACTGGCCTTGGCCTTCCACTCCTGTCAGGTTCCCCTGGCTTCATCTTCATGAGCTTAATGTTGGAAACGTTTACGCCATCGCTTGATTGAAATTCAACAGGCGTTGCCCAGAAAATAAATTTGACGCCTTCCTCTTCTGCGTGTTTAAATTCAACAGCTCTTGCTGATACTTCGTTCCTCCCTCTTCTGTAAATTACATAAACATCAGCTCCTAGCCTCAGCGCAGACCTGGCTGCATCCATAGCGGTATTCCCTGCGCCGATTACTGCAACTTTTTTGCCTACATGGATAGGCGTATCATATTCTGGGAACATATAAGCCTTCATGAGATTAACTCTTGTCAAAAATTCATTTGCTGTATATATTCCGGCCAGATTTTCTCCAGGTACGTTCAAAAACATAGGTCTTCCTGCTCCGACTCCAAGAAATACAGCGTTGTAATCCTTTAACAGTTCGGGAATGGTATATGTAGTCCCTACAACGACTCCAAGTTCTATGTCCACTCCCAAGTTCTGAAGCCTTTCAAACTCTTTTTTCAGTATCCTTTTTGGCAGCCTGAATTCCGGAATTCCGTATGCCAGAACGCCGCCAGGTATGTGAAAAGCTTCATACATAGTTACGTCATAACCCATTCTAGCTAGGTCTGCTGCGGCTACAATACCAGAAGGACCAGAGCCCACTACGGCTACTTTTTTGTGTTTCTTTTCCACAGTTACTGGGATTTCTATGTTGTTGTCAAGAGCCCAGTCCCCCACAAACCTTTCAACAGCGCCTATAGCGATTGGTTCTCCAACCCTTCTTAGAACGCATTGTCCTTCACACTGAATTTCTTGCTGGCATACCCTTCCTGTTATAGAAGGCACTGGAGTGTTTTGTATCAGTATTTTGTATGCTTCCTTAAAGTCCCCCTCACTTACTTTTTTAAGGAAACCTGGCACGTTTACGTTAACGGGGCAACCTCTAACGCTACAGGGAGCTGCACAGAACTTAATGTCTCTTGAAGCTTCTTTCATCGCTTCTTCTGGGGATATTGTGAGCTCAACCTCATCAAAGTCTTTCTTCCTTATCTCAGGCGGCCTTGTCTTTGGTTCCAAACGATGACCTATCTTGCTCATACTTTACCAGCCCCCTTTAACATTTCAAGAGAAATCATTTCTTCTTTCTTGTATGCCTGAAGCCTTATCGCAAGCTCTTTCCAGTTAACCTGATAAGAATCAAATTCAGGGCCATCAACACAAGTAAGGACTGTTTTGTTTCCTACAGTAACCCTGCACGCTCCACACATACCGACGCCGCAGACCATAAGAGAGTTCAGGCTTGAGTAAGATACAGGTATCTTGCTGTTTGTAGCTTCAGCAACAGCCTTCATCATCAATGCCGGTCCAACAGCCCATACAGCATCGAACTTTTCACCCTGATTTAGCAAAAGCTTTACTGCATCAACGGTAAACCCTTTAAGTCCTTTTGAGCCGTCATCAGTTGTTATGTGAACTTCATCGCTGACTTCCGACATTTCTTTTTCATAAATAAGCGCGTTTGATGTCTTTGCCCCTATTACTGTAATTACTCTGTTTCCAAGCCTTTTCAACTCCCTAGCTATAGGATAAAGCGCAGGAATGCCCACGCCCCCGCCGACCATCAGGACGTTCCCAAATTTTGAAACCCTAGAAGGATGACCTAGTGGCCCCGCAACATAGTATATCTCATCGCCTACGTTTTTCATAGATAGCTTTATGGTGGAAGTTCCAACTTCCTGGTAAACTATCTTGATCCAGCCTACTTCAGAGTTCCAGTCTACAAGCGTCATTGGGACCCTTTCACCTTTTTCATCGACCATGATAAGTACAAACTGTCCGGCATGAGCTGCCCTGGCTACTTTTGGAGCTTGAACAAGTATTTCATAAATGTTGGTAGCAAGCTCTTTTTTGTATATGATCTGCCTTTCTTTTATCAACCTAATTCAAATAATAAGGATGTACTCGCCACTTTATTAACATGAGCTTTATAATTTCACAAATAAACCGTTTAATTTTTTAAAAATTTTTAAAATTAAAAGAGATTTATGCATATTTTTAAAACATCAAGTTAAAATGGGTAAAATATTTTTACAAAAATGCGTTTTTTATCACGTTTCGCGCAAAATTGATACTAAAATCGCATTCAGATAACGTTTATTCTGATTTATAATCTAAAGTAAAAACTTTGAGTTATGTTTTTAACCAAAAATTAATCATTTTGTCTAACTTAATGATAAAATTCGCTGAAAGACATTCTCAGGAAGAAGCTGAAAAGATACTTGAACCTATAGTTCTTGAATGGTTTAAAAGTAAATATAAAAGGTTCAGTCAACCACAAATAGATGCAATATATCATATACATTCTAAAGAAAACGTGTTGGTTTCTTCACCAACAGGCACTGGCAAAACTCTAGCGGCTTTCTTGGACATAATCAGTCAGCTCATACAGCTATATAGAAACGGAAATGACGATAAAGGCGTTAAGGTCATTTACGTTTCCCCTTTAAAAGCCCTAATAAACGATATCAAGAAAAACCTTTTAGTGCCTCTGGAAGAGATGAAATCAGGTACTGAAAGAGATTGGCTTTCGTACATAAATGTTGGCATAAGGACAAGCGACAGCACGAGCTCTGAAAAGGCAAAACAGCTGCTCAAACCGCCTGCAATTCTTTGTACAACGCCTGAAAGCCTAGCGATAGCTGTAACAGCCCCAAAGTTCAGAGAAAACCTTAGGACCGTAAAATGGGTTATAGTAGATGAAATTCATGCGCTTGCAGAATCGAAAAGAGGGTCTTACCTTTCGTTGACGCTTGAGCTATTGCAGGAGCTGGCTGATTTTCAAAGGATCGGGCTGAGCGCAACGACATCCCCCATAGAAGATATAGCCATGTTCCTTGTAGGAAGCAAAAGGGATGTAACTGTCATAGACGCAAGGTTTGAAAAGAAGACCGTTGTTGAAGTGCTTTCACCAGTTAAGGACATAGTCAGGGCCAGCGAAACAAAGCTGACAGAATCAACCTATGCAATGCTATACCGCCTTTTAAAGAATAGCAAGACCGCTCTTATATTTACTAACACCAGAAGCGGCACAGAAAGGGTTGTGGCTAACCTGAAGAAAAAGTTTCCAGATATATTTACCGATGAAACGATAGGAGCGCATCACAGCTCGGTCAGCAGAGACCTCAGGCTTGACTTTGAGGACAGGCTCAAGAACGGGCAGCTTAAAGCAATAGTAAGCTCAACATCTCTTGAACTAGGCATAGACATAGGATACATAGACCTTGTAATCCAGCTCGGGAGCCCCAAGAGCATCATAAGGCTTTTGCAGAGGGTTGGGCGTTCGGGCCACAACATAAACAGCGTTTCGAGAGGGGTAATAATAGCGAGCGACAACGACGACATAGTAGAAACCACGGTAATGGCTTATTATGCTTTAAGGAGAGAGCTAGACAAGATAAAGATAGTGAAAAACGCGCTCGACGTGCTTTCACAGACGATAGTTTCAATGTCCTTAGTAAAAAGGTGGAACGTTTTTGAAGCTTACAGCGTGATAAAGCGAAGCTACAGCTATGAAACCCTTGAATGGAACGACTTTATAGACGTTATAAACTACTTGGCAGGGGCTTATCACAGCCTTGAGGAAAGCGGTGTCTATTCAAAGATATCGCTTTATAAAGACGGGGAAAGGGTTGATAGCCTAAATTATGAAGATCGTAACGCGGAGTTCGGCAAAAAGAAATCTGCAAGGATGATATTCTATCTGAATCAGGGGACTATTCCCGATGAAACGAAGGTTGTTGTTTATGAAGGGAAAAGGCCTATAGGAACTCTGGAAGAAGAGTTCGTAGAACGTCTAGGACCTGGGGACAGGTTTGTCCTTGCCGGAAAGATATATGAATTCCTGAGCTCAAAGAGAATGAAGGTCTACGTGAGAAAGGCAGAGGACTCAAAGCCAACTGTCCCAGCGTGGTTTTCTGAAGAGCTTCCTTTGAGCTACGATTTAGCTAACAAGATTCAGGCCTTCAGGTCTTCATTGCTGGGCCTTTCTAAAGGGGAAGTGCTGGAAAAAATAAGCGATTATCCTGCAGACGAAAACGCAAAAAACGCGATAGCCGAGTACTTGACGTTGATGACTAAGTTCCTAAAGAGCAGAAGGATCGAAAAGCTCAGCTCTGGGGATTACCTTGTAGAGCAGTACGTATCTGACAAGTTTAACATTGTATTTCACACGCTGCTTGGAAGAAAGGCCAACGATGCTCTTTCGAGAGCTTTTGGGTACAGGCTGTCGGAGATGGTCGGGTCATCTGTAGGGGTTATGGTTTCTGACAACGGCTTTGTCCTTTCGGTTGACAATGAAGTTAACGTTAACTTAAATAAGCTCCTCAAAAGCGTCAGCTCTAAGAATCTGGACGAAATACTTCATAAAGCTATAAGCAACACAGAGCTTTTCAGGAGAAAGTTCAGACAAGTTGCCGCGCGGAGTTTCATGATACTGAGGAACTATAAGGGTCACTCGATAAGCGTCGGGAAGCAGCAGTTTAACTCAGACCTTCTCGTGAAGGTCGTTCAGAATGTCAAAAACTTTCCGTTGCTAAAGGAAGCTTACAGGGAGATACTTCAAGACTATATGGACATTTCAGCAGCTAAGGATTTCTTGAGAAAAGTAGAATCTGGGGAATACAGGTTTTTCGTGCTTGAAAGGTCAAACGTACCTTCCCCTTTTTCTTTCAAGATGCTGGCATGGGGCTCCTCAGACGTAATACTTATGGAGGACAGGAGAAAGCTTATACTAAAACTTCATCAAAAGTTAATACAGTTTTTGCGGAATAAGAACAGGGATGCAGGTATTTAAGGGGATTAAGACAATAGACGGGAAAAGGGCCGTTTACTTTGAAGAATTAGATCTTGTAGCCATCTCAGACCTACAGTTGGGCGAAGAAACCTATCTTGCAGAGGAAGCCAAGCTTTTCATTCCACAGGTGCAGCTGAAGATCATACTAGAAGAAATAAACGCAATTAAAGATCAGACAAAGGCAAACAGAATTCTGATAAACGGCGATCTGAAACATGAATTCAAGGAGGCAACCTTTCAGGAGTGGAGCGAGGTCAAAAAGCTACATGAGGAGCTCAAGAAGCTTTTCTCCGAGATTATAGTAGTCAGGGGGAACCATGATAACTACCTGCTTACGATTTCAAACAAAATAGGCCTTAACGTAGTTGAAGAGCATATGGAAAAAGGCTACCTTTTTCTGCACGGTCACAAGCTTCTCAATGATTATAAAGGAGTACATACAATAGTAATAGGCCACGAACAGCCTGCAGTAGTCTTGAAAAGCGGGTACGACAGGGTTAAACTGCACGTTATACTTTATGGCAAGGACAAGCTCGGTCACAGGTTCATCTGCTTGCCTGCCTTTTCTCCTATAGCTTCCGGCGTTGAAGTAAACGTAACGCCGAAGGAGGAGCTTCTATCTCCATTCTTTCACACTATAGTTGATATAGATGAGCTTAAAGCTATAGCTGTTGACCCGAGCACGGGGGCCTTTAAGCTCCCGAAGGTCAAGCTGCTCAGAAGCTTTTTGCTCGAGAACGCTTAGTTTGAATGGCGCCGTTAACTTAAGGCATGATCATAGTTATCTAACAATGACGTTCTATTACGCTAATGCTTAATGCTATAACCATTAGGTTAAGATTCATTATAAAGGACTAAAAAAATCAGAATTAAAAAATAATGATCAGTTGCCTTTTTTAATAATCAGTAAGCAATCCGTTTGTTAGGTGGCTGACTTTCTTCTAGTGCTATTGTTTGAGGCTCCTTAATAAGCAATCCGTTTGTTAGATGGCTGACCAAAGTTATAGTTATGTATGAAATTATAAAGACTGTGATGAGCACTACAGCTATGCCGAAAACCTCTACCCCAAGCTGATGCAATGCAGCCATTCCGCCCCCGAAAAGCAGCCCATTTGGGAGCGTTGGGTTTCCTGATGCAGCTGCGTAGGCACTTTCCGTGAAAAATGCAATCATTGTGACTCCAAAAAGTCCACCCAAAAAGTGGCCCGGCAGAAGACCTACAGGGTCAGTGAACCACTTGAACTTTGAGAAATACCTTTCACCGGCTATGAACACTGGACCTGCAAGGAGTCCCAGAATTATTGCGCTGCCAGGTTCAACAAACCCTGCAAGGGGAGTTATAACTATTAGGCCCATCAGCAATCCATTAACAGCATAGAGTATGCCCGGGTTTTCCTTTGAAACCAGATACTTTGTTCCCATGGTTGAAAGCATTGCGGCTGCGGCTGCAAGGAAGGTAACTACTGCAACCATTGGCACATCACTGTTAAATGCTAAAACGCTTCCTGGGTTGAATCCAAACCACCCCATAAAGAGCAGCAGAGTAGCCAGCACAAGCCATCCTTCATTTAGCTTGATCTGTTCCTGAACGCTTTCCTTTAGACCTAACTTCCTTTCTTCCTGCCATATCCTGATGAGTATAGCTATGCCAGCTGCACCAGCAGCACCATGTACAACGAGCCCCCCGGCAAAATCCCTCATGCCCATAAGGTACAACCAGCCGGTTGGATTCCATATCCAAGCTGCAGGCAGTGGCCAGATTATTGCAAAGTAAACTATTGAGAAAAGGAAGAATGATGATAGCTTCATCTTTCTTAGTACAACAACGCCAACGAGCGCAAGGGTTACAGAAGCGAATGCGGTTTCAAATAAAAAGTAAGTTGTTGTTGTCAGCCCAGTTCCAAAGTACTGTGGCGTCATCGACCACCAGATGTTGTTTATGAATAAAACAGAGTTTGCGGCTTTTGAAAATGCGCCAAGAGTAAGGCCAGGAAGGTAAGCTGGATCACCGATGATGCCATCGATTGTAGGTGCAAATGCAACGTTAAAGCCAATCAAGCCCATAACCACGAGCGCTGTGCCCATTATCAATGTTGTTTTGAGAAGGCTCCTGTTCATCTTTTCTCCAAGTTCACCAACTTCCAGCAATCCCACAGAGATTGTCATTGCAAACACTAGTAAAGCAGCGATCGACACCCAGAGGTTATTGATCAAAAATTGGCTGCTTGTCATTTTAATATGCCTTAGCTTGTCATCTTTTAAATGTTACTAATTACCTATGGTGCCGTTAACTTAATCCCATAACTTGGCTTAATCCATTCTGGAAGCTGATCATTGGAGAGTGGCGCTGAACCAATTTCCTCGTTCGTGAATACATAGTTGTAGAAGAACCTGAAGGCTTTGAACCAGTTACTTACATGATCAAATTTTGGCTTTTTGCACGGGAAAAGGTCGTCAAAAGCCTCTGTCTTGTCCTTTATGTGTTCATACTTTTCATTAAGTTCTTCAAACTTTGTTCATATATCACATGCACTACCACCGCCCACTTACATGCATCAACGTACCTAAGAGCTCCGTCTGTGTAGATAGCCTTCCTGTAATACTTCTTTACAAACTTCCTTAGGAAAGCTTTGAGTTGAGGTTCGTATGCTACCCATAGCTTCCCACTAAAGTTTATTTCAGTTTCATCAATAAATATGGAATTGACATCCTGCTTGCCAACGTTGGAGTCTAATAAGAATGAAGACTTCTGAATCCATTTCTATATTGCAACGTGGCTTCTCTTAATTATGAACCCAAGGACGTAAGATGTCCGCAAGCTTAAACTGAATAAATAAAATAAAGTTCTGTTGGGGTCCTTTTTCTGGTTTGCAAATAATTTGCTAGAAAAATGGCTCCGCTGAAAAATAAATTTTAAGCCTTAAGTTAACGGCACCTTTTGAAGTATAGAAACCTTTTTATTCACATTGATAATTTAAAGTTGTGCTTAAAGGAAAGATCATCAGCGTTATATCGGCTGATCCAAGAGAGGCTGAAAGCTTTGCTGAAGGACTCGGGAAGAAAAAAGAAGAGGGCAAGTTCTACAGAAAGTCAGGGGAAGATCTGATAAGCGTGCTTGTCCCCAAACACGATGAAATTTTTTCTTTAGCTGAAGCGGTCTCGATCTCCGATTATTTCTGCTTTCTTAACAGGGAAGTTAACAAGGAAGAAGCAGAGATTGCCCTTTTGTTGGAAAGTTCAAACAGAGACGGTTGTGTAGCATCTCAGGACGAGGACACTTTTAAAAAATACTTTGCGTCCTTTAGCATAGCCAGAAAAATTTCAGAGAAAAAGGTTCAAGAGGATAAGGTTCAGTATACAAAGGATCTGGGTTTTGCTTACATTGATAGCGCGTTTATCGTAAAGGGCGTTGGCCCAGTGATTTTGGGGTTTTCGTTTTCCAGCTTTAAGGTTCATCAGAAGATAAAGTTGCTGCCATCTTTAAAGGAAGCTGAAATAAAGTCAATACAGGTATTGGATGAAGATTATGAAGAGGTTGGGCCTGGCATAAGGTTTGGTTTCGCCTTGAAAGGCGTAGAAGAAAAGGATCTGAAAGCTTCTTATGCGGCTGTAACAGAGAGCGTTGGTTCGTTCAGCTCAAAGCTAAAAGTGTACAAGCTAAGCATAGCTCAGGAAGCACAGAACCTGCATGCGTTTTTATACGGAATGAAAATTTTTGGGGAACTTAAAAACGATACGCTAGTGCTGTCAAACCAGGTACCATTCGTCAGCGGTAAAGCTATACTTTTGAACGTAAATGCACAGCCAAACAGGCTCAGGGTTTACGGCTGGGGAGAACCGGTACTGAGCTGATGGGTTCCTGACGGCTCTGGATTTGAACAAAGCAGCCCGCGCACAGGAGCTTTTGTCCAGGAAGCTTAAGCTTGAGAGCTACGTTGAAGAATATTCTGTTGTCGGTGGGTTTGACGCTTCTTATTATGATGATATTGCAGTTGGATGTTACTTTGCGACAATTTGCTGTTCAGATAAAAGGATCGGATTTGAATTCTCAGTCTTAAAAGGTATACCCCCTTATATCCCTGGTTTTTTCTACCTCAGAGAATCAAAGGTATTTTTCAAAACTGTAAAAGAAAAGCCAGACCTGATCTTTGTTAACGCTCACGGCATAATACACCCGCGGTGTTTTGGTTTTGCATCGCATGTTGGAACAGTACTTAATATCCCCAGCGTAGGAGTTGCAAACAAGCTCCTGAAAGGCTTTACAGAAAAAGATGATAAGGTATTCTTTAACGAAAAACAGGTAGGTTGGAGCGTAAATTTAAAAAGTAAAAAATTTTACGTGAGTCCAGGTAACTATATAAGCATCAATGATTCTTTAAAAGTTTTTATAAAAAATGCATCTGAAAACGGCTTGCCGTGGCCACTCTACTATGCAGACAGGTGTTCTAGAGAACTTCTAGCAAAAACAAGAAAAGGAATCTAAAAAGCGCCGGGAGATTCTTCTTTTGCTACTTCATCTTTCAAAAAGCTTACTGTTACATGATGGTTCATGTTTAAGTGTTTCTTTAGCTCTTCTTCATTGAATATAGGCTTTTTACAGTCAGAACAGTAGACCCAGCCCCTTTCTTTTAATACCTTAAACAGATCTTCAACCTTTACTTCCTTGAACTCGTCACAGTAAAAGTCCTTATCAACGATTTTTTTATGAATTTTACAAAGCCCCATGTTAGAATAAACGGGATGAACATAAAAGAACGCGCAATCGTAACATCTTTTCATGTTTTTTACTGAGCGCATCGATTATATAAACCTAACATTGAAAACCCTTTAGAGTTTATTTTTGATTCAGACAGTGATCAATGACCTAGTGGATCTCGTAAGCCTTTCTGCTTTGTTTTTCAATATCACATCATCCTCTATCCTGACGCCAAATTTTCCTTCTATGTATATTCCAGGTTCGACTGTAAAAACCATACCATTTTCTATCTTAAGGGTGTTGTGAGAATCAAGAAAAGGCTGTTCATGAACCTCGACGCCTATTCCATGGCCAGTCCTGTGTGTAAAGTTAGGGCCATAACCCTTAGCTTCTATAACAGACCTCGCGGCTCTATCTATTACTCGAGCTTCAACTCCGGGCTTTACAAAGTTTATTGCCGCTTCCTGAGCCCTTTTTACAGTTTCATAAACCTCTAAAAACTTTGTATCAACGCTTCCAAAATATACTGTTCTAGTTATGTCAGAAACATAGCCCCTGTATCTGGCGCCATAATCCATGATTATCACATCCCCTTTTCTTATCTTTCTTTTTCCGGTTAGATGGTGCGGCTCTGCCGAGTTGGGGCCTGATGCAACGATTGTTTCGAAAGCTAAACCATCTGCTCCATAGTACATCATGTATTCGTTTAAAATCTGCGCGAGTTCATTTTCAGTTATCCCTGAATAGATCTCATGTACTATTTTTTTGAAAGATCTGTCGACTATGTTTGTTGCTTTCTTTATAAGCTCGACTTCCTCTTCGCTTTTTACAGCCCTGAGTTTTGATATCAGAGAAGATAGCAGGTCAAACGAGTAGCCGTCAAGGTTCATCTGTATCCTTAAAGCGTGAGAAGCAGACATTAAGTCGTCAAGGAGCACAATTCCTTTTTTGAGCCTTTTTGATAAGATTGAAAATGGATCCTCGCCATCCTTGTATAGTATTTTTTCTACTTGTATATTTTTTATGTCAAGGGCGTATAATTCAGGCGCGACGATAAATGGTGCATCATCTGCAGGTACTACAAGGAAAAAAGGCCTTTCCATTGAAGCTAAGGGCCAAACACCGGTTAGGTAAAAGAAGTTAGGACCAGCATTAACTATAGCATAATCAGCGACTCCTTTTAGAGCGTTTTGTAGCTTATTTATTTTAAGCTCGCTCATCTCAGATATAAATTTTCAATGGGAGCTTATAAATTCTTGTAAGCTTCCTCGCACTAAAAGGTATGATTCACGCTGATCATCTTGCTCTGACATCCTCACCGCCTTAAAAGGCGATGGTTCCTTCAAGGCGGATCACAGGTTCGTGGTTTACCGCTTTCATTTTCATGACTTCATAGCTAGTGGTTGCCCACCCCGCTCCGCTCGTCCAGCGATAGACCACGGGCTGTGCCTTCAGCCACTTACCCCTATCCTTAACGGACTCGGGGATATGTAGAGCCCTCGTGTGGCATTCCCTTACGGGACACGC
>JAWDMM010000003.1:0-70544 GCA_046536595.1 Nitrososphaeria archaeon | reverse complement strand
TAAAAACTCTTGAAGCTGTATCCTTTATCTGATTCTTGGCGTCCTCTATTGCCCTCAAAAGAGCTATGCCGTCTGAAAAGAGACCTCTGCTGCCTACGGTCTGCCATGTATATGGGTTGGTGTCAGTGCTCACCATTTCAAGCTGATTGATCTTGACTTTTTCAAGCGGAATGCCAAATTCTTCAGCAACTATTATCGCTAGCGATGTAGGTGTTCCCTGTCCCATACTTCCGTTTCCTGTAAGCACATCTATCGACCCATCTTCGTTCAGTTTTACAACCGCAGACGATCCCGCGCTAGGAGGCTGAGAAGGCGCCTTTACAAGCAGCGCTATGCCTTTTGCCCTCACCTTCCAGGGCTCTGAAGGCCTATCAACATGATCCGGTTCTAATGCCTGCGCCAGTACTGAAAGAACCTTCTGAGGATCACCTTCGTCTTCTCTTACCCTTTCTCCAGTAGCTCTTACTGACTCACCTGGCTTCAAAAGGTTTCTGCGCCTTATTTCTACTGGATCTATTCCGAGAACGCTTGCCGCTCTGTCAAGCGTGAGTTCAAGGGCCCAGTGGTTTTCAGGATGACCAAAGCCCCTCATCGCTGTGGTTGGTATCTTGTTTGTGTACACAGCATATGATTTTACGTGAACATTAGGAATATCATACGCTCCATCCGCTGAGTACCCTGCTGTTCTTGCAACGTTTATCGTATAATCAGCATAAGCACCAGCATCAAGGTAGAAATCAGCTTGGTAAGCTACAAACCGCCCGTCCCTTTTAAAACCTGCTTTTACTTTAGCTATAAAACCATCCCTGACCGGAGCAGAAGTCATCTGCTCGGCCCTGCTCAAAACAAGCTTTACTGGCTTTCTTCCAACAAGTTTTGAAAGAAGCGCAACTAGCGGTTCCCATCCAAGCCCAGCTTTTAACCCGAAACCTCCTCCAGCAGGAGGCGCATGAACTATTATCCTGTTAACTGGTAACCCTATGGCGTCGGCCATCAAAAACCTGGTCGCAAATGGTGACTGTATGCTGGTCCAGAGCTCTACGTAATCGTCAAACCTCCACCATGCAAGCACATTCTGCGTTTCCATGGTTACGTGACTTATCTGGGGTAACCTGTACGTTTCCTCTATGATTACAACATCATCTTCCTGAAAAGCTTTCTCAACGTCTCCATGCTTGAGCTCGAAGAGGTTTGCTATGTTAGTGCCAGGAACAGGATGGAAACCGGGGAAGACCCTGTACTCACCTAGCTTTTCATGTATTAACGGGGCATCCTTTTCAAGAGCCCTTTCAACTGTAAGCACTGGTTCAAGCGGCTCATAATCAACCTTGACCTTTTCCGCTCCTTCTTCTGCAGCCTCTAGAGAATCAGCTACAACAGCTGCCACAGGATGACCTATCCACCTAACTTTATCAACAGCCAGAACGTCTCTATCCGAAAGGTATAAGCCAAGTCTATATGGAAAGTCTTTACCTGTTGCTACTTTAATCACTCCTTTTACCTTTAGGGCTTCAGAAACATCTATGTTCTTGATTTTTGCATGAGGAAACTTGCTTGTTACAAGCTTTGCGTAAAGGGTTCCAGGAAAAAATATGTCGAACGCATACTTTAGGGTCCCTGTAACTTTAAGCCAAGAATCGGCTTGAGGGACCTCTTTTCCAACATATTTATTACTCATATGTAACGTTATAATAGTAAAGCATCTTATATAAACTTTTGAACAAAAATACTAAAAAATAGACAAACATCCAGGTTTGGAAGCTAAAAGTATTTTTTCAATCATTTATACCCATTTTTATAAAAAAGTTCAGCCATACGAACCAACCTTTCTACCCTAAACGCCGAAGGTTTCAAGTGAACTACTCAGTCCTTGAGGACAGGGCTTTTCTGTTCATCACTGCGTTTGCTTTCGCATGAGGAATACTTTATGATCCATCATGTCAATGACGTGATCATTCCCGGCAGTCTCGCCTTCGTTCAACGAGCAGAGCAATTTTTGGACAAATGTTCTGATTCTGTCAACCTGTAAATTTATCAGCTTTGTAAGGAATTATCTTCGACCTGCTAAAGTAGGCTTCCGCCCCCATTAACCTCATAGAGTTAATCTTCAAGCATTTTTACGTGTTTCACCGGGTTACCCTCAAATTTAAAGACCCTGCTTATTATCATGAGCTCAGGCCCAGTAGTGCTTTTTCCGACGATGAGCCCGTTTGTGTTTCCCACTATTCCAGAAGCAACAAAAGGAACTCCGCCGTTGATAGATCCAACATCGACGTCTACGCCTAGAATTTCTCTGGCTTTCTTTAACTCTTCTTCGCTGGCCATTGGGTGCAGCAGGGCCCCCTTGTTAGTTGCTACACCCACAGCGCCTACCTGAAAGTATCCAGCTATCGGCATTCTGATCAGCTTTATCTTTAAAACTCTGGACGCCTGTTCAACTTCTCTGTCAGAAAGTATTGGAGAAGCGATGCCGCCGTAGTCGTTTACGAGCAGGAGGTTTCCTACTGATGTATATATTGAATCGAGCCTTTCTACAGGACAGTTAATTGATTTCTCTAAGCTTATTATTTCGTCATCGGTAGCAAACTTAGTTATAAGAGCACCTGAAGTATTTATCGATAGAAGTGGTCCGAGAAGTCTACCCCCTCCTGCACTGGCATAATAAAAGTTAACCTTCAGCATCTCTGCCATAAGTTTTCCTTTTCTTTCCGGGTATCCATAAGGTATCAAAAGCGCACGCTCAGATACCTTTAAAAACAATCCCACATTCGGGTTTCTATAAACGTTATACAGGTATATCGACAACTTTTGTTTTTGTAGTTTTTCTGCTTTTAAACCTTTATTTAAATCCAGCAAAAACTTTTATTGTTAAAATCTAAATTTATGACCGGATGCAGGGGAGCTTATATATAGCGCTAATCTTGATTGTCGCGATGCTGTTTATACCTGGAGCAATAGAGGATTTCAGAAAGAGAGAAGTAGACGATGTGTTTATTTTCATGCCATACATATCTTACATCATTACTTATGCCTTGTTTGGAGTGATTATAGTTGCTGCGGGTTTATTTATAGCTACAATTATAGCCATCGCTTCCTATTTACTTTACAGATATAATTACATAGCAATTGGCGATCTGCTAGGTCTTCCAGCAATATTCTCTGCCATCTACGCGTTAAACTTTATAGCTATATTTATTTCCCTAATAACAGCGTTTGATCTGTACAGAGTTTATAAAAAAAAGAAAGGTTTTAAGGTAAAAAGAAACAATATCGAAATGCATGAAAAAAATTTCTGGCTTCCTGTTAAGGAAAAACAAATGAAGACGAGCAAAGAACCCAGGGATAATGATAAAAAAACGGAATCTTACGAATACGGCGTCCCGCTGCTGGGTTATGCTTTTCTTGCTTGCTTCTTTTCTCTTATTGCTTATGCGGCTACCGTGTTTTTTGTTTGAAAACAACTCGAGCTCTTTTACTTCTCTAGGATTATCTTCAAAGTTTACTATGATTTTAAGAATGGGCCCGGTGGGACTTGAACCCACGACCGCCCGGTTATGAGCCGGGCGCTCTGCCATCCTGAGCTACGGGCCCTTTATTTTGGTTGTTATTTTTTGTTTTTAACTTTGTCGTTTATTTGATAAGAACGCCTGAAAGAGCTCCATTTTTTGATGGTTTTGAAGTTATCCTGACCTTTCCCAGTTCAGTCGCCACGATAGCTCCCTTTGTTATTACACCTCTTCTTTCATAATCTCTGTTAGCCGGGTTTGAAACCACAGATAGTATTTTTACGTTCTTTGTTCCTTCAGGAGTAGCAACGTTTACCTTATCAGTCTTTACAACATAGGATATGAAGTTTCCACCCCTAACCCTTCTCGTCCTTGTCAAAAGCTGCCCCACTTCAACTACACGGGGCTGTGCTTTTCTTTCTCTTCTTCTCTTACTTCTGTAAGCTTTCCTTTTTCCGCCCGTAACCTTTCTTTTGGTTAAATTTTCAATGTTAGGCATTTATCTCGCTTTTTCCTTTCATTTTATATAAATATAACTTTTTCGAGCAAAACTCTTGTGTTCATTCAGCATATAACAAGCGTTTTGTTTTTATAAGGGAAGACTTGATTATTAAAACGATGGTAAAAAATAATTTGCGAAGCTACTTAAGTAGCCTTCAAGATAAAAAACTGCTTAAAGAATTAGGTGAAGCCGAAACAAAATTTGAGGTTGCGCTTTTTGAAAAAAACACAAACTCACCTATTAGATTAAGACCTAAGGGAAAAAATGGTTACATAGTATCTAACCTTATAATATCCGAAGAAACTATGGCCATCGCTTTAGGAACAGATCCACAAAACGTTCACGATAAGTTCATGTCTTCTGTAGGATCTCCAAAGAAAATTTCGCTTAATGAGGCTGATTTAAAAGAATACGTTAAAATTTCAGATAAAAATATCCCAGCAGTATGGCACTTTGAAAATGACCTTGGTTACTATATGACTTCTAGCATAGCTATAGCTCAGAGCCCTGATAAAAAAATATTAAACGCCAGCGTGCACAGGATAAGGCTTCTTGGAAATGGAAAAGGCGTTATAAGAATGGTAGAAGGCAGACACCTTCATGCTATTTGGAACATGTGGAAGAACGTGGGCAAAGACATGCCTGTAGCAATAGTCATAGGAGTTCACCCGGCTGTAGAGCTTGCCGCTGCTTATCAAGCTCCTCTGGGCACATTCGAAATGGATATTGCTAATTCTCTTGTTGATGGTCTAGAATTTTATAGAAGCCCTGAGCTCGGGTTGCCTATACCCGAAGCGGAATTTATCATTGAAGGATATATAAGCAAAGATGAAAAGGATTCTGACAGCATGGTGGAGATGCTTGGCAACTATGACCATACAAGACAACAGCCTGTAATTAGGTTTGAAAAAATATACAGTAGAAATGAACCGATTTACTGGGACGTTTTGCCAGGAGGTACTGAACACAGATGGCTCATGGGTTTCCCGGTAGAAGCTAAACTTAACAAAGAAGTAAAAAGCTCTGTTCCATCGGTAAAAAAAGTGTATTTGACAGAAGGAGGCAGCAAATGGCTTCATGCAGTAATTCAGATTGACAAAAAACTTGAAGGCGAGCCCGTTAACGCTATGATAGCGGCATTCGCCGCTCATCCTTCACTTAAGCTTGCTATAGTAGTTGATGACGATATAGACCCAAAAAACCCTGTTGATGTTGAAAGAGCTATAGCTACAAGGTTCCAGGCATCAAGAGGTTTGCTCGTTATCAAGAACGCGAAAGGTTCAAGTCTCGATCCATCAAGCGACCAGGAAATGCTTCTGACTGACAAGCTCGGTATAGACGCCACGATAACTTTAAGAGCTAACAAAGAAAGGTTTAAAGAGGCTAAAATACCTGGCGAATCAAAAAATGAACATAAAAGCTGAAGTAATAGTAGAAGGTCCATCAATGATAAGATCTACGCTAAAAGTCATAGATAAACCGGTTTCGTTCCTTGGCATGGTTAATCCTAAGACGGGCATTTTAAAGGCTGAAGATAATCATGTTGAAATAACGGGGGTTATTCTTTCTTTTCCTTACATGATAGGGAGCACCGTAGCTCCGTATATAATTTACAGCCTCAAGAGAAATAAAAAGGCGCCCGTAGCTATGATATGCTCATCAGTAGACGCGCTCCTTGCTTCAGGCTGTGCGATAAGCGATATACCGCTTTTAACAGTTACACAGAGCGATTTTGAGCTTCTTAAAAAATACAAAGAAAGAACAATAAAAGTAAACGCAAAAAGCGGGGAGATCTTAATCGATGAGCAATAGAATAGATTTCGAAGCTCTCTTATCGTTAATTTATGAAAGGTACAAAGTGACAAAACCTATCGAGCGCGAAGAAATTTTACCTTATGTAAACGATAAAATGCTTGCTGAAGACGTTGTCAATTCATACAGGAACATCATCTCGGAAAAAAATTATTTAAGAAAAGGAAAGTTTTTAGTAGTTTCTGGAATCGATAAATCTGGTAAAGAAACTCAAGCGATTTCGGGCGGCGGTTGTGTTAAACCTTTAAGCAAGTTTTTAACCGAAAAAGGTTACAGAGTTTATACCATAATGCAGCCTTCTTACGAAACAAGGCTGGGAGGGCTTATAAAATATTACCTTACGGAAAACAAAAAAACAATAGAGCTGGCATGGATGCTTTGGAGCCTCGATAGGGCCCAGCACGCTGAAAACGTTATCAGATGGTTAGGTGAGGAAAAGAACATAGTTTTAGCAAAACGCTGGAGCGAAAGCAACGTAGTTTATCATGCAGCAAAAGGCATAATGGCTGATGAAATAATTAGCTTTGAGAAAAACATACCAAAGCAGGATCTTACTCTGATACTCGATATAAAGCCAGAAACTTCGTTAAAGCGTAATGCGAACCCTGATGCGTATGAAAACCTGAGCTTCCTTAAGCTTGTTTGGGAGAATTATATAAACTTAAGCAACTATTATCCTTATGGAGATAAAATATACATAGAAGGAGAAGATGATCCTTGCACTGTAAACTTTACCCTGCTTTCCGTTGTAAACGATTACCTTGAACAGCAGGTTTGATTTTTAAAAGCCTTATTCTTGTACCAAGTACTGAGAGAATTTTTTCAAATCTTCTATGTGGTCTACACCTTTGGCTATTTCTCTGACCTTTTTTCTTAAGTTCAGGTCTATTGTAACGCCCCCATAAGATAGCTTTTCTATAATGGACTTGGTAAGGCTTTCTCCTTTTTTATCATAATCAAGCATGATTATAACTTTTTTATAAAATGAAAGTTCGGATGCAAGGTTTCCTGTACCTTTTCCGCTGCCGCAAAGCTGAAAAATCTTCCCCCTGTATCCAAGACTCTTGATAGCCAGAAAATCTCTTTTTCCCTCAACTACAACGATGGTTTTTTCATCATTAATTTCAGAAAAAAGTTTATGTAATGAGGAAGCAACTTTCCTTTTACTCTCTATCTGCCATTTATTTATCTGCTTCCTATCTTTCAATGTTATCTTTTTCCTTATTTTTATAATGCAATTGTTAATAAAATTTTTCTTATAATCAGTACTCCCGCAAGTACGGCATTTCAATTATAATTAACAACGTAATTGATGAACTTTTGTTTTTTGATTAACTTTTGGTTTAATCTTATGTTGCTTTTTTCAAACCAGATTTTAGCCCCTAGCTTATACCCATGTGAGCTGCTTATTAATTTATCGGCAATGCTTTCCTGTGTTTTATTCCCAAATTATTACACCCCCTCTCTAGCATATCAAAGAATGACTGTTCAATTATCTCCTTTTTAGGAAGCCTCTTATAGTATATAACTGCTGGCGTTTCAAGCCTTTCAATATCAAAGGCTCCATGTGGCCTTATGAAGTTGTACCAATTCATAAATTCATCGACAGAATTGAAGAACTTTTCTTCTTCTTTAAAGCTTATGCCTTCTAGCTTCAAGACTGGCAAAATTCCATTATTCTTGTATAAATAATGTATCAGCTGCGCTCCCCCTACAGAAATTCCCTTAACAGCCGCTATTTTTCATTCTTTAACTTACCTTCAATCTTTTGCTTAACCATTCAATTTATCTGGTAATCTGTAAGCACACTTCTTTTAACGTATTTATCCAAAATTTGCTCAAACGTACTGCTAGCTTATGGGGGTGAAATAATTGTTTGATAAGAGATTATGTTTAAAAATCTAAAAAAGAATTTAATAACTGTTTTTATAACAAATCAGACAAAACAGAAATGGCGTATGCACAATAAACTTTTGCCTATTTACATAAAGTTCGTGGAGGGCTATCCGGCCCTTTTAATATTTGACAGATACTTGGCTATAGCAGACCTTCACATAGGATACGAAATTTCAGAAAGAGAAAACGGTATTCATATACCAATACAGAAAGCGAGATACGTAAAAAGGATAAAAGAACTTAAGGATCTTACGGGTGCTGAAGAGCTGATAATCGTTGGGGATGTAAAGGACAGCATAATGATGCCTAATGCAGAAGAAATAAGCGAACTGATATCCGTTTTTGAAGAAATTTCCAAGCTATTTAAGATAACCATAATACAGGGAAACCATGATGCATACATAGATAAAATTCTAAGGAATTTTGCCAGCTTTGCCGGGACTGAAGGCATCGTTCTAAAAAATGGAAGGGCAAATGTTGCGCTTGCTCATGGCCATGCAAGACCTTCTGATGAATGTCTGAAAAGCGGCACGCTGATTCTTGCGCACCTGCATTTTTACATAAAATATGAAAACAGCAAGTATCCGGTTTGGCTCGTTGGAAGAAAAAACAAAAAGACCGTAATTCTAATGCCCCCGTTTAACGATCTGCTATCTGGATATTATGTAGAAGACGTTGAAGCAAAGGTGCCTTTCACCGATTTTAAGCTCCAGGAGTTAAAAGTAATCACTCTTGATGGCTACGATTTAGGTACGCTGAAAAACCTTAGAAGCATAATAGAAGAAGAAGCTGATTAAAAATGCCAGGACCTTAAACAAGCAAGAGCTTTGCGAATCAAAATGCTTTTTAATATGTTGTTACCATAATTTTGATATGAATACAGATCAAATTTTAGGTGCAATAATAATGATTGTAAGCATACTGGTTATAATTGTGTACGGTTATTTGATCTTCATGTACCCCCTGATAGTTCTGCAGATAACGGTTTTTCTGGTTATAGCTGTTCTTTTGGGCATCCTAGCATGGATAGGCTATACGCTTTTAACAACGCCTGCTCCTAAGCCCGTTGAAGAAACGCCAGAAAACAACAAACAGATTGAACAAACAGAGCAGAAATGAAAGATTATGCTATAATTTTTGACCCAAGACTCAAAAAATTAGCTTCTTCTCTTTCAAAAATTAGTGAAGCGCCGGCATATCAGGCAGGAACTAATGTAATTTACGATAGATATATGGTGCTCTGGAGTTACAGGACAAACTATGAACAGGAGAGAACAAAACTTAAGAGAATTTTAAAAGAACTTAATGATTCGGGTTACATAGAAGTACTGCTTTTGCTGCCCGGACCGTATCAAAAGGGAGGAGATCAATCAAAATTTATGGAGGAAATGGCCGATTTTGATTTTGTTGGCAGAATAATATTTTTCGACCTGACACCAGTTAGCAAGATTGGGCTTACGCCGAGACCTTCAGTTAACCTTTCTGCTATACCAACTCTTATCAAGTTTCTAAAAGAAAACGGTATAAAAACAAAGGTCATGACTTTTAATTCAGAACTTACGACTCAGGCGAAGATAATAGAAAGTTCTGTGGGAAAAAGCGAAGATTCTGTTATGCTGATAGACAATTACGTTGATGATCCCGAAAAATACATTCCCATACTCGAAACCTACAAGGAAAAAGGAATAAAGACATATCTGTTTTCAACTTTTTTTGCATTCTCGCCAGAACCGGTAAGCGGCATGACTCAGGTCATTACAACTAACGCTATAGTGTGGGATAAAGCCATAATCCTTGATATATCATCTGCAATAGCTGAATTTGTTGATGCTGTAAGTTGAAATGCACAATAGCTGTCGATGTAGGAGCTACGAACTTAAGGCTGGCAACTTTTAATGGTAAGGAGCTCAAGGATAGGGTTTCTTTTAAACTGCAGGGTTCTGTTAACCCGCTGAATTACATTACGGCTTACCTTGAAAAGTTTTCAAAATCATGCAACCGTATCGGCATAGCCAGTGCTGGACCTATGGATTTAAAAAATGGTACGGTTACTTTGATAAACTATAACAATTTAACGATTAATTATTTAGATTCTTTAAAAGAATACGGCAAGGTTTACATAACCAACGACTGCATAGCAGGCCTTTTGGCTGAAAAAAAGTTTGGAGAAGCAAAATGGGCAGAAAACGCCGTTTACCTTACGTTCAGCAGCGGCATAGGGGCTGGCGTTATGGTGGACGGCCACATATTGATAGGTAAAGATGGAAACGCACACGAAGTAGGACACATTGTGCTGAATTATGAAGATAATATTGAATGCGGATGCGGAAAAACGGGTCACTGGGAAGCTTTTTGCGGCGGAAAGTCCATGCCGAAATTTTATCAAAAAACAACCGGCAAAAAGGTTAATACTCCTGAAGAAATTTTTAAGTTGTATTATGATGGCAGTCAGGATGCCGCAGAGTTTATAGAAAGATGCATGAACATAAACGCAGCAGGATTGGCCAGCATTATAAACGTCTATGATCCAGACGTTATTGTATTGAGCGGCAGTGTCTACCTTAATAACGAAGAACTTTTTTTAAAAAAACTTCCGCAACTCACAAAAAAATACGTAATGAACAGAATGCCAGCTATTAAAACAGCGACTCTTAGGGAAGATTCTGTTATAGTTGGAGCCGGCGTTCTGGCCTCTCTAAATGGTAAGCTTCCTTAAGTCTCTAACCTATTTCGCTTATCTCTTTTGATGCGCTTGAATTGCAAAGATCATTAACAAGCTTTTCAGCACTATCGTAAAATCTGAGTCTTCCATTCTTTCTTTGATCAGGAAACTCTCCCAAATTTTCTAGCTTGTCCGAAGGCATTCCATTTCCCTTTAAAACAAATACTTCCTTTCCCATAGCATAACCCATAAGCGCTTCAATCATGGTTCCCGAGCTACCTCCAAGCGCTATCAAAAAATCGGAAGATCTGACCATAGGCACAGACCTAGCCCTGTACTCTTCGCCAGTTTTTATAAGATAGACGCCTTTAGGAACTCTGACGTTTTCGTTTTCAATCGGAAGCAAAAGCAAAACCCTTAAATTAAGTTTGGAAGCTTGATCCACAACTGTCTTCATTAAACCCCAATATCCTCCTAGGAGCAAAACTGGATCTTCACAATCTTTCTTTATAAGTTCCAAGAGTTTTTGTGTTTCCTTAATGAGCGCTTCTGGAACATCCCCACTATGAGCAGCTATCCCTATTTGCATAATCTAATCATTCATCGGCTGTTTTATAAAATTACCTCAGAATGGTTTTTAACAAAAAGTTATTGATCAAAAAACTGTTCAAGCATTTTTGTTCTCTTCTTCATTTTCCTGCTTTTTCTTGTTATAACTTTCTATTACGAGCGGTGCTACCTCTTCAAAGGCATACTTTACTATATCATCTACCGTGCCTCTTGAAAACATTGTTATAACACAATTTCTGGTTAACCCTATTATTTGCGATATGCTTTTTGCCCTGACCACTATGTACCATAAAAGTCCGTGTTCTTGGTACATTTTAAAAAGATCGGTCTGGGAAAGCGCATCTCCGTAAAGCGCGAGGACGTTTACGTTTGGTATGTCTATCTGGTCAAAGTACGCAACCCTCGTCTCTTCGAGGCTTTTGTTATAGTAATCTAGAAATATATTGGGGTCGATTCTTGCCTCAACTACATAACCGGGCCTAATAAACACGGCTTTGCTAAATTCGTTTGCCAGATAATTGGCCAAAGGCTTTTTTGCAAGTATGAAAAGGAAATAGTACCCTTCTATGTTTTTTACGAAAAATTGGACCTTTATCGTTGAAACCTCAGGTTTGTACCCCTCTTTTGTTCCTACTTTTATAACTTTATCATAGTAGATCGTGCCGTTAAGGGACGACACATCGTATCCATCTACAGAAAATTCAAAATTTAACTGGACGTGCGTTTCTTCGTCTTCTCTTGTTATTTTAAAGCTTGATAGCTTCTCCGCTATAAATGCGACGCTCTGTTCTGTGTTTATTCTAAACAGCTTTCCTGCTAACATTTTTACGTTTATGATTAATTCTTTTAAGTATATATGTTTGTGGGTGGCTTAAACTCCTGTTGAGATGTTTCTTTTGCTAGTTCTGCTTCAATTGTTTCTGCTCCTTTTATAAGTGGAGTGACATCTACTTCAAAGCCATAATATTTTGACAGCGTTTCAACAGCAACGCTTGCGGCTCTGGGATCTACTCTATCAGGAGAAGCATAAACGAGAAGAGCTACTGCTGGAAAATTCTTTATCTCAAAATAATTTAAGAGTATAGCTACTGGTCCGACTATGATATGCTCGTCTTCCAAAGGCTTAGCATCAGAAAGTATTCCCCTGAGCTTGTATGCGCTTGTTGCTGCAATCCTGTACCTGCTGTCATCTGCTTTCAAGGTAGAATCTAACCCCCCAACGAGGAATACCTCTTTAACGCCTTTTTTGATTATCTGATCCGCAAAGCTTCTGTAAAACTTTAATTCTTTATCTTTCTGTACAGGGACGTCAACCTTAAATATAGCTATGTTGTCGTGCACAAAAATTTCATAAGGCGTGCTTATCATGCCGTTGATCAGGGTAGAAACCGGTGCGGAGTCTTCATAATCAACTATGCAGCATCTCTTTACGGAAAGCTTTTGAACTAGATACTTTACAGTCCAGTAACCTGTTGCGCCTATACCGTGAAACCCGCTTATTAGAGTTTTACCCTTTAACGACGCATTTTTTGGGTATATAGAGACGTAATTGTTATAACTCAACTTTTTCACCTAATCAGCTCAGTTTAACTATACTTCTTATTAACTTTTTCCCTTAACTTCTTCTTCATATCTTTTTAACACAAGCTCTTCGACTTTCATGAAATATATTTGAGTCGGCTTTGGCATCTTGCTAAGGTTTTTTTCTACCGCTGCTATAAAATACTCTATAGCCCTTTTGCTTACCTTAATGTTAAACTTCATAGGTAATATCGGATCCTGTTCGATTTCAAGTTTATCCTTCAGTTCTTCTGGTGCGATCTTGATATAATCTTCCTTAATTATGTTATACCATTCAGAAAGAACTTGAGGAGTAAGGCTCTCCTTCTGCTCTATTATGTACTGGGCCAATTTAAAAACCATGTCTTCACTCACTGTGAACTACCCCGCCCTTACGAGCTTGTTTTCCCGGTTCATCGATATGCTTACCTGCGGAATACTTTGCAAGTATTCCACCATCGCAGGGGCGTTTTCCATAGCCTGGCGTCTCCCCTATGCTCCAAAGGGAAAGCCTCTCCTTTTCTAGGTTGGGCATCAATAATGTAATATTTTCTCATAATAAAAACGTTTCTATAGGGGCTATTTATTTCCCCCTCGTGCAAGGGGACTTTCCCCCCCTTCGCCTGCCAGTTAAATTACATGAAGATTTATGTCATAAATAAACAGGCCAGCATCAAGAACACCAGGTATCCTGATTATCTCTTCATAAGCGCTTTTGAGGTCAGAGTTTTCAGAATATGAAGCATCGAATATATAATTCCCGTTTTCGGTTATAAAAGGATAGCCCCGTGAGTCAACCCTTAAACTTGGTTTAAGCCCTAGCCTTATCAGGCTGTCTTTTACCAGAAAGTAAGAAAATGGAATAAACTCAACTGGTAAAGGGTAAACTAGCTTTTCAACTACCTTATCTTGTGATACAAAAACATGCCTTTCTTTAGAAAGTTCCCAGACTATCCTTTCCTTTGTAAGTGCCCCTCCACCGCCTTTTATTATGTATCCGTTATAGCTTGACACCTGGTCTGCACCGTCGATTACTAAGTCGAGAAAGCTAAAGTTTGGTTCTGATATAAGATAATAATCAAGAACCTCAAGCTTTATCTGACCTGAAGTAGGAACGCCTACAGGCCTTATATTCTTGTTGTTCAACCTTTTCCCGAGTTCTTTTAAAACTCTTGATGCGGTCCTCCCGCTTCCCAAGCCTATTATCGGTGTCCTGTTAAGAGCAACAAGTTTTTCTTCTATTAAATCAAGAGCTATGTCAAGTCCCTGCATAATAATAATATCAAGAAATTAATATTAAATGTTTATCTCATCAAGTATGTTATTTATTGTGTCTTTTGTCAAGTTAAGCTTATGAAGTATAGTGTACCTTTCAGGCCTCAACGAAGGGGCCATAAGAACGGCATCGACAACTTCCTCACGTTTAATTCCTATCTGAGAAAAAGATGAAGGTAAGCTCACCTCCTGGATCTTTGATTTGATCTTTCTCCAGTTAATCCCGTAGAGGTAAGCTATAAAAACGGTGCTCAGGGCTACTTTTTCGCCATGTGTACCTTTTTCAGGAGCTATGACATCAAGCGCATGAGATACAAGGTGCTCGCTGCCGCTTAATGGTCTGCTGCTTCCCGCTATGCCACCTGCAACTCCTGCGCTTATCAACGCTTCCATAAGGTTCCTTACCGAAACGTATTTTAAAAGCTCTATTCCTTTTGTGCTTATCATTGCGTGTTTTGCGCTTTCATATGCCAGCTTAGAAGCGTATTCTCCATAGTATTCGTTCTTCTCAATCCAGGCAAGTTTCCAATCCCTGATCGAAGTGAACTTTCCCAAAAGATCGCCCAAACCGCTTAGTATGAACCTCTTAGGAGCTTTCATTATCACAGAAAGATCAACTATTACTCCGCGGGGAGGTTTAACTTTAACTGAATAAGGATGTGTCCCTCCTTTTAAAGAAGAGAAAGGGCTAGCTATGCCATCGTTCGAAGCAGAAGTTGGCACGCTTATCACATGGATCCCTGTTTTGTATCCTACGTACTTTGCAACGTCCAGCACCTTACCCCCTCCAAAACCTATTACCGCTTCAAAATCTTTGCCGTAGCATCTGTTATATATTCTTTCAGCCTCATCGTACGTTGATGCATAGACAACCTCCTTTTCATATTCAAATCCTCTTAACGCTGTATCGATTTTTTCAGTAAATAATCCGCTTACGTTAGGTCCTGTAAGCAAAAGGGCTTTTTTCTTTATTAATTTTGATAAATTATCTTTGTTGAATGTGTTATCCCCTACTATAACAATTTCAGGCAGTTCCATTATATGGCTTAATTCCTTTCGCCTCTACCTGATATAAATTCATCAACCTTAATCAAACTTTCTTTGTACAGATCATAAAATAACAGCTTCCCATCTTTCTTTAAGAAAGATCCATCAGATATCACGTCCTTCACGATTTCGGGTCCCCCTTGATAGCCAAGAGAAGCCACCAGATCCCATGACGGATAAATCTTATTCAGATCATATGCAATAAAGTCTGCGTTTTTTCCTGGTTTTATTTCGCCTGAGTCCAATCCTAGAGCAATATGTCCATAGTGGGAAGCCATCTTCATTACTTCTTTTATAGAAATGTTAACGCTCATTGAATAGGCTCTGGATAAAAGCGCTGCAAGCCTTATTTCGTTAAAAATGTTAAGAGTTTCAGAACTTCCTGGACCATCCGTCCCAATGCTAACCTGTATTCCAAACCTTTTCATTTCGTTTATTTTAGCTATGCCGCTTGCTAGCCTAGAATTAGAAAAAGGGCAGTGAGAAACAAATATATTATTTCGAGAAAGCTTGCTGAGTTCATTGACTTCAAGGTGCACTGCGTGAGCTAGTATAAGCCATTTATCTATAGCACCTATTTTTTCCAGAATTTCAACCGGGCTCTTATCATAAGCCTTCTTTATTTCTGCAAGTTCTTCTCTGTTTTCAGCAAAGTGCATCTGATACCTGAAACCCTGCATGCTGAAGAGCTCTTTTAACATTTCCTCACTTACTGCGTAGAGTGAATGAGGCGAAATGAAGACTTCAAAACCATCCTTCAAAAGATCAGCTGAAATGTTTTTTATGTTTCTGAGCCTTTTCCAGCTTTCTTCTTTCATGTAGGGAACCCTGTCCATAAAAGCCAACCCAAGCTTTACCTTAACAGGTAAACCTATCGCCTTAACGGCCCTTACCATTGGCGGTATATCATAAAAATCGAGGAAGGCTGTAACGCCTGAGCTTATCATTTCCCCAAGGCCCAGAATGTTTGCGTGATAAAGAAATTCGTAGTTAAGTTTAGACTCTATCTTCCAAACCTCTTGCAACCAATCATAGAGGGTTTTATTTTCTCCTATACCTCTTAAGGCCACCATTCCAACGTGAGAATGAGTGTTTGCAAAAGACGGCGCTATCAAAACGTTACCCAGGTCGTAGACGTCTTCTGCCTCTGGCCTTAGCTTATCTGTTTTTCCTGTTTTAACTATTTTTTTATCTTCGACAAGAACTGAAAAATCTTTTAAAGGTTCGTTTAAATAATCAGTTAATAAATACTTTCCTTTAAAAAGTATTTTCATTGTTTTTTAGCGTATATTTCAGCAAACTCTACTTGACTTATCTCTGGAATTATATCAAGAATATCGTTCGCTATTGCTCTCTTTATGTACTGAAGGCCATCCGTAAGAAAATACTGCTCAGGAATTTCAATCCTGACTTTACCCTGATCGACCTTATATACAGGGTTCTGTATCTCTATCCTTCTCTGAATTAGCTTTTCCACCTTTTCGTTCAGATCGGTTATCTCCTTAATTATTTCAATTTCATATATTAGAGTTTTGCCAGCTAGTCTATCGTTAAAGTCAATCTGAACCCTACCACTATTTATAGAAATTACTGTTCCGACCTGTCCATTATATTCAACTTGGTCACCAACGTTTACGTCTTTTGCTTTTTCCCCAAACTTTCTCAGAGGTATAACCTTTATCTTTGAAGGATCACGGTTTCCGAATGCTTTTTCAGGAGGTACTTCAATCGTAGCTTTATCTCCTACGTTAAGCTTCTGTATTTCTTCGTCAAGTGCTTTAAGTATCCAGCCTTTACCAACAGCAATGAGCTTCGGCTCATACTTTGCTCCTTCTTTGTAGATTTTGTTAGCCTTTGCTACTTCTTCTATAGTTGTCTCTATTACTTCTCCTGTTTCTTTTATTTTAGTTGTATAGTTTATTAATATCAACGAATTTTGGTTCAAATATTATCTAACCCCTTTAATTTTTCCTCTGCCACCTCTATAGCTTTTTCAACATTAACATTTATGCCTTGCGCTATCATTGAATAACCTACAGCTATGATGGTTGGCAGAATCTTAGAGCGCTCTATGATGCCCATGTTACCAATTCTGAATATTTTTCCTTTAAGCTCACCAAAGCCGCCAGTTATAACGATATTATAATTATTTTCAAGATATTTTCTAAACTTTATGTCATCAACTCCCTGTGGGTACTTTATAGATATCACGACGTTTGATCTGAATTTTTCATCAACAAATGGCTTAAGACCCATCGATTCAAACGCGCTATAATAGGCCTGAGCTCCTATCATGTGTTTTTGGATTGTCCTTTCCAATCCTACACTTGCTATCTTCTCTAACGCAGTTTCCAGAGCATAAAATAATGGAAGAGCTGGAGTAAATGGTGTCTCATATTTTGCAAGAAAATCCACATATGATGCGTAGTTAAAGTACGTTGAGTATGGTGGGTCCTTCCTCACATAGTTAATTACGTCGTCGCTTACGCCAACCAAGGCCAAACCCGGCGGCGTGAAAAGACATTTCTGGCTTCCTGCTATCACGACGTCAGCATGCCACTCATCCATCGGAAGGACGTCTCCTCCAAACACAGATATAGCATCTATTACGTAAAACATGCCATATTTTTCAGCTATTTCGCCCAATTCTTTTGCATACCTGTAAGTAGTTCCCGGCGAAGTATCGTTATAGACAAGGTATATGGCCTTGGCGTCTTTGTTTTCAGAAGCAGCCTTTTCAATCTGTTCTACAGAAGGAGCCGTCCCAAAAGGCGCATTGACCCTAACAACTTTGCCTCTGGCCATTTCTATCTGTTGCGCTAACCTGCCGCTAAACTCTCCAAATACTGGCACTATTGCTTTGTCGCCTGGTCTTATGATGTTCATAACAGCAGATTCAGCACCACCAGTACCCGAGGATGAGAGAACTATAACATTGTACTTGGTCTTAAAAAGCTCCTTGCTTATCTTTTCTATGTTTGACATAAGCTGATGAAATTCTTCCCCCCTGTGATTTATAACAGGCTTGCTCATCGACATCAAAACGTCATCAGGGACGTCCACGGGGCCTGGGAGCATTATAGACTTCCTCTTAATTTCCATTTTACTCACCTTCATAACCTTAAAATTGTTTGCTAATAAACGTTTTATTTTATTTTAGAGCTTTCTAAAAAATGCCCACACGCTGCACCTTATTTACTTTTTTAGGTTTATACTAAATCAGTCTTGAAACTTTTATATAGTAAACTCAAGCTGCATTACTTCAAGTTTTTTACCGCTTTCATGTGGATAGATTACAGTTGCGTTATAGCTGTCTCCAAACATTATCATTATGAGATCCTGGTCGCGGTAGATTTCTGCCTGAAAGCCAGCCACAAACAGTGTTCCCAGCGAATTGACTCTGTTTATTACGTCTTTCAGCACATCAGAAAAACCATCTTCTAACAACTTTTGGCAGTTCAATGCTCCATGGTCTTCATGAATGTCTGTCTCAAACTCGCATAGATCCGCCGTGCTGGTTGATGCGTTTTTAAGCTCTTTCTGCAAATCTATGTTTTCCTGAGCAGGTACAACCTCTACTGAAAGCAACGCGCTGACTTGACTGCTTTCTTTCATCCTTGATATTTCTTTATCGAGCTTTTCCCAACCCGATGATGCCACTTTAAACATTTATTTCCCTCAAACTTAAGTAGTTTAGCGCGTTATAAACCTTTGTGAACTACCTAAACATAAAATCTGGGACTTCCTAACTTGGCATAAAAATACCGGTTGAATGCATTTTTGGAGAAAGATTAAATAATAAGCAAGTTAATGTTTTCAAAAAGTTAAAACTGAAGGTAAAATGCAAATAAAAGTGTTAGGTGCCGGAGGAATCATAGGTAATTCCGGCATTTTAGTAAAAGATAATTCCACAACCATACTCTTAGATTATGGATTAAATCCAGGAAAAAACATAGTCCACCCCTTACATGTAAGACCCAAAGACTTAACTGCGTTGATAACGACACACGCGCATCTAGACCATATAGGCTATGAGCCTTATCTTTATATAGATGGGAACGTTCCACATTATGCTACAAAGGTCACTATTGAGCTCACAGAGCTTCTACTTTATGATCTATTAAACATTTCAGGCGATAAGCTTCCGTTCACTCAACAAGAAGTAAAAAAACTTGTTAGGATGAGCAAAGCAATAGAATATGAAGAACTTTTTAACATAAACGGTATTGAAGCTGAATTTTTTAATGCCGGACATATTCCTGGCAGCTCTATGGTCTACATGAAGGGAAGCAAGAAGGTTTTGTATACGGGAGATATAAACCATATACAAACGAGGTTGCTCAACCCTGCATCTTATGATCTTCCGGAAGTAGATTATATTGTGTCTGAATGTACGTACGCAATGCAGGATCATCCTGTAAGAGAACAAGAAGAAAAAAAGCTCATAGATTTTTCTAACGAAATAATAGAAGATGGAGGCACTGTTCTTGTTCCAGCTTTCGCTGTCGGAAGGGCTCAGGAGCTGGCCGAGATATTTTATTCTTATAACTTTAAGCATGACGTTTATATGGATGGTATGGCTCTTACTGTAAACGACATACTCCTGAACAACCCGCAATTTTTAAGAGACCCCGAATTTTTAAGAAGCGCTCTTGGGCGCTTAAATTATGTTAATGGATGGGAAGATAGAAGAAAAATTGTAAAAGAGCCAGCAGTCATAATTTCTCCAGCCGGGATGCTGATGGGGGGCGCTTCAGTATTTTACAGCAAAAAAATTTCAAAGGACCCAAAGAACGGTATAGCTATAGTCGCGTATCAGGTTGAGGGAACGCCTGGCAGATCGCTGGTAGAAGAAGGTAGCTTGAACTTTAACGGAAACCATTACAGCGTTAACGCCAAGGTTGGTAAGTTTGATCTATCGAGCCATTCTGGCAGGTCTCAGCTTTTGCAGATGTTCAAGTCGCTCAAAGGCTCTCCAAAAATAATTCTTGTTCACGGTGAACAGGAAAACTGCGAAGCTTTTGCGTTAGAGCTAAATAGTATGGGGTTAAACGCTACATGCGCAAGGACTGGTGAAGTGATTGAGTGAAAAAAAGATTAACAAACTTGAAATTGACCTCTATTTCCTAAACGGGTACGCAACAAGGTATTTAGAAAGCTATAAGATAGCTGCATCCCTCTATAACATGAGCATCAGAGATCATCAGGATGTAGAATTCAACGTTAATTTAAAAACTTATGATGGGGATCAGATCCTTAAACAGGTAAGGGATATAATTCCAAAAAATCATCATTATGTTTTTATCGTAACAGGTTTGCCGATTGTAGATTCAACCGGTTCAAGAATTTTCGGTATAGTAGATCCTAAAGAGAGGGTAGCTATCCTGAGCGAAGATAGGTTGATTTCCGATCCAAAACTGGCAAAAGAAAGAATAATGAAAGAAGCTGCCCATCTTATAGGCCATTTCTGGGGTTTGGGACACTGCTTAAATCAAACATGTATAATGAGCCATGCTAAAAGCTTAAAGGACGTTGACACAAAGCTACCGATGCTGTGCAAATCCTGCCAGGAAGATTTTAAAAAAGCATATAATGAATTGATTAAATGATTCCTAAAAAGAATCAATAGTAGTGTTTTTATATATCTGTTAGGAATAATTATAAAATTGAATGATGAGACTAATTCGATACATGGTCATGAATATAATGATGATTTAGGTTCAAGGATACCTCCTATTTATCTTTCTTCAATATTTGAACAAAGAGGAGAAGCCAAGAAGAACGACAGAAATGTAGATCTGAAGTATTCTAGGGAAGAAAACCCCACAGTGCGGTATCTTGAGAAAGCTGTATCAAAGCTTGAAAGAGCTGAGGATTCTCTTGCTTTTTCCAGCGGGATGGCTGCCATAAGCTCTTTGTATTTGAACCTTCTTTCATCAGGAGATGAAGCCGTTGTTACATGCGAAGCATACGGAACAACCATAAAGCTCTTGAGTTATCTTTCAAAATTTGGCGTAAAAGCTAAAGTTGTAATGCCTGATGCAGAAGAAATAGCTTCAGCTGTAACAAAAGACACAAAGCTTGTATTTATAGAAGCCATGACTAACCCTACGTTAAAGGTAATAGAAATTGATGCAGTAAGGGATTCTATAAAAGGCAAGGCCACGTTTGCAGTTGACAACACTTTTTTGAGCCCGGCCCTCTTTAAACCTATTGAAAAAGGTGCTGATGTTGTTGTTGAAAGCCTTACAAAGTACATATCTGGTCACAATGACGTTATAGGCGGTATTATTGCTGGAAAAAAGGAAAATATCCTTGAGCTCTGGGAAACCAGAAGGATGACCGGATCGATTTTAAGCCCGTTTAACGCTTACCTCACTCTTAGAGGGTTAAAAACTTTATTTGCAAGGATAAAAGTACAGCAAGAAAATGCTCTCAAAATTGCAAAATACCTTTCAGAAAATCCGAAGGTTGAAGAAGTCATGTACCCATGCCTTGAGACAGACCCTTATTACCGTTTGGCAAAAAAATATTTTAATGGGTGCGGGGGCGTTGTAAGCTTTAAGGTAAATGGAGGAAAAGAAGAAGCGATTTCCGTTTTAAAGCGTCTGAAGCTTATAGTTCCATCGCCGAGCTTGGGAGGTACTGAGTCGATAATGACCTACCCTGTTCTTTCTGCGTCATCATCTCTAAGCGAAGATTGCAAGAAAAAACTTGGAATAACCGAAAATCTGCTTAGACTTTCAGTAGGGCTTGAAAATGTAGAAGATCTGATAGAAGATCTTGAACAATCCCTTAAAAACGTTTGACGTTTACTGACTGTTTCTTTCTTCCTTTTTTAAAGTATAATCAGGTCTAAAGAAGTAACTTTTGCTTTTTACGACGAGTTGAATAAGGATCAGTTAGATGTATACACTGCTTTTATCGTGTTATCGATTACCGACTCTATTCTGCAAAAAAATTTTCTCTCCAGCTGAACGACGTTGTTCAGTTCTAATTTTAACCCCTGTTCTGCAATTCCGTTTATTTCGTTTCCATCGTCATTGAGCACCTTTATCTCAGTTTGAGTATCTGAAGGTAACCAGTGTAGATGCGGAAATTCTTTTGCCCTTGCTAGATCGTTATCAGTGAACGTTGCATAATCTTCTTCAAGAACGAAGTTGCCCAGACCCATAAACCTGACTTCCTTACCTGCATTCTTTTCATGATCGCTTTTTTCTATTATTATTTCAGCTTTTTCTAGCTTTAAAGTCCTTATTTCGTTTTTTCTGTTTGGATGTTTATAAAGTTGAACGACCTTCGGAATTTCTATGTTTTTAAGAACTATCGTTACGTGGGGCTCGAATACGGCAAAATATCTATTTGCTATAGGATCTATTATCTTTCTGTTTATAGCGTACAGGTTTTCTAAACTTATTACTGCATCGTTTGTATTTATTCCCATAGTTAATATTAGCTGTTTTATTGCCTCGGGAACTATGCCTCTCCTTTTCAAGGCTTTCAGCGTAGCCAGTCTGATGTCATCGTAGCCACTGTAAACACCCATTTTTATGCCCTTCTCGATTTCAGATTTGCTCAGCGGTTTGCCTTCTATCATGAGCCTGCCATAATGAACAGCGTATGGATACTTCCATCCAAAGGCTTCGTAAAGGTATTTTTGTCTGACCATATTAACGAAATGCTCCTGACCCCTGAAAATATGGGTTATCCCCATAAGGTGGTCGTCTATGGCTGAAGCCCAGTTATATAGCGGCCAAACCCTGTATTTGTTGCCTACAATAGGATGAGAATATTTTTCCGTATCTATTATTCTGAGGGCAGGCCAGTCCCTGACCGCGGGATTTGGATGCGAAAGGTCTGTTTTTACTCTTACAACAGCCTCACCCTCTTTATATTCTCCCGAAAGCATCTTTTCCCATCTTTTTAGCTGAACCTCAACCGGCAAATCCCTGTCAGGGCAGGGTTTCTGCTTCATTATATGTTCTTTAAACTTCTCTCTATTACATTCGGTTATATAAACTGCCCCTATTTTGATAGCCTTTTCAACGTAATCATAGTATATTGGCAACCTCTGGCTCTGATAATGCTCTTCATCCCATTTAATTCCAAGCCATTCAAGATCCTCTTCAATATATTTGTAAAACTTTAAATCGGACCTTTTTAACCGTGGATCGGTATCTTCAAACCTCAGTATAAACCTGCCTTTGTATATCTTAGCGTACTCGTAAGAGAGGATTGCTGCTCTAGAAGATCCAAGATGAAGAACGCTGTTCGGGTTAGGTGCGAAACGCGTCACAACCTTACCTGTCTCAGCTCCCTCAAGAGGCGGCAGTTTTAACTCCTGTTTCCTTTTTTCTTCCATCTCACCTGCAAGCTCTTTTTGTTTTTGAATGCTTAAGCCAGAGACATAATCACAGACCTCCTTTACCAATGGCAGTATTTCTTTTAATTTTGGTTTTATGTCTGGTCTTTCGGAGATTATTTTTCCTATAACTGCTACCTGATCAGCCCTTCCCCCGTGTTTTACCGCGTTCTGAGCAGCGTATTTAGTTATTATTGCTCTAAGTTCTTCATCGCTGACGCTCAACCAAGCTGTTCACCATTTTTATCAATTCTGAGTTTGGCTCGCCTGAGCCTAGATGCTTTAAAGCTGACAACGCGCCTTCAACATATACGTTTATAATTTTCTTTACATCTTCTTCAATACCAAGTTCTTTTATCCTTTTAACAACATAATTTATTTCCTGTTCTTCAGCTTTTTTCCCGTAGACGCTCAAAATTTCATTTTTGAGCTTATCGTCTGCTTTTTTTATTGCCAAATAAATCGGGAGCGTTGATTTCCCTTCTCTTAGGTCAGACCCTACTGGTTTTTTGGTAATGTTTGGATCTCCGATCAAACCCAGAAGGTCGTCCGTTAACTGAAATATTATTCCAAAATTTTCACCGAACTTTTTAGCATATTCTTCAAGATCAAACCTTCCTGCGGCGTAGACACCGTAAAGAGATGAAAGAATAAAAAGAGATGAAGTTTTCTTCTTTATAAGTTCGTAATAAACTTCTTCTCTGAACTGCGCAGGTGGCGCAATATCAATGTTTTGGCCTTCACAAAGTTCTATGACGTAATTTGTTAACGCGCTAACAGCTTTATAAAATTTTTCTTCATCTTCTTTATAAGGCTTAACATCCTCAAGTGCTTTGTAACCCATGGCGAACAGAAGATCCCCAGCTAGTATGGCGACCGGTACCCCAAAGACTCTGTGAACGGTTGGCACGCCTCTTCTGAAGTCATCGTTGTCCATAATATCATCGTGTATCAGCGTGAAGTTATGCACGAGCTCAACTGATGCAGCAGCAGGTACTATTTCTAAAGCGTTTCCTCCTAACGATTCATAAATTCTTGCGACCATAAGAGGCCTTAGACGTTTTCCTCCTGCAAATACAAGGTGTGCTGAAGCCTTATAAACATCATATTCTTTTGATAATGATCCTTTTAAGTAGACTTCAACATTTTTCAAAAATTCATCTTGGCTTATCATATGTATCCAACCTGTCTGGCCCATTCTGCTAACGGACCCAGCAGAATCTTTCTTTTCTTCTTCAGTTCTGAGGCGTTTTTTGAACCCGTAAGGAAAAGAGCTAGCTTGTATTCGTTTACTGTGTTGAGCAGAATTTCTTTCGCCTTTTCATACCCGTTCTTCAGCAACTCTTTAAGCACTGTTCCAGCCATTGCTCCCACATCGGCTCCAAGCGTTATGGCCTTTGCCAGCTCAAGCCCATTTTTCATACCTCCTGAGGCTACTAACGGGAGATCCGTAACGCTCCTTACTTCTATTATGGATGCAGCTGTTGGTATGCCCCATTCCCCGAATATTTCGGCCAGGCTGTAGTTTTCCATCTTCTTTGCCTTTTTTGCCCTTACTCCTTCGATTTTGGCCCAACTTGTCCCTCCTGCCCCCGCAACATTTATAGCAGAAACGCCAGCCAGCTTCAAGTTTATCGCAACTTCTTTTGAAATCCCAGAACCTACTTCTTTAACTATTATTGGCACGTTTATTGATTTAGAAACTTCTACTAGCTTTTGCAGAACCCCCCTGAATTTAGGTTCCCCTTCAGGTTGAATCGCTTCCTGAAGAGGGTTTAAATGTATTGCCAGAGCGTTTGCCTTTATCATTTCTATTGCTCTTTTAATCTTATCAAGGTCATAAGCAAGAAGCTGTGCGGCTCCAATATTTCCTATAACAAATATGTCAGGAGCTATTTCCCTTACAACCGAATACGTATCTGCTAAAGATGGGTCTTCTATTGCAGCTCTCTGAGAACCTACGCCCATTCCTATTCCGAGCTCATGCGCAAGGGCCGCAAGGTTTTTGTTTATTTCTTTCGTTTCTTCGCTTCCTCCGGTCATGCTGTCTATTATTAGCGGTGCTTGAAGCTTAAAACCCAAAAAATTTACAGAAGTATCTACATCCTGCAGATCAATTTCGGGAAGCGCCTGATGAATAAGATGCACGTATTCAAACCAACCAGATGTTTCTTCATACTCAACTCCGCCTTTTTTAACGATGTTTATGTGCTCAACCTTTCTATCCTTAACTTCCATCAGACATCACTACACTACCATCAAACTTATAACCCTTTAATGCTTTAATAATATTTTCCTTATTGCCTGAGCTTATAAACACAGAGCTTATGCCCGCTTTAGCCAACATATAAGCAATGTAAAGCTTGAAACTTAAACCGCCCGTTGCGTCAGGAGAGTTTTCTGATATTTTTGTAAGTACTTTTTGAAATCTCTCAAAGCTGTTACCTTTTATTATCGGCACATTCCCTATGTAAATAGATCCTTCAGATCTTTTTACGCTTATTTTTTTAATCACATTACCATTTTCATCCATTATCCCTGGAGTTCCTATAATGAACACCACCTTGTTTACTGGAAATTTGTAGCTGATTTTTAACGCTATCTCATCTCCTCCTATAACCCTGAACCCTTTTCCATACTCATAGATGACATCTCCGAACGTCAGCGGATATACAGACCTTTCGATCATTTCTATAACTTCATCTTTATTGAGCGTATCAATCAGCTGTGCAGGAAAGTAAAACGTGAACAGGCCTTTCTCCATCAGAATTTTTTGAACCTGGACACTGAGCTGCAGCATCTTGATCTTTGTAAAGCTTACCCCCTTGCCGGAATCTGAATGATAAAAACTTGAAAGACCATATATTGTAGCTGCTGGGTGTCCCCACGATCCCCCTCCGTGAATTAAAAAATATCGCATTCCAGCCTCCCTCAAAGCTTCAGCTATATTGTTTATTCCTTCTTCGTTTATGCTGAACGGTTTATCTTTAAATGTAATAGAGGAACCGCCCATTTTTACAACTGTCAAAGACATCTGCTTAACGTTTCTGTTTTAGCATCTTTAAACTTAACTTTTTCTGTAAATGGTTCTTTTTCTTAAATTGTAGTAAATCGATGACTTTAATGCGTGAAGTTTATATCGTAAGCGCCACGAACTCCAATCTTTACTTCTTTTGTTTTTAAGCCATCAACCTTTTTTACAGGTAATCCAATTAGATATCCTCCACCGCCAGCTCCGGTAATTTTGGCTGAAATTCCTTTTTCCTGCAACATTTTTAAAAGGCGAGCTATCTTTGGAGTAGATACGTCTATAAGCTCAAGAAGAGACTGGTTTATCCTGAAAAGGCCTTTAACTTTTTCAACATCTCCCAATTCCAGAGCGTTCTTCATCGATAATGAGATTGAATCGGCTATTTCTACAAGCTCGCTGAACCTTTCTGGTTCATTTTCTTTCATGTATCCAACCTTACTTACCAGGGTACCGGTGTTTCTTCTTTGCCCTGAGTCTATCAACAGGATTTTTTCAATCTTTGAATTTATTGAATAATTTTTTTCTCCTCTTTTAAAAATAAAGACGCCACCGTTCAAAACAGCCCAAACGTCTATGCCGCTTGGATTTTTATGAACCTCCCTTTCAAGCTCCATCGATTCTTCGAATATTTTTTCACGGGAAGGATTTATACCTCTGAGTTTGAACGCCGCAATTATAGTTGCTACGTGAAAAGAAGCCGAGGAACCAAGGCCTGCTGACTTTGGTACTGCGCTCCGTACCAAAACCTTTACATTTCTGACTCCTGATATCTCCTTTACCTTTTTAAGCACGTAATCGGCACGTATGATTTTACCATTAGAACGTATGATGTCTTTATCGCTTTCTTCAATCCTTGTTTTCAGATACAGGTTTATAGCGCCGGCTAAAGCTCTTGCACCATGCACTACAAAATGTTCTCCAGACAAAATGACCTTTGCAGGAGCTACAGCTTCGCTGAATTTCATTCTATTAGAAAATAAGTTACCATATTTAAAAACAATCCGCTACTTATAAAAACCGATAGAAGCGTAGCCCACAACAGAGCTGTAATCCCCTGTTACGTCCCCGCTGTTAGCATGTTTTAGCAACTTTACTTTATCATAACCTAGAAGGTTGCTCAGGTGCATTAACACAGCTGCAGGACCATAACCGCACATTGTTATATCATACTTTCTAAGAACCATGTACAGCTCATCAAGATTTCTGTTCGTTATCGCTTTTATAGCAATTTCATCTTTTCTATTAACGCTTTCAGCAGGCTCATAATGTGTCAAGTCAGAAGATGCTATAATGTAGTAGTTTTTCTTTTCTTTGATTTTTTTATAGATTATTTCTGCAACTTCTACTGCATACTCCTTTTCCATAAGAGTCATAGATATCGGGAGTATTTTGAAGTCCTTTTTTACATACTGAAGGTAAGGTATCTGGACTTCTATGCTGTGTTCCCTCCAGTGAGCCCCATCGTCCATGTCTATTATTGATTTTTCAGACATTATTTCATTTCTCAAGGACGTATCAACCTTTACTTGTCCGAGAGGAGTCTCCCAGATTTCGCTCTGCGGAAGCGCTAACGGACTGCCAATACCGTAGTGGTTTGGACCCAAAATTATGAAGGTAGAACCTTCTGGCAGTGCTGATATTTCAAGATAAGCGTGAGCTGCTATATATCCAGAGTATTCATAACCTGCGTGGGGCACCAAATAGCCCAGAACATTTTTTTGCTCATTTAATGGTGGAAGTAAACCAGGACCCAAATCTTTAGATCTAAACGTTTCTTCGATTAAACTTATCAGTTCATTCTTTTCGCTTGGGTAAAAATATCCTGCAACTGCTGGTTTTCTAACTCTCCACATAGCTTCCTTCTTCAAACTTCATTTCAAAGTCCGATGGACTGTATTTCATAGCTTCGTTCGGTTGCATAGCGCCAGAATTTATCAGATAGCTTCTGGCAAGCAGCCAAAATATCATTGCCAATGATTTTCTCCCTCTGTTGTTTCCAGGTATTATCAGGTCAACAAAGTTACAGACGTTGTTTGTGTCACAGATGGCAACAACCGGTATGTTTACCCTTATAGCCTCTTCTATAGCCTGCTTATCTACTGCAGGATCTACTATAAGAACCAGGTCAACGTTCTTATAATCAGGCAGATACGGGTTTGTAAGAGTTCCTGGTAATAATCTCCCTAAAACGTAATTTACCCCTGTCAGCTCGGCAAATTTTGTTATAGGAGTAAAAGCCGCTTCCCTTGTAGAATAAACAAGAACCTTTTTAGGATCGTATCTTGACAAGAACTTTCCGGCTATTTCTATCCTTGAAAGTATTTTGCTTAAATCCAGGATGTTTAAACCGTCTTCTCTTCTCCTGGCCACAAACTGTTTCATGTGCTTTGTTGCGACGTTTGTTCCGATCCTTATCCCGGAAGCTATCAGAGCACTTTCCGTAAGCTGAACATTTATCTTTCTATTTTCTGAACCTTCTTCGCTTTTATCTTCAGGCTGTTTTTCTGCCATTATATGCTCGGCCTCCAGAAAGGTATATTTCCATTTTCTTCATTTATTCTTGCTAATCTTATAAGCTTTGATATTCTTTCCCCTCCAACAACTCCGCTTTTCATTAATGATGATTTCATACCCACAGCTATGTCTGCAAGATAACCTTCACACACATCCCCGCTTCTGTGGGAGGTTATCACTGCATAATTGTTCTTATGAGCAACCTCAGCGAAAAGCTTTGCCTGGTACAGAGTGCCCACCTGATTTACCTTGAGAATTACCGCGTTCGCAGCCCCCATTTTAACCCCTTTTTCTAACCTCTTATAGTCTGTTGTAAAGATGTCATCACCTACTATCAGTGCTTTTGAACTTTTTGTAAGCTCAGCAAAAGACTCAAAGTCTTCTTCAAAGAAAGGATCTTCTACATACTTAAGATCATATTTGCTTATTATATCTTCTACATACTTAAACTGATCCTCTTTAGAAAGTTTTTTGCCCTTTCTCGCATAGTTGTAAAAACCGTTTTCATAAAGAGTTGATGCGGCAAAATCTAGCCCCATTATTATCCTGACGCCATAGTCTTTTGAAACCCTGTCTATAGCAGTTCTTACTACTTCTAGCGCCTCTTCGTCCTTAAGCCTTGGAGCCCACGCACCTTCGTCACCTTTGCCGCCAGCAAACATCGGATCCCTTTTTTCTATTTCTTTTTTAACTTCCTTGTGAACTTTAAGGTTTAATGTTACAGCTTCAAAAGCGTTCTTTGCTCCCACAGGGCTCGATAAAAATTCCTGTATATCTGGAGAGCCAGTTCCAGCATGCTTACCCCCTCCTAGCACATTCCCAATGGGATATGGTATTCTGGGTTCAAAACCAATAAGCGTGTAAAATGGTTTGCCTGAAGCAAGGGATTCAGCTGCAAGGGCTGCAACTGATACTGCAAATGCTGTAGCTCCGCCTATCTTTTCAAATTTATCAGAACCTCCTATATTAACGAGAGCCTCATAAACGGCCTTTAGATCTGATGCATCAACTCCTAAAAGCTTTTTCTTATCAAAGTTCTTTTCAATTGTTGAAAATCCACCTTTTGGCATGTGTATCACTTCAGTTTCGCCGGTACTAGCACCAGCGGGCGCGGTTGCAGTTGCTTTATGGTTTTTTATAAACACCGTTGCCTCTACTGTTTCATCCCCTCTACTGGTAAAGCTGGGGTGGATCTTAACGTCTGTTATCTCCAACTAAATTTCTTCCTCCTTATCGTTTAAAAGGGCCGCTGCCTCTGCATAAGGAAGCATCTTGTTTAAAGTTTCAAAATTGCTCAAAATCATCCTTCTGCAACAGTATCTTTTAACTCCTAACTTATCCAGCGCTTTAGAAGGTTCCATACCTTTAGCAACAAGGGCGTTAAATTTTTCATACTTATCGCCAAGTAAAGCGCCACAGCTAAAACATCTTATTGGTGAAAGCATCAAACTAGTTAAAATAGCTCTGAATATAAATTTTTCTAATTAACCTATTTTTTGAGAGCATCCGTTACAATACGCTTTGATTTTACCTTAATATTGTATGATGATGAACTCTGCACCTGGGTTCATAATGGTCATACCCTCCTATAAGGATCTCTTGCTCTTCCTTACTTTTACGTATAGTAAAAGTTGCTGGTTCTCCGCAAACAGGACAAACAGCAGTTAACTTGATAACTTCATCAGCAATAGCAAGAAGCAAAGGCATAGGTCCAAAAGGTTTTCCTAGAAAATTCTTGTCTAATCCTGCTATTACTATGCGCTTGCCTTCATCAGCAAGCCTGTTCACAACATCAGCAATTTCTGTATCGAAAAACTGTGCTTCGTCTATTCCTATGACCTCGTATTCCTTCCCAATGTTGTATATTTCTGAAGGATCTGAAACCTTGATTGCCTTCATCTTTCTGCCGTCGTGACTTGTAACATATTCTTCCCCGTACCTGTTATCTATTGCATGCTTGAACAGTATTATCTTCTTTTTTGCGAGTTCATACCTTCTGAGCTCGATCAGCAATTCTTCAGTCTTTCTGCTGAACATAGGTCCCGTGTATACTTTTATCCATCCCTGCATAAAATGTCATTTTTTCCCTTAAATATATCGGTTTACATGCTCATTTTTTTACATGCTTGTCAACAATTTCTTCGACATCCATCAGCTTTACTTTTATGTTTGACTGATGCTTTGTGTAGAAATAGTGTTTTGCGCTGTTGCTTAAGACGTTTGTATAACCAAAAGTTTCTGGCAAATACGATAAAGTAGGGCATACGTCAAAATACAGTTTTGCGCCTGAAGCCTGCAATGCTTCTTTTTCTTCCTGAGACAGCTCGCCAAAGCTCGTCCTATCAATGAACAAATACGTTGGTATGTCAAACCTTTTTCCTCTGACAAGGTCAGCAAGCTTTTTCACTTCTTCAGCAGATAAGAAAGGACAACCCAGTACTATGGCTTGCGGTTCAGCTTCATCGCTTATCTTGGAAACTGCTTCATCTAGTTGGTTTTTTTCTAAAGGCACTATTTCTGCTTCATCAGCACGTGGCTCAATAACAAACATTGGCTGGGGACCGTAAGTACCTATCGAAGCTGAAAGTGCTTTAAGCTCTCCTTTTTTAGCTGAAGCTATCCCCATTATTCCCACTATGTCTTTTGTAAATTTACCTATAAAGTAACCCAGCGCTCCGTATCTTACATTGCCGTTTATCTGAAAATGTAGCTTTATTATCTTTTTAGGCTTCCTGTTTTCATCCACATGCATTCCGTAGTAGGGAGTAAAGCCCAGTATGGCTGAGGCGAGCGCGCTTAGCCCTCCTTCTTTGTTGGTGTATATACCTAAAACCGAGTTGCCGTAGACTACAGCTGAGCTTTCTGCCCAGCTAACATGTTCCCCCCTTTTTGGCACGTTTAATCCTTCATAGGGCACACATGTGCATGAATTTTTTGCGCCCATCTTAATAAAAGCATCGTAGATAGCCTTCTGCTTCTCAACCAATTCTTTACTGAAAGTTTTATCAGTTTCAAGAACAGGAGCTCCGCACGGATTTATAGAGGTTGGAACGCTAAACCTGGCAACTTTGGAAATGTCTTTTAGGAGTTCAAGGCCTGCGTCGCCTATGTTATGATAGTTGATCCCTGATATATGCGCAGAGGATATTTTTATAAATCCTTTTGACCTTGAAGCTTTTTCTATAGCAACCAGCACCTTGGCAGCTATCATTGCCGCTTCTCCATGTTCTCCTTTTAAAGCATCGTCTATGTACTTTTCAGCTGACATTATCCCTCACCCAGCTTTCTATAATTTTATGTATTTCGCCATAACGGGATGCTGGAGGCGTATGTCTCATCTTTATAACGTAAAGCATGCATTTCCCTCCTAAGTCGACTATCTTTTTGCAGAGTTCTTTGCTTTGCTGTACGGGAACTATGTCGTCTTCACTGCCATGAATTAAAAGCGCGTTTTTGATTTTATCAGCATAATTAATTGGCGATGTCTCAGCCAAGTACTCTTTTGGTATTTTTTGGAGATCTTCGTAAAGCCTTTTTTGAACTGTACCCGCTTGAAACTCTTTTAAATACTCTGACTGTTTTAACCTGTCAGAAGGGGATGAAACAGCTATTACAGGTTTGCCCTTAAAAGCGGAATAAAGCAATGCGTAAGTCCCTCCCCTTGAATGTCCAGCCACAATATCATATTCTGTCTTTAGGTAAGATTTGAGGAACTCGCTCGCCTCTACATCAACGTAGGGAGCGTCAACATTTCCAAAAATCTTCAACGGAGAAGTTAACCATGCTATTTTGGCTGGATCAGAGCCTTTACCGTGTAGCGCTAAAATTTTCAAGCTAGAAAGAAAAGAAATTGGATACTATTAATTATTTCGGATATTTCGCGGAAAAAAGCAACGCTTTTAATCGTTTTGAGCTGAGAGAAACCTGTAATAAAGTATTAGCCTTTCCATAAAAGTCTCAAATGCTATTACTATGACAATTAAAAGCCCGTAAAATGTGTAACCTGAAAGCATTGCTATTATCATTATCAAAAGCCTTATTCCTCTTTCTCCCAATTCTATGGATTTAGGTCTTATTCCATGAGAAAGACCCTCTACTCTTGCCCTTGAATAGCTAACCATTATAGAAAATATAAAAGCTAGGAACGAATAGATCGCGAGGCCTGGTTGATAAACGCTTATGCCTGCATAGAGCGATGCCTCTACAAGCCGGTCTAGGTTGGAATCTAAAAAAGCTCCTTTTTTTGTAATTTTGTTTAATGCTCTTGCTACTGCACCATCAAGCATGTCAAACACTCCGGATACTATCAGCGCCAGAACTGCAAGATAAACTGACTTGAAATAAAGAAGTGGGCCCGTAAGCGCCCCTATGAAAAAACCTGTGAGAGTTATTACGTTTGGATCCTTTACAATTCTTCCAAGAGCTTTCCCAATTCTGAAAGTTACCGGATTTATATAATCCCTAACAAAATCTGGCAATTCAGACCCCTGAAGAATCTATAACCAGTAGGGAAAGAACCTTGGCTGCAGCTATAGAAGTTATGCCAGAAGGATCTAGCAACGGGTTAGTCTCCATAACATCAAAACCCACTATATTTTTTCCCTTTAACGACCTCAAAAGGTTGAAAAGTCTTTCATAATTAAGACCTTCCGGCTCAGGGTTTGCCACTCCAGGAGCACACGATGGATCCAGCACGTCCATGTCCACCGACACGTAAATTTTTTCGTCATCTCTTATTATGTTTTTAAGGGATTCTATCTTCCTTTCCGTTATATCATAATAGGTATATAAATCAACATCGTGGGATATCGCAAAATCTAATTCCTCGTCTACAAAGGTATGAGACCCTATATGATAAACTTTTAAGCTTTTGTTATCTTCTAGAAGCCTTCTCAAAAAAGTTGCATGTGATACTTTAAGCCCGTAAAGAGTGTCCCTTAAGTCAAGATGAGCATCAAAAACAACCAGAGATATGTTTTTTAGACCTTTTAAAATCGGATAGGTAATCAGGTGCTCACCACCTATTGTGCCAAGAACCTTGTTTTCTGAAAATACTTCTTTTGAAACTTTCGATAAGCTGTTTATCATCTCATCGGTGCTGGCAAAATATGATAGGTCACCCATATCAAAGATTTGTATTTTTTCAGCGTTTACGTTTAGCTTGCGGTCCACTATTTCTATGTTCCAGTAGGCCTGTCTAACAGTAAGTGGCCCAAACCTGGATCCTGGTCTGTAAGATGTAGTAAAATCAAAAGGCACGCCCATTATGTAAACCTTTGAACTTTCGTCGCCAGTTGAAATTTTTGGAGACGGCGAAATAAAAAGTTCCCGATAGCTCATCATTATCCTTTGTGACCCCGATTTTATATATTTTAATTAACAAATAGAATTTATACGAGCTTGAAAACTACCCCGCCCTTACCAGTAGTTCAAAATTTTTTTAACGCAGGATGGCCTTTTACCGTTTATGCAAACCATAAACAATCTTACGATCTAATAATGGTAAAGCGCATTATGTTTTAATCAACCTTTGGAAAAATCTATGGATAATGCTTTTTAAACCTATGTGGACATGCTATAAGGAACAACCTGAAGCAACAGGGCCCATGAGTACAACGAACTAATTATAAAAATGAGAGATTCTGGCGCGTTCAAAAACCCGTAATAGTTGCGATTGACTGGCACCACATAATGTATTGTGATAATAATCAGCGTATTTGATTAACCTGCTTGACAGTTTAAAGCTATTTTAAGGAAAAGCCGCTCATAAAACTTGAAGGCGGCAAATCCATCATACAAAAGTTTGGTATACTGTTTCGGATAAGGTCTCTGGTAAAAAGATAAAGCTTAACAATTACTTTGACTTGTTTGGTTCAAAATATTTGTGCAAAAGAGGAATAGAAGGAATGACTGTTATGAGAAACATCAGCAGCCACAGATATTTGGCCAGATAAACCATTGAGTATGAAAATACTATAGAAATCCACATACCAAGAACCATGTTAATGAAATTAACTACCGATAAAGCCATTGCTGAGTACTTTTCTTCTGAAAGCTGGAGTGAAATGGCGTATAAAGCCGAAAAAGCAATCTCGTCAAAAAAACCTATCAAAAACAGACCAAAATAAAAAAGTTCTTTTGAGCTAAACATAAGGAACCCGATACCGCCGAGAAAAACCGTTATAAATAGGAAAAGCCTTTTAGAGGGCGAAACGTCATAAAAATAATTGAAGAAACCTCCGATAAAGCTGAAAACCAGTAACATTATGGTAACTTCGTTGCCAAATTTTACTGAACCGTTTACGATCGCAAAGTAAGAAGGAAGCAGCGTTTCCGCAGCATAGTAAGTCCCCCAGAAACCTGAAATAGCTACAGCGACGAGGATCGGCTTTATGTTTTTGGTGATTTTTGGTCTGTTCCTGTCGATTTCAATTTTTATACCCATCCTTCTTAACAGAAAGTAATCTGTTAGTGTAACCATAACTCCAAATAATGATATCGACGATACGAGAACTTTCCAGTTTGTATAAGTGTATAACATACCATAAGCATAAGCCGTTATAGCTCCGACAGCAAAGGCCGCGTTATAAACACCCATCCAAAAACCCAGCCTTTTCTGATTTATATAAGAGAGAACGTACCCAGCAGTGGAAAAGAAAAGCCCTGCTCCTGCCCCTGCTATAATTCTTGTTATGAGAAGCATCTGAAAGTTAAAGCTGAAAGCTGAAAATATGCCGGAAAACGAAAGCAAAAAAAGGCCTAACAGGTAAACCTTTATGGGCCCCCTGTAGGAAGCTAAATAGGCCGCTGGCATTTGAGTTACAGCAGATCCAACTATGAATGACCATGATATGTATCCCAGAAAAGATTTGGGTATTGAAAATTCCTGCATGTAGTAGATGTAAGCCGGAGAAAGATAAACCCAGTACATGCTGTAAACGGCTCTGCTAAATATTATTGAAATGCTTGCAATAGAGTATTTTTCCACAGATTATATCTTGATTGTATGTTTTTAAGCGATACTCTCAATTAAGAGAGATAAGTTTATAGCCATTAGTAGCTTAAATGATTGAAGATTGAAAATTCCAAAACAGCCAGAAGTTAACATAGGTACTGCAGGCCACGTTGATCATGGAAAGTGCCTTACTTTAGAAGAAAGCGCGTATATTGGAGACACTTTTTACACAGGACGTGAAATATTAAAAGAAATCGTAGGATATGATTTTAAAAAAGCTTATGATGAAAAGCTTTTTGAACCTCCTTTGTCTTCTGTTTCTCTTTCCGGAAAAGATTTGAGAAAAAGCCGTGGTTTTGTATATCTCCAGAAGTACAGAGGGAAGATAATATCAATAGAAACCGAAACCGGCAGATCCATATCCGTTACACCTGTACATAAATTGCTTGTAAAGGATCATTGGAAAAAGGCTCAGACAATTAAACCTGATGAATCGATATTAGTTTATGAAGGAAAGAAGCTTATACTAGATAAAGTCGTAAAAAACATACCCAAAAATTATGAAGGCTATCTTTTTGATTTAAGCGTACCGTTTTTTCATAACTTTATTTCTTCACACGGTATAATCTCTCATAATACAACGCTGGTTGAAGCCATTACAGGCAAATGGACGAGCATGCACAGCGAAGAACTCAAAAGGGGAATTACGATCAAAATAGGATATGCTGATGCTGCTATTTATGAATGTCCCGAGCTTCCTGAACCAGAAAAATTTAACACAGATGGCAACTGTCCAAAAGGAGAAGCAAGGCTGAAACGGGTTATAAGTTTTATTGATTCACCGGGTCATGAAAGTTTGATGTCCGTCATGCTCAGTGGAGCGGCACTCATGGACGGCTCTCTTCTAGTTATAGCAGCAAATGAACCAGTACCGCAACCACAAACCAAGGAACACCTTCAGGCGCTTAAAATGATAGGAATCAAGAACATTGTCGTTGTTCAGAACAAGGTTGACCTTGTAACTTATGACCAGGCACTGAATAACTATAACAAGATCGTTGAGTTTCTGAGTTCCTTTGGCTATAATCAGGTACCAATAATTCCAGTTTCAGCGCAGAAAAAGCTGAACGTTGACGCCCTTTTACAGGCTATAGAAGAATATATACCAACTCCGCCCAGAAATCCTGACGCGCCAGCTCTCATGCAGGTTTTGAGATCTTTTGACATAAACAAACCCGGCGCTAAAATTTCTGAACTCAAAGGAGGAGTTCTTGGTGGATCACTGAAACAGGGAAAAATAAGGGTCGGCGACAAAATAGAAATAAAACCCGGCATACCTGTAAGGGGTTCATATCAACCAATAATCACTGAAGCAGTAAGCTTATCTACTTCAAGTGGACCTGTAGATGAGGTCCTGCCCGGTGGACTTATAGCCATAGGCACCAATCTTGATCCAATATTTACCAAAAACGATATAATGGTTGGAAACTATGTAGCAAAGGTAGGATTTTTGCCTGACCCTGTTAATGAAATCGTTATAAAATATGAATTATTTGAATACGTAATAGGCTTGAAGGAAATGGTAAGGTATGAAAAGCTGAGGCCTGGAGAAAATGTGAGGCTAAACATAGGCACAATGACAAACCTGGGTGTTGTTGAAGAAGTGACAAAGGAAATTATGAGGATAAAACTGAAGAGGCCAGCTGTCACGCTCCGTGGAGACAGGGTAGCGTTAAGCAGAATAGTGGCTGACAGGTGGCGCCTTGCGGGTTCCGGAATTATAATATGAAGGTTATATTTGATACGAGCTTTATAATATACCTCTTAGAAAAACCCAGTAATGTGCTAGATCGTATAGTAGATGAAATAGGAATGCCTGAAATAACTGTACCGAAATCAGTCATAGTTGAACTCGAAAAACTTTCCAAAAAAAGGAAGATAATTAAAAACTACAGGTTGCTGACGGTCGAAAGTTTTGAAGAATTTAACAAAAATGCTGACGACGATATTTTAAAACTCGCTTTAAAAACCAGGTACCCTGTATTTACATTAGACCTTGAACTCGCAAGAAGATTAAGCGATCTGGGGTTGCCCTGCTATACGCTTTCGAACGATAAGATAGTAAGCTGCGCCACTCATAAAAGATAAAAGTCCTTTTGCATAAGTTACACCGTATGATATTCGGCACTTCTGGAGCCAGAGGGTTTATAGATAAAAACCTAAAGCCTAACGTTGTATACAGGCTTACCACAGCTTACCTGAAATATACGGGTTACAGCACTGTTCTTGTAGGCCAAGATGACAGACAGCAATCGAGAACTTTAAAGTTTGCCGTTATAGATGCGCTGCTTTCTCAAGGAGTTAACGTTCTTGATATAGGCCTGGCACCTACCCCTGTAATAGCCAGAATGATAAAAGAATTTAAGGCTGAAGGCGCTGTATCTGTTACCGGAAGTCATACACCACCGTACATAGCTGGAGTATTATATTTTCTGAAAGACACAGGTGAGCTTGGTTTAGACGATTCTGAAAAAGTCGAAAAGATGTTTGAAAAAACTCTAGATTCTCCAAAAAACTGGAAAAAACTTGGCAGATATGAGACCGTTGATGATGCAAAGAGCATTTATGTAAAAAGCTTACTGAGGGATGTAAAAAAAGTAAAAAATTACAGATTCATGTTTGATGCCGCTAACGGGGTAGCGGGAGCTTATGCAAAAGAAACTTTTAGAGAATTGGGATTGGATTTCAAAATAATAAATTCTCTACCACTCGGGAGCTTCCCTAAAAGGTTACCGAGCCCCACACTGCAGCATCTAAAAATAACCGTAAAGGAGATCAAAAAAAGCAATTATGATTTTGGTGTTGCTACTGACGCCGACGGGGACAGGGCAATTTTTTTAGACGGCAACGGAAAAATAATCATTGGGGACATTGCGGGAGCATACTTTGCTGCAAGACAGCTCGAATCAAAGAAGGGTAAGATTGTTACTCCTATAAACTCTTCAGATTCGATCGTAGAAATAGCTCGCAGATATGGTGCTAAATTAATATGGACAAAGGTGGGTCCTCCAGCTATGATTGACGCTGTAAGAAAGAACAAAAGCGAAGTTGTTTTCGCGTTTGAGGAATCGGGAAAATACATATGGCCTGAAATACTGCTTTATGGGGATTCTGTTTATTCAACGCTAAAAGCTTTAGAAGATGAAAATTTTATTGAAAATTTAAAGAACGTTCCAAGATTTTATGTAGTTAAAAGAGAAGTAAGGTGCTCAGACCAAATAAAATACAGCGTTATAGATGAAGTTGACAGGGCTTTAGAGGGCAAAAAGATGCATAAAGATGGTATAAAGGTCTATTACAAAAATCATGAATGGTTGCTAATAAGAGCTTCAGGGACCGAACCCGTAATCAGGGTTTTTGCTCACGATAGGGTTTTAAAAAAGGCAGAAGAAATGGCTACTCTAGGAGTACAATTAGTTAGAGAAGCTAAGAAAAAGGTTGAAAAATCATTTCATTAAAATCATATCAAACGTTCTTGATACCTGAGAAAGCCAATCAACGTTATCAAATATTCTGTAGCCATTTTTTAAAGAAAAGTATATTCTTAGAGCAGTATAATGCGGCTCGTCGTTTGAGACATCAAGCTGGTTTACTTTTTCATGGCCAGCCTTTTCCAAAGCCATCTTTAAACAGAGATCAAGATATTCAGAGGTTATGTTGTTTTTTATTTTATCAAGATCATAGTCCCTTTGTAAATACCTATAAAACAAGATCTTCGGGTTGCACCTAAGCACATAAACGCTTTTTACTTTTCTTATATCAAGGTAATCAAGAGCATAAACCCCAGAGACTACTGCTTCATCTTTTTCTTTTAAAATCTTTTTTGCCTTAGCTTCTTCGATAACTATTTCATTATCTAAAATTTTCGCGGCTTTCTTTTCTAAAAGATAATAAGCATAATCAATATGTTCCAGAGAAAGCATTTCTGAAATGATCTTGCCTACCACGCTCTTGCCAGTTGCGGGGCAACCCCCTATTACTATTATGCCTTTTTTGCTCAATTATGTTTTATTTATTTTTGTCCTTAATTTCTTTTTGTCCAGTTTTAGATTTCTGGGTTTCTGTTTCTTTTTTTGACCCTTCTATCCTCGAAATCAGAACTATAGCTGGAAAAACCCAAAGTATTCCGGTCATAATATAGTATATCCACCTGATAATTATGTTGGACTGATGGTAGGATAACAAGAAGACGTAAATCCCTATGAGTATAATGGGCACAGTCATCACTTTTGCGATTACTTCTTCAAGCTTCATTTTTCCATCTCCTTTAACTTAGTAGGTAAATATCTGTCTACTATATAAGTTAATCCGTACCTAGCGAAAGCTTCTTGTTCTGATTTTTTCTTTATGCGTAAAAATTCATCAATTTCCCTCTTCCATATTTCTTCGTTATACCTTGGATCATCTCTCAATTCATAAAGCCTCTTAACGTCTATGTCAGTAAGGGGGTCACTAGGCAGTTTATAAGATGTTATATCGGAAGCCCAAACCCCAGCCCACTTTGCGTCCGGAGTTACCAGATCTGTGACATGAGCCGCATTCGCAGAACCAGATATAATTACCATTGCTATGTGCATCCCCCACGGGTCAGCATCAGTAAATATATAAACTGGCAACCCAAGCTCCCTGTTTAACCTTCTTATCAAGTATCTGGTACTTCTTGGCGCCTGTCCCGCAGTTGCTATAAGAATGGATCTGTATTTTTCGTAAACCTTTTCCTCTATAAATCTCGTAAAAAGAGCTCCTTTTTCTATAACTATAACTTTGTCAGCTGATGTTTTTATAAAATTGGCTGTTGTCAGAGCAGGCCCTATCATGACGCCGTCTGGATGAGTTGTTAAAACAAGCGTTTTTCCTTCGTAACCCGGAACAGTGTATTCTATGGTAAGATCTCCAAAGATGGCGCTTCTTTCTTCCGGGTATATGTTAAAATCTTCACGGGGCATTTTAACTATGCTTTCGAGTTCTGTTATCATTTCATCAGACTCGTCCTGGTCCTCAAAGTCTATGCGATAAGCCTGTGCAGAATAATAAATATCTCTTAAAGTTGATGTTTTGTTGTTCTTAAGGAGCTCCTTACTGAAATAAGCTATCCATAAAAGCTGTGCAAAAGCTCTCAGATGTTTTATGTTTTTTGTATTTCTCACAATTTTTTCATCCCCAAGAACATACTGTCTAAGCTTAGTATCATATATTATATTGTCGACCGAACGGCTTGGTATTTCTAAGGCCGGAAACCTGTTGTTTTTTATGTCATCTACAACTCTTTTCCCGATCGCCGTTAACCTTTTGAACGCTTCCTGCTTCCTATTCAATGTCAACAACCTTTACAGAATCTATCAATCCAGAAACGTTCGGGGTTTTCGTTTCCCCCAGCAAAGCTGCAAATTTAGCTATCATAGGTAGATAAAGCTCATAGACGTTCTTTTTCTTTTTTTGTGCTTCAATTTTTACCTTTTTACCTATGAACAAAGAGTATTCCCTGAGCACTTTTTGGAGTGCGAGCTTCATTTCTTTTTCAACTTCTGGTATATCGGCAACAAACTCTTTTCCAACAGTTTTGTAAGGAACTTTTGTTGAACATATGTGAGTAAGAATCATAACTGGTTCATCTTCATCTATCTTATAACGTTTCAAATCTATTTCTTCATTAAGCAACTTCCATACCACGTCACTCTTTTCATCATAAAGAAGAGGTATCCTGTTTGCATACCTTAAAACTTTGATTCCGGGCGTTTTATCAGACGCCACTGCGGCTTCTACTATAAACGGATAACCCTCATAAGATGACGGTTTCCTTGATAACGCATATACGAACTGTGGGTTAAGCTCCTTCTTAATACCTTCTCCTATAAGCTCTTTACCGAGAGGAGAAAGACAAGAAGGGTCAGGCGGCAAAAACTTTTCGTATGTTTTCATTGCGTTGATAATGTTCATCATTTCTTCCATTTTAAGTTCTGAGGGACGTTTGTTTGGATCCACGTTAGCCATCTTCAGTATTTCAAGCGCTGTTTTCCTTCCGACCCTCTGAAAGCTGTTTGTAAGCAAGCTCAAAGCTGTCTTCGATGTTGATCTCTGAACAACTCTTCTTAACAATTCTAGATCAACTCCTTTTGGATGTGGCTGGACCTCTCGCGGGGGAGGCGGAACTTTGTCAACGCTCCTCTTAAAAGCGAAAACTTCCCCGTTCGGGTCTTCAAAGACTATGTTTGCATATGGTGTAAACAGAGCCAATCTTCTAAAATATTCCTGAATCTTTTGGGAACTCCTAACGTAGTCTCCCAGCATGTTAATTTTGATAGCCGTCCCTCTCCAGTTCTCGGGTGAGAATTTTTTATGCTTTAAAACCATCGGTTTGTTGTTTTCAATATCTATCATGAGCTCAAAGTAATGTGTTTCCCCGTTACCTGTGTTGCTCCATACCCGCAAAGGCTTGTTGGTGGTTATCTGTGCATAAAGGATGCTCATCGTTCCTCCCATTCCGAAAGTTCCTCTGGACTGTTTTAACGTAAACTTTGAGCCGTAGAAAACTTTTCCCAGAGCTCTTGGAAGCCTTTCTGGAGGTATGCCTATTCCGTTGTCTTTTATATAGATCTCAAATTCTTTAATATCAGAGGGTGAAGGTTCTTTTTCTGTTATTCTTATAAGAACATCTGGTAGAATCCCGTAACCGTCGCAGGCGTCAAGCGAATTTTCTACAAGCTCTCTAATAGCTGAATAAAGAGCCCTAGCAGGGTTGCTGAAACCAGCCAGTTCCCTGTGCTGGTAAAAAAATTCGCTGGGTGAAATTTCTTTAAATGAAATCATGCTTCGTTCTCCCAGAGCTTTAAGCGGTCTTTCTTCAAGATCGTTCTGATTCTCTGCAGCTTGTTAAAAACGCTCACGTGCCTGGCCCCTTTTATAAGGTCCATGACGGCATCTGCAGCTATCTTAACATCATCCGGTTTTCCGATTATAGCTATGTGATCACCGTAGACGGAAATCTTTGTGTCGGTCAGTTGTTCCACCCTCTTTCTAGCTGACCCATTAGTCCCTATTATTCTTGATCTGATCCTTATCAATGAATTCCTTGTACCTGCGTAGTCCCTAAGGTTTATCACAACCATGGTGTATCCTTCTTTAAGGAGGTCGGATGCTCTTTCAGGTGAAAAACCTCTTCCTAGGGCTTCGATGTAGATTGATGCTGTAAAAGGGTCAGAGTTTGCATCTGTAGCCAGGACCTCTACTTCGTTTGACTCGCTGTCAATCTGAAGCTTAACTTTAAAGGTATCTTCGATAAACTTCTTTTCTTCACCGTTTTTACCTATAATGACGCCAATCCTGTCTTTATTAACTTTAATCGTTTTTATAAATTCCATGACAACAAGAAATATGATTTTGGCGCATTTTAAAAGTTTTCTAAATGTTCCTATTTTTGTAAACTACCACAACCTTTGCAGCCAGGGCTTCCAGCTTATATGCCACGTTGGCTCTTTTAAATCTTCAACTCATATGTTCTGGCTTCCTGCAATTTCCTTCTAAAAAGATTTTTCTCCGATACCTGCATTATTTTCAGGTTTGGACACCGGTATTTTAAAGATAATGTGCTAAAGTGTTTAAAAATATTTGTATAAGGGACTATTTAGAGCTTGAGAAAGGGGACTTCCGCCCCCTTAACCCCCATAAAGTTGAAGTTTTTTAGGAAAGATTATAATTTAACAGCTTGAAAGTATATCAATGCAATCCTCAGTTTGGGAAGATTTGCTCAAAAGCTACATAAATGATCTAGCACATTATTATAATTTTAACGTGCAAGAAATTGTTTCTGAAAGCTGCAAAGGCCTCGTTATAAAAGGTCAAGCTTCTGAAATCTTTATAATGTTAGATAAAGAATGCCAAAACTTCAAAGATAAAATGATAAAAGTAACCTGGGGAATACCCAAGTTTTACATAGAAAACGGCATAACAAACATCGATATATCATATTTAGAAGAATATGTCAGAAGCTACCTAAAAATCGGCAATGAAAAGCTTCTTTTTGAAAAAAGTTACAAAGAATACCTCAGGCCTAAAGAGGTCAGCCTTGAAGCATTAAGAAGGATAAGTGAAGTGGCGCTTGGCAGTAACCTTTCTCAGTTTGAAAATACTTTGATAAAGTTTTACGCTACTGGAAGGATGCTGGTTAAAAAAACTTCGTTTAAAAGCGATACAACGTTTACTAGAGAAAAGTTCGTAAAAGTAGCTGAGGATTTAGATCTTGTACAGTTAAACTATATAGCTCCATCAAACGAGGAATACCTGTATGTTTATTCGCTTACTCCTCTTGGTATAGAACTGGCTCAAAAACTTTCAGAAGAAATGTTTACTGCTAAACAGTCTATAGTGGGCATGTGGCTAGACAGACATGATCCGGCAACCGCATATCTTGCAGCTTACGCTGTTTCGCACAGCAGCATTTACGCTAACTATCCTAACTGTTGCATGCTAACCAGAGAGGCGACAACCAAAGTACATCATATACCGTGTGCTGTAAAAGGAAAAAACGCATGTGAAAAGCTTCTTACCTCACAGCTTCCACCAAAACTGGCGCTCTTTGCAGATTTTATACTTTACAGCGATTCGATTTCTGAAATGCTTTATAACACGTTGTACGAGCTTACGGCGAGTTATCTCGCAAGCCTGAACAGGGCCGAGATTTCGGGAAAAGACTCGGAAGTTTTCTGCATAGTGCCGGACCTGACTAAAGCCATTCTCGACGCTACAAGAGAAGAATTTGTAAAGAAGTTCCAAAAAGATGAGAATGTGGAACCCGTGGCTTCTCTTGCCGCAACCATTATGCTGCTGAAAGATGGGTACAATGAGGATTTTAAAAAGTCTGTCATAAGCTTATTTGGACTCGATGAAAAGAACTTAGAAAGGATACTGAACGAAATGAGCGAACAGGGGATCATAGATAAGGAAAGTTACAGGATCGTTAATGTTGAAAAGCTCGTTGAATATGCCAAAGCTAAAGTAGAAGAAGTTTCAGTCAATCTAGGGCTCTATTAAAGGAATAAGCTCGCTCAATCTGTTAACCGTTATGTCCGGAGTAACTGTGCTGCACACGCTAAATTCATCTCTTTTAACAAGGGCAGACTTTATTCCGGCCTTTTTAAGCGCTATAATATCATACTCTCTGTCCCCTACCCCCAGAGATAGATCCTTTTTTGCTCCTGTAAGTTCGAGCGCTTTTAAGAACACGTCTGGTGCGGGTTTTGGATTTTTTACGTCTTCGGCGCTTACCCAGCAGCAAAGGTACCTGTCAAGATCGAAGTACTGAATTATATCAATCAGCATATCCCTTCCCATGCTGGTTGCCAGAGCAGCCTTTATTCTGACCCGATTCAGATGATTTAAAAGTTCAACTGCATCATCAAAAAGTTTTACGCGATGTATGTTCATTTTAAAGTACATCTTTCTTCTTTCTTTTAGTTTTTCAATTAGTTCATCACTTGGATCTGGTATAAATTTTGAAACTATAACCTTTGGTGATAATCCAACAAATTTTTTTAAGTCTTCAGGTTTTACATTTATACCAATTTCAGAAAGAGCAGATGCCCAAGAAAACATCAAGTTCGGCGCGCTATCTGTTATTGTCCCATCTAGATCGAAAAGAACGGCTGAAATTTTCATACAGTATTCTTTAATGTTGTTTTTATAAACTTTTTTAATCAATTTCTAGCTTTATATATACACTGAGACATATTTTCAGCTTCATTAACAACTTTTTATAACTTTCTAAGACCAGCACAATTTTTTACGATTTAACATAAAAATAAAAAACTATCGGGCCTGGAGGGATTCGAACCCTCGACCTACTGGTTAAGAGCCAGCCGCTCTGCCTGGCTGAGCTACAGGCCCATCTGAAAGTATTACGCGGTGTTTTTATAAATTTTACCTATATTATGCTTTTCCAGTCATTTTAAGCTTATTTTAAACATCTTAAGCAGCAACCCTTTCTGCACATGCAACCTGTTTTCGGCCTGATCAAACACTATCGATTTTGGACCATAAATCACGTCTTTTGTTACTTCTTCTCCATAATGTGCTGGCAAACAATGCATGAAGAGAGAGTGCTTTGGAGCTTTTGATAAAAGTTCATTGTTTACCTGGTACTTAGGGAGAAATGCTTTGATCCTTTCTTCTTTTTCTTTTTCCTGCCCCATGCTCGTAAACACATCAGTATATATTATATCAGCGTCAGATACAGCTTTGACCGGGTCCTCTGTAACCTCTACAGTCCCCTTTCTTATTTCTTCTGCAAGACTTATTATGGCCTGTTTTGGCTGATATTTTGAAGGCGATGCGATTACTACCTTTAATCCTAAAATTGCAGCTCCAAGTATAAGGGAATTAGCTACGTTGTTCTGACCATCACCTATGAACGCTAACTTTAACCCTTCCACTTTACCGAACTTTTCGTTTATTGTATAATAGTCAGCCAGTATCTGTGCTGGATGCTCTAAATCTGAAAGGGCGTTGATTACTGGCTTGCTGAAGTTCATTGCAAGCTTGATCAAATCTTCATGCCTGTACACCCTGGCCACTATCATATCAACGTATCTCTCTAAAGTATGACCTGTATCCTCTATTGATTCACCCCTTGATAATTGAGATGTAGAGGCGTCCATATAAATGGGACTGCCTCCCATCTGGTTTATTCCGACTTCAAAGCTTACGCGTGTTCTTGTAGATGGCTTTTCAAAAAGCAAAAGTATGTTTTTCCCTTTTAACAACTCATTATACGGGTTAGATTTGAGTTTATTTGTCATAGACCATACTTCTTTGATTTCCTCTTTTGAAAGATCAGTTATAGAAAGGAAATCTTTCATTGAAAATGAGTTTGCGTGTGAGTTTAAAAACTTAACTGTCGATGGGCAATGCGCTGAAAAAGTTAATTAATTGCAGCTTTAATGTCGTTTTATGGTAAAAAGGGCTATAGCTTTGCTTACTGATTTTGGAGTAGAAGAACATTACAACGGCATCATGAAAGGCGTTATTCTTAAAATAAACAGCGATGCGCTGATTCTAGACCTTGTTACATCTGCAAAAAGTTTTTCTGTAATGGATGCGGCTTTTCAACTGTGGGCTTCATATAAGTACTTTCCTGATGAAACCATTTTTCTGGTAGTGGTAGATCCCGGGGTTGGAACCGGCAGACAGCCGTTAGCCATTAAAACAAAAAATTACTTTTTTGTGGGACCAGACAACGGCGTTCTGTACCCAGCTGCGTATGAAGATCATATAGAAAATGTAGTAAAAATAGCTTCTGAAAAAGTAATATTAAAAAACAGAAATGGAACGTTTGACGGCAGAGATGTTTTTGCTCCTGCAGCGGCTTACCTTTCTAAAGGTATACCCATTGAAGAACTCGGGGAATATACAGAAGTTAAAGAAAAATATTTGTTTCCTGAGCCCACAGTCAATAAAGATAACATAAAAGCTACTGTTTTGCACGTTGATAAATTTGGCGACATCGTTTTAAACTTAAAAAAAGAACACATAAATGGTATTAGTGAAAAGTTAATGATAAAAAACAGAAACGTGCAAATAAAAGCTACTTTTTCAGAGTGCACGGGGCTTTGCATGGTTTTTGGAAGTTCTGGGTTTTATGAACTTGCTCTCAATCAGGGAAGCGCTTCTGATCTTTTAAAATTAAAGACAGGAAACGAGATTGAAATAGAGATCGTTTAAAATGATCCCAGAAAAAGAAATAAAAAGCATGTTTGAGAACGTATCAAAGCTGTATGATTTCTTCAACGATCTCTTCAGCTTTATGCTAGTAAGGCTGTGGAGGAGGAGCGTTACGAAACACTTTCTCAGCCAATCAAGGTCTGTACTTGACCTTGGAATTGGTACAGGTTACCTATCAAGTAACGTTAACCAGGACACAGGTGTTTTCCCAGTTGGTTTGGATTTAACAAGGAGTATGGTATTAAAAAACATAAAGAAGCTTCAACGCTTTTCTGATCCTGTAATAGGCACAGCGACAAACATGCCGTTCAGGGATGGTGCTTTTGATACTATAGTATCTTCTTTCACTTTACGCAGCTTTAAAAAGGTGGGTATAGACAAAGTTTTTGATGAATGCGCAAGGGTTCTAAACGAAAAAGGAAACCTTGTCATGCTAGATACTGCCAAGCCTACAAAAGGGCTCGTGCTGGCCTTTTTTTATGTTTACTTTAAAATGGTGAATTTTGTTGGAGGGTTGTACAACAACCCGGCTTATCGCTGGCTTACAAACAGTATAATGGATCTCAACCCTGAATTTGTTAGGAAAAAAATGTTCGAGCGTTTCAATAACGTTAAAGTATACAAGCTTACCGGAGAAATAGCTTACATCTGGCATTCTAGAATACACAAATCCTGAGCATCTCTCAGCATTAAAAAGCGCAGCTTTCCCTTTAACCTATTTTATATAAATATTGAGTAAACAAAAAGCGTAAGAATTACCATTACTGCTGAGTGCAGCAAGCCTGAGGATGTCTTCCCCGATATCAATTTTCCGGTTATCAAACCTGAAACAAAACCTTCAATAATGAGGAATTGGAGAATTAGATTTTTAACAGTAGAGGTGTTTGAAAATGAGCTAAAAGGCGAAGTCATGGAAACAGCAGAAAAAGAGCTTGTGTTGTTAACGAAAAACCTGATAAAAAATATTATTATGATCAGCAGGATAAAAAATGAAATGTATATTATGCTTCCATAGTTTCTCATGACGCTTCTTTTTTCATTTTCAATTGCATAAAGGTCTCCAAGATGCTCTCTTACTGATTCCAGCACTCCACTTACGTCGCCGCCGTACACAACCAGCCTGTGTATGATTGAAAAAGCTTCTTTTGAAAGCAGCGTTGGCATAGACAAAGCTATTCTGTTTAAAGCATCATCGGGCGACATTCCAAGGTTAAGCATCCTCTCGAGCGCTTCAAGCCTTTTTCTTAATGGCTTCTTCCTTTCATTTTTTGGTAAAGTTATAACGAACATTAAACTTTTCCCAGATTTTACATAGCTTTCTACCTGAGATAGATAATCCAGCAGATCTTTGTCCAATATTAAATTTTCCCTTTCCTGAAGGTATACTGTTATGCCGTAAGGCATAACAGAAACTGCCAGGGTTATCCCGAGTATCATGCCGAACTGATAACTCATTATTTCTATGCGCTTTAACGGTATAATCAGAATGATAACGATGCCAGCAAATATGCCAGCCAGCAACGGAATATCTTTTTTATTCATCTTGGCCTCGTTGCCTCCAGCAACATTATAAAGAAGATCCCCATTAACGGTATGAGCCCATATGTTATGATCAGGAAAAATACATAATAATAAGGTTTAAACGAGATCATTGTGAAGAGCAGTATCATGATCAGCAAAACTGATGGCAGAACCACGAAAAGAGTTGTGAAAGCTTCAGCAATTATGTTAAGCCTTTCTATAAGATATCTTAGGTTTATCTTTTTATCTATCATAACCTTTTGAGAGTATTCAGCAAGAAAATGTCGTACTTCAGAACCCGTCATGAGCGCGCCCTTAAGTGAAAGGATAAACTCTGCAAAGTCTCTGCTTGGGGATCTTTTAATCGTTGCGTCCAAAGATTGAGTTATGTCCATCCCAAAAATTTTGATGTTTCTAACTATAAAGCTCAGCACCTTTCTAGTATACTTATCTGGCTCAAGTGCTAACATACTTTCAAATATTTTTTCAATGGTCATCCCGGTGTCTGATAGGGCGGCCATTTCTATTACCAGATAAGGCAACCTCAAGCTTAAACTGCTTGAAATTTCTGATTTGAGAAAAATCGGGTAAACTCTAAACGTTGCGTTGCTCAAAAAGAAAACCAGAACAAAAGCCGTTGGGACAATATACCAGGGAATCCTTATAAATACAAACAATAGCGCCAAAATGTCAGCGCTTAAAGCTGATGCTATGATCGAAATCAGAAACATCAAGGAAGAGTATTCGTCAGCTGTAAGGTTAATCCATGCCTTTTTAATGTCTTCAGTAGGATCACCGAAAATTTTAAACAGCCATGTGTTTGGTCCTATTCTAGAAAGGGCAAACTTTGCTAATGAATCTAAAATAGACAAGTTTTTCACCGTTCAATAGCTGTGCTGTACAAAAATGTATAAAACAATATGCTAAAATGTCCTGATTTCAACCAAATTTTTTTATAACTGATGGTTCTCATAAAATATTAATAATTTTCAAAACTTATGATTTAAGGTTTTTGGTTATAAAGTCTAAGATTTCGTCTGCTTTTTCTGCTTTTATAACCTTTACGTTGTACCTGTCAAACATGTGTAGCAGATCGTCGTTTACCTGTTTACCCGTGACTATAAAAATGTTCAAAGGTACATTGCGTATCTGCGATATATCATAAAGTTTTGGAAGGAGAGAAAGTAATTCTTCTACTTTATCCCCTTTGATAAAATAAAAGGCTATCTGCTGTTCGCCTTTCTTAGCCATCAAATCAAACTCATAATCTACACCGCTCAATCCTTTAAATTTCCTGTTTTCAAGTATTTTATACCCTTCGTTTGACAGGAAATTAGAAACCTGATTTAACTCGTTAAAATATTCTTTTACTAAATTAAGCGTATCTTCGTTCACCCTGTACTTTTTAACGTTAGCTACGATCGCATCTTCCAGGCCAAAAACATGACCATTCTCACACCTATAAAGAAAGTCCGGGTTAAAAACTGTCTCTCCTTTCTCGCATTTTAGATAATAACCCCTCTTAATTAAATTCTGAGACGTTTCACCTGCTGCAGCATTGATTATGGCGCCGGTTGTTTTATTTTCGTATATTTCTATTTTTTGCAACGCAACTTTATGCACGGGACAGATTAAAATTACATGCAGGTTCATCGAGGCATCTTTAGGGCAAGCTAAAAAACTTTCATTACCAGCATAATAGATGATCTTGCTTTCAATCAGAAGCTTTAAAGTATTCTCATCTAAAACTTTGTTGTTAACAGAATATATAGGTTCTTTTTTTGAAAGAGAAATTCTAATATCTATAGGGTAACCTAAAATAAAATCTAAAAGCATCCTTCTAATGTTCTCTGATCTCAGAATATCATACAACTTATTGCTTTAAATAATAAAAATACGTTCTTATTTAAACATTTATCGTTTTTAGCTTATTATGACCTTGCTTCCAAAAATTTTCTTCGTTTAATCAACATATATAAAAATGCATAACGTTCATATGAGTTCCATCTTTAAAAGATATTGAAGAACTGGGTCTACTATTTCTTCTTGCTTGTTTTTTATTATGTAACCTCTTCTTATAAGAGAAATTAGTGCACGCCTGCTGTGTGGTCCTACGGATCTGTAGCTTTCCCCCTTTGCTATAAGCCTCAGTATGTACTTCTCTTTAGCTGAAAGCTTTGTCATCCTTTCAACCCAGAACAGCTGTGCTCTTCTGTCTGTATAAATGCCTTCTGGGTTGCACTTTCCTTCTAACATTCTTAAACCAATAAGTGAGAGCCAAAGAGGAAAGCCTTCAGATACATAATAGGAATCTCCTATGTACTTTTTTGGACAGCTAACGCCGTAACCTTCTAGTCCTTTAGATAAAAAATCAGATGAGTCTTCAAGACTAAATGGCTTTAAAGTTAGCACAGAAAATACTTTTTCAAGCGGGAGATCCTTCTTTTTTAAAATTTCTCTTGCATAACCGAGTTCTGATGAAGCTAACAGTATGCTTATATTTCTTTTTTTAAGAACCTTATAGATAGATCTGCTTATATCCAAAAAAGCTGGTCCTATCTTTCTAATTTCAGTAAAATCATCTATAACCAGACAGATTTTTTGGTCGCTTATAAAAGTTAGCTCTTCTAAAAAATTATTTAAAAAAGTATACCTGTCTGATTTGCCCTCCTTATAACTTTCTATCTCTAAAAGTGGGGCATTTAATTCAGATAATGGGCCGGGTGATTTTTTAACCAACCTATTTTTAAGCAGTTCGCTGTACTGTTTCTTTAAACTGTTTATAAAAGCGTTAAAATTCCTTATCCTTTCTCCGTTTATCCATAATGCGTTACACATTTTATGTTCCAGATAAGATTTCAAAAGAGATGTCTTACCTATTCCCAACGGCCCTAACAGAAAAGCGGATTCTGTTTCTGATAATTTCCTTATTTCGTCACTCCTGTCATATAGATACTTATAGCTTACTGGCTTGTTAAAGGAAAACTTTATCCTTTTTAAACTTTCCAATTAAGTTCAACCCTAACTTTAAGAACGTAGATTGCAAACCCAAGCATGTAAGTTGCGAACAACAATGGCTGATAAAGGAAATAATAAACTAACAGATCATAAAATCTGTATTTAATTTTGTAATGTTTTAAAATAAATGAGTAAGCTATCATGGTTAAAACAAATGATCCCATAAATATCGCAAAAAAACGTGTAAAATAAACCAGATAAATCATAGGAAACCTTGCTAACAAAGGCGTAAATTTGATAACCGGATTAAACATATAAAGCATCATAAAATTGTTAACAAAAGGAGCTGAAATTAGATAAAAGAAGCCCAATGAAGTTAAAGGTGAGACAACAAAGACAATAAAAGAGATAAAAAGCCAAGGCGTCTTCATAAAATAAAAAATCAACCTTAAAAGGTTGTTTAAAATCCATTCTGATAATCCATAAGACCATCTTATCCTCTGATCAAACCATTTTTTTATGTTATCAGGCTGCTTAACGCGAACTTCTATATCAGAAATTATATACTTTAACCCGTGATTATAGCTTTTCAAACCCAGATATAAATCTTCAGCAAAAAAGTGATCAAAACCACCAACCTTAATCAGGCTATCCTTTTTTATCATAAATGCAGCGCCATCCAGAGCTATGGTCTTTCTAGAAAACTTGGAGCCTATTTCGAGGAACTCGCTTGCTATTGCGTAGTCTATTGATGCCATCCTCTCAATAAGCTTGCTGCCGTAACCAAGCTTTACATAATCTATTATGTCCGCATTAGAATTTAGAGCAACCTGAACAGACCTTGATACAAGGTCATCTGGTATAAATACGTCGGAATCCAAAAATATCAGGTAATCCCCGTTAGCTATTTTAACAGCTTTGTTAAGAGATTCAACTTTTCCAATTCTTTTTTCGTTGACTATTAACTTGCATCTCTCTAAAAAATCAGTTCTAAAAAAATCATCATCCGGTTCATCTGCTATGATTATGACTTCTTTTTCTTTATAACTGTCGTTAAAAATAGCTCTTAAAATTTCGCTAAGATTCATTGGGTTTTTATAAACTGGTATGATCACTGAAACCCGTGGCTGGTAGTTCAATTTAATTGTTTAACCATTTGTTTGCTTGTTTTTAAATTTTTTATTTTTTCATATATTAGCAGTTTATCTTTGAAGCTACCAATAAACTTAAAATAATAGCCGTTTATCTTAATTGTATAGTTTGTCGAAAACACTCGTTCTTGTTGCTGATCGCGACGATGATATAGGTTTAAAGGCAGGTTTATCTACTCCCATAATCGGAAGAGAGAAGGTTTTAGAAGCGGCTAACAAACTTTTGCTAAACGATCCTGAAGAAGCTGACGGAAATGCAATGATGGGCGCTATCAAGGTTTATGATGAATTAAAAAAATCAAACGAAGATTGCGAAATAGCAGCTGTTAGCGGAGACAGCAACGGCGGGTTAAAAGCTGATACGAAGATCAGAAATCAAGTGGCATACCTTAAAAAACAGCTTAATTTTGAAGAAATAATACTTGTATCAGATGGCGTTGAAGATGAAGAAATTTTACCCATCATAATGAATTATGGATCAATAAGGTCTATCGTCAGAATTGTGGTTAAGTACAGCCGCAACATCGAAGAGAGCTACATAATACTGGGCAAGTACTTAAAAATGGCTATATACGATACTAGATATTCAAAGTATTTTCTAGGCGTTCCTGGCATACTTTTGCTAGCATACTCTCTTCTTTACCTTTCGCCCATAAGGGAATATGCAGGGTATCTTCTCGCATTGATTCTGAGTCTGGCTCTTATCATTAGAGGGTTTAACCTTGACAACGCTGTAGGTCAGATGAGAAAGAGCACAAACTTTCTTGTAAAATTTTTGAGCGCCATGTCAGGGCTGATAATAGTAATTTTGGGCAGCATAAAGACCGCACAGGAGATTTTGCTTTCGCAGCAGTTTGCCGTGCTTCAAAAAGGTTTTGAAGTATATGCATTTGGGTACCTTGTTGGAGCTTCCATAATAACCATGGAAACTTATGTGTGGATAGCCATAGGTCTGCAACTTGTTGTAAACTTCTTTCTGTATTTCAGAAGAAGCAGATATCTTGCTTTAAGAGAAGCGACGCTTTTGATATCTCTTCTTCTTTTTTACATACCAGTGTACAACGTTGGCATAGTTCTTATGAACCCTCAGATCTCTGGCATATCCCTTGTTGTTATAATACTGGCTATACTTGCCATAATGATAATTCTGATTTACTATATCCTTGCTGATTACTTTAAGGTTAAACAAAAATGAAAGCCAATACAATTTTAAGAAAAATAATCAAAATCATGGGTATAGAATCCCTTTATGAAAAGATGCTCGATGAAGAGGTTAAAGGAGGCCCTTTGCCAAAGCACATAGCTGTTATAATGGACGGTAACAGAAGATGGGCAAACGAGAGAAACCTTCCCTCCTGGGAAGGGTACAGGTATGGAGCTGATATAGCGGAAAAGTTTGTTCTATGGTCTCTGGATTATAATATAAAGATAATAACATTCTATGCTCTGTCTAAAGACAATCTCATTAAGAGATCACCTGAGGAGCTCAGCTCTATAGTCGAGAACATGTATGAAAAGCTTAAAAAGCTTGAAGAAAGCGGGCTTATAGAAAAGCACAAAATAAGAATTAAAACACTTGGAAATAAAGAGCTTCTGCCTGATGCTCTTAAACGGGAGTTCGAAGAGCTTGAAAGCAGTACAAAAAACAACGATGGAATGGTCATAAACGTGGCTGTTGCGTACAGTGGAAGGTATGAAATTCTAAATGCTGTAAAAGAAATAGTCCGGGAAGTAAAGGATGGAAAAATTTCTCCTGAAGCTGTTGATGAAGAGTTTTTTATGTCAAAGCTTTATACTGGAGACCTTCCATTCCCTGAGCCAGATCTTATAATAAGAACTTCTGGCGAAATGAGGTTGAGCGACTTTTTACTCTATCAATCATCTTACAGCGAAATGGTTTTTATGGATATATACTGGCCAGATTTAAGAAAGATTGATTTTTTGAGGATCCTTAGAACTTATGAAAAAAGAAACAGAAGGTTTGGAAAATGATCTTATTATTAAAACATTAATCCAAATCTATCAAACTTATAATCAGCACAGATGAATTTTCTGTGTTATGAGCTTATAATTTATTCAGATAATTTTTTAACTTTTTGGGGTTAAGGGGCGAAAGTCCCCTTCCGCGAGGTAGGGGATGAATAGCCACTTACAGAAATGTTTTTATATAAAGAAATTTTATATTATTGATGCCCAAATGGGCTTTGCCTGTGGAATGCAGGCGAGACGCCCAGGGATGAAACGCCTCTGCGACGGTGGAATGCAAACATTCCACACGTAAGCGTTTCGATGAACCGGGAAGCCTTGCCAGTGAGGGCAGGGTAGTTCACATGATTAAAACTGTATAAATATAGGGAATCGAAATGATCAATGTTATAATTTCACATTCCGCAGATCTTGACGGAATTTCTTCAGCTGCACTTCTAATAAGAAAGTCAATTTCTTCGGACACGCCATATTTGCTTTATTTAAGGGATTATAAGGACAATGACAGGGTTTATCCTGAAAATATTACTAACATTAAAGAAGTTAAAGTGTTTATAGCTGATATCTCGACCAACTTAAACTCGATAGATCTTATAATAGAAAGAATAAAGAAAACTGATGGAAATGTTGAATGGACTGATCATCACGTAACAAAAGAAGAAATAATAAAAAAATTAGAAGGCATAAACGTGGGTTTGCTTGTTGAAAAGGATGCGGGTTCAGCTTCAGTACTTGTACAAAAGCGTTATGATCTTGAAGATGAAATTTCTAAACTCATAGCTGATGCTGGATTTCAATCAGACACGCTGAACATAAAAGATCAATACGTAATGGACTTGGTCGATATCATAGATTATTTTAATTACCTAGAAAAGGATCCGCCTAGGTGCAGGCTGGCTTTTTTAGCTGTTCAACTCGCTTTAAAGGGGCCCAAAGAAGTCGTTACTGAAGACCTTAAGAATGTGCTTGAATATTATAGGAATAAAAAAAGAGAAGAATTGGAGTACACAGCGAAATCGGTTAGATTTTTTAACATAAATGGCTACAGGTTCGCGATAGCTTATGCAACATCGTTGATCTCAGGTACGCAGGCCGCCAATAAAATAATAGAGAACAACGATGCCGATGTCTACATAATAGTCAAAGATGAAGGTGGCATGAGCTTCAGAAGAAAGAAAAATTCTAATATAAACTTGGTTCCGCTTGCGAACATATTTGGAGGAGGAGGACATGAATACGCCTCGGGAGCAAACCTTGGTAAAAAAGTTAAACCAGATGAATTTGAAAAGGTTTCAAAAGAAATTTACGAAAAAATAAAAGAAAATTGGTTGAGCCCATCTTCAATTTGAAAGTGTATTTTTAAGCCCCTAAAACTCATTTTTTATAAAACTCATTTAATCAGGGTGGCTATTACATTTCTGTGCCTTGGACCATCCAGTTCTACAAAGAAAACGCTCTGCCATGTCCCTAGCAATAATTTCCCGTCAGAGAAAGGTATACAGGAATTGTTCTTTACGATTACGGATAAAATATGCGCATCTGCATTGTTGTCGATCAGGTTATGTTCGTATTTTTCATTTTCGGGAACAACTTTTTCAAACATGCTCAGGATGTCGTTTTTTAGCCCTCTCTCGTTTTCGTTTATCAAAATTCCTGCTGTAGTATGGGGAACAAAAATGTTTATACAGCCTGAACCGTTTTCCTTTAATACTATATCTTTTAACTTCTCAGTTATATCTATCAGCTCTCTTCTTTTTTTAGTTTCTACCTCAAAATAAATATTTTTTATCATGATGTTTTTATAAACGTAGCCTGCTTATATGTGTTAAAGTTTTTAAAAAACAAACAATTATCAGCACATAAAATGAAATTGATGTTCATATCGGATGTAAGAAATTTCCAGTTTACTGATTCACTTATAAAGCTTTTCAAACCAGATTATTTTTTCTTTTTAGGCGACGTTTTGTTTGACGGCCCTGGCCAATTTTACTTTATAAAAAAAGGAGAGCGTCTACGCTTTGCAGACGTTGAGCAGCTATCAAAAGAGAACAGAGCTGAGTCTTTTGAAGACTACACAATGTTTAAAGGCAATACGCACGTCTCAAAAGAACTTTTTAAGGTTCACCTTTATTACTTCTTAAAAACATTAAAGCTGCTTGAGGAGCTCGGAATAGGTTATGCGCTTATAAACGGAAACCACGATTCATTCATAGACTATGGAGATATATTTTTACATAATAACCTAAGAAGAGGTGTATTTGTTAAAGGCCGCGAAAAGTTCAAACTGGCTGATACAGAGATTTTGCTTATAGCTTATGGATCTTCATTTGATTCAGCTGAAATAAAAAACTCAAAAATCATTGCAACCCATGAAAGAAGATTCATACTTCAAAAAATTATAAGAAACCTTGGAAAGTGTTCAGGAGCAATCAGCGGGCACTACGGAATTGATGTTGAGCTTTATTCGGGAGGAAACAGAGTAGCTTCTTCCCCATATGAAAATTTGCTCATAAAGATAGACGATTTCCCGTTTTCTTTTGCCGTTTATGAGAACGAAAAATTTAGCCTTTACAGGAGCAACATAGTTCCTTTTTTAACAGACAAATTAAAAATCAAGGATTTTAATGTTACAAAAAGAAAGCTGTGTACGTTTGGGTCTTAAGCTTTATTTATATTTTCGAGAGCCTTTTTTACTTCCTCGTTAACGATCTTTCCTTCAATCTTTCCCCTGACCAAGGACATGACTCTTCCCATTACAGTGCCGTAGATTTTTGAAGGTTCAACGTTTTCCTGCAAAGCCTCATCAATTTTCTCCTTTATTATTTTTCTAAGCTCTTCTAAGCTAAGCTTCTCTATGTTCATTTCCTTGAGCGCGCTTTCAAGGTTTACTCCTTTTTCTAACATATACCTTGCTACATCAATAACGGCTTCTTTTGCTATATTTCCTTTAGAAAACTCATCAAGCAGCTTTAAAAATTCATCATATTCTATAGCTTTCCCTGAATTTTGATACGGAATGAAAACTTGCACGATAAGAGAAGCCAGAAGCGTAGGAGGTACATTTTTATAGTTTTCTACGGCATTCTCAAAGAAATCAGTAAATTCAGAATCTAGTATTTGTTCAGCCATTTCTTTATTTATCAAGTGCCTTGAAGAGAATTCTTCTACTGCCTTTTCCCAGCTTTTGATTTCAACCATGTATTTATCCTTCATTTCCTGAGTAATCCTTATGGTCGGAATGTCAGTTTCGGGATACATCCTTGAAGCTCCCGGTCTAGGTCTGAGATATCTTGTTGTTCCCTTCTCTGTTGCGTACCTGGTTTCTGCTACAGGACCTTTCAATGCCATCTTGAGCCTTTCTTTCACCATTTGAAGACATAAAACCGCTTTTTCTTTATCTCCGAAGACTATAACAAAGCCGTCGTTCTCGCTTATTTTGAGTTTATTTTCAAGTTCTTTCAGAATGTCTTGGCCAAAATCGTATTTAGAAATCTCATCAGAATGAATTATGCCTTTAAAGCCAAATAGCCTGCATATATCGGCAAGATCCAGCCCAAGCCTTGAGTCTGGAACTGTTTCATATGAAAATAAACCATTCAGGCCAGGCGCTTTTAGGGCAAACGCGTAATCTTTGAAGAACCTTTTTACGCTAAGAATGTTTGAATGATTCTTAAAAACATCAGAAACTTCTATAGGTTTTAGATCAGCAAAGCTTTCTTCGCTTATACCTCTTTCTTTTAACTTGGCTGCAACCTCTAATAGCATCTTCTGCCTTTTTTCTTCAAATTCAATCACTTTTTGTATTTGCTCCAGCTTCTGAACACCTTTAACCTCTACAATACCTCCACCTTCTACTGATACGTTCACGTCCTGTCTTATGGTTCCAAGACCCCTTGCAAAAAGGCCTGTCAGTTTTAATGTCCTTCCTAAGCTTTCTGCAAGCGCTTTTGCTTCTTCTGGTGAAATCTCAAGTGGCTCAGTTGTTATCTCAAGAAGCGGTATGCCGAGCCTTTTTAATTCATACTTTACATAACCTTCACCTTTTTCCAGCAGCCTGGCAGCGTCCTCTTCCAAGCATATTGTCTGAATGCGAACATTTTTTCCACGAAAAGCATAACTTCCGTTCAAACCTATTATGGCTGTTCTTTGAAATCCAGATGTGTTTGAGCCGTCCACCACTATCTTCCTCATAAAATGTATTTCATCTACTATAAACGAGTTCAGCATGTTCGATACCTTTATTGCAGCTTCCACAGAATATGGGTCTGGTTCATGCGGGGGTTCTTCATCAGCTTCAACTAGACAGCTGGTCTTATTACCAGAAACGTAAACTATGTTTAAACCTTTCTTTATTTCAAAAGCGGCAGCTGGATCTATTTCGCCCAGCTCACTCGTAGAAACCCTAAGCCTTCTTCTGAATTCTAACTGCGAACTATCATCGTCCTTTGGGTTACAGTTGCAGAAAAGTTTTCTTCTGCTGTTGACCTGAATGTGTATCTCAAACCCTACTTTCATAAAGCTTCCCTCCTTTCACTGATTTCTCCCCTCAAATTTTTAGGCATTGTTGCTTTCAGATCTAAACCATTTCCTATTACCCACATCGATTTGACGAGCGCAACTTCTGACAGCATGTCTTCAAGCGGAATTACGCCCATTGAGAGCAGGTCTCTACCTGTTTCATAGACAGTAAGCCTCACAGAACCCCAGATGCACTGAGATGTCATGCCTACAAACCCCCCTTTATTTATGTAATCCTTTATGTAAGGAAACGCTTTCCTTGATACATGCCCGAGACCAGTGCCCTCTATAATTATTGCATCAAACAATTCTTTATTAAAGATTGAAGAAAGCAGTTTCTCGCTTATTCCGGGATAGAACTTTAACAGTGCTGCTCTTTCAGAAAACTTTTCATAAATGTTCATTGGTTCTTCCACTTCAGTTTTTTTCTCGCTAAACTTTATCTGTAAATTTTTTACGTCTACGTGAGCAAAGGGCTTCGCGTTTATAGATTTAAAAGCATCCCTTCTGCTGGTATGATTTTTCCTTACTTTTACCCCCTTGTGAATGGCAATAATGTCATCATCCATCGAGGCGTGCATCGCTACATAAACCCCCGGACTGTGGCTTTTTGCGGCAAAAATTGCGGCCCCGAGCAGGTTTGTTGCTGCATCTGAAGAAGGACGATCAGATGACCTCTGAGAACCAACGAATACTACAGGACCTGATGGATTTTCTATAGCAAACGAGAGAGCTGATGCCGAATAATGCATAGTGTCAGTACCGTGAGCTATCACTACCCCTTCATAACCGTCTTTAAAGGCATTATAAACCTCCCTTGCCATCAGTGTCCAGTTTGAAGGCTGCATGTTTTCGCTGAGCTCGTTCATTATCGTCTTTACGCTAATCGAAGCGAGGTTCTTCAGCTCGGGAACCATGTCAACTATCTGAGATGCGGTAAAGGCCGGCTTGACAGCGCCTGTCCTGTAATCTACTTTGCTCGAAATCGTTCCGCCTGTTCCCAGTATGAGTATTTTAGGTCCAGTCGATTCAAAACCCTTTTCATACGGCTGTTCTGAAGAAACCTTTGGGGGTTCAATTTCTAAAATTTCTATCTTGCCTTTTTCCACTCCTATGTTATAGCCATTGTTCAGCTTAACGGTAAAGTGATCCTCATCTTCATAAAGAGTTCGAGGCATGACTATGCCTTCATAAACAGCATCCTTAATCCTGAACTTTATCCTGGAAAATTCTTGTATTTTTTCCATACAATCAGATTTATAACCTTCTAATAAAAGCGTTTAGCCCAGGTTTAGAAGAAGCTTTCGAGAGTTTTCTGCCTTAAGAAGAAAGAACTGCTCAGCCAGCTCTTTTTTGAAGTATAAGTTTTAGAAAAAGCATAATCGATCATAGCGTTTTCGTCTTCAAATTTTTTGAGATTTTTAAGCGCTATTTCTGTGCCCTCTCTAACCCTCCATACGCCGAGATTCGGGATCCAGTTCCTGTCAACTTCTAAAAGAACAACTATCTTTGCCTGTCTCTTTATTTTCTGCAGATGTCTGGCAACGCTGTATCTTGCTGCGTAATAAGCGCCTTCAACTTCTTCAGCATAATTTGTTCTGCCTAAAAACCCCTCATAATCCATAGCGACATTTGGGTTCCTGTTACCGAAAAACGGTCCCCAGCTTTCCATCATTTCATAATAAAATTTCCCCGGAAACATCATTACTATGATCCTGTTCCCGACAGCATAGCTTTCTCCAAGATAGTATTCGTTTAACTCTGGATAGTTTTTTATCTCATCTATGAGCTTTGAAGAAATAATCGAATCCACAGCAGTTATTGACCATCTTGTTGCGACAAGCTTTCTTTTAGAACCGAGGGCACCTACGCTAAGAAGCTGCTGTATCTTGTAAACGCTTATACCGCTGTTATGCAGGTATAAAACGGCGTCTTTGGCCAAAAGGTCTCTGTCTCCATAAGCCTTTTCAATCCTTCTGTCAGCAACGCCCCCTGAATAATGTATTATACGACCGAGCTCACCACCACTTAAAGTTACGCCTTCGTAAGGGTCAAAAATGATGTTTGACCTGCTCTTGACATATTCAAGCTCAACTTCTACGTTGCCGCTGTAGAGGCTTATTTCCCTTAACCTTGATATGGAGCTTTCGTTTATGTCCCTGCTAGGGTCGGCCGGCTTGAAAATTCCTTTCCCGGCTTTTCTTATGTAAAGCACCTGCCTTGATGTAAGCCTGATCCAGTACTTGGGGTCTGTGTAAACGTTCAGCACATCAGGGTTTACAAGGCTAGGACCAATCAGCAGCTTTTTTGAACCTATGAGTGGAAGGTAAACGTATGGCGGCGAAAACCCGTTTACTATATCCATGTGGTATTTCCACCTTTAATAATCAACGCTGATTATTAAAAGGAGTCAGTATAATTTAATGGTTTCTCCAACTTTAGGAACTTCAGATATGTTTTTCCTGAATATTATTCTGTTTATGGATTCGTTAAGGTTTCTTGCTTTTGTGTCTTCACCGTGCACCACTATTATTCTTTGAACCTTGTTCTTGAACTTTGATATATAATTCAAAAGCTGGTTATAATCAGAGTGACCGCTGAACCCGTCTATCTTTTCAACCTTAAGGTTGACGTTGATGACCTTTATCTTGCCGTTAGAGTCCAATATATTAATCTGCTTTGAACCGTCCAGAACCCTTCTTCCCATTGTTCCAGAAACCTGATATGACACAAAAATCACCTTGTTACGTGGATCTTCTGCAAGTTCAGAAAAATAAGCGACCGATGGACCTCCCTCAAGCATCCCTGATGTCGCGAGTATTATGGACGGCCCGCCCGTAAAAACTTCCTCCCTGTCCTTGGGATGATTTATTATCGTGTACCTTTCTGTTATAAATGGGTTTTCTCCCTGGAAAATTATCTTATCCTTTATTTCTTTGTTAAGAAATTCTGGATAAAGGAGGTGTATGCTTGTAGCTTCTGTAAGCATTCCTTCTATGTATACTGGAACTTCTGCCAGCTTCTTCTGGCTTATGTAATCGTTCAGTACAAGAAGTATTTCCTGCGCTCTTCCTACTGCAGGGACCGGTATTAGAACTTTGCCACCCTGATTGATGGTTTCGTTTATGGCGTTTATCAGCTTGTCCTCAGCTTCTTCCCTTGCAGGCATTATATCGTCTTTTCCTCCGTATGTGGACTCAGTTATGAGAACTTCTACTCTTGGATAAATATAGTTGGCAGGCTGGAAAAGCCTGGATCTGCCAAATTTATAATCCCCAGTATAAACCAGGTTGAAAAGGCCCTGACCTATGTGCAGGTGTATTGTTGCAGAGCCTAAAATGTGCCCTGCGTTGGTTAAGGTTAGCTTTACATCAGGTGCTATGTCTGTTACGGAGCTGTATGGTAAAGTTATGCAGTGTTTTATGAAATCTTTAACGTGAGACATATCGTAGTATAGCTTCTTGCCTTCAGCTTCAGCAACCTTGAGCGCGTCGGTCAAAAGCAGTGTGGTCAACGTAAGAGTTGGTTCTGTGCAGTACACGGGCCCTTCGTACCCGTATTTGAACAGCACCGGTATAAAACCAGAGTGGTCCAGATGTGCGTGCGAGAGCACTACAGCATCTAGGTCTTCTAACAATAAATTTATCAGGTCAAGCCTTGGAAACATGTCAGCCATTGAAGAAACTCCAAGGTTTACTCCGCAGTCAAGCATTATCTTTGACTCAGGCGTTGTCACAAGGATTGAAGACCTTCCAACTTCGTCAGCTCCTCCCAGTAAGGTAATCATTATGTCTTTTTTTGATATTATTCTGTCTCTGAATATCCTGTTACCTATTTCTCTGAGCAAAAGCAACCTTTCTTCCTCGTTTGTCTTTAAAGTGTGCACCAAAAATTCGTAAGTCTGGGGGTTATGATATATAACCCTCCTTACCTTTACCTTCCAGCCTATTTCTTGTGCAACCTCGTCTATCTTTGATTTTACTTCTCCTTCGAGGAGCGATGGATCTTTAACTTCGATGAGTATTTCGCCCTGTATCCCGTCAAATATTATCCCGCTGACCCCTGCTTCTTTCGGTATAAGCCTTGAAATTTCAGCCCTGGCCTCCTCTTCTTCTTTTCTTTCGCTTTCATCAGCTTTTACGACAACGTGCTTTTTTATAGCGCTGACTATGCTAGGTATTACTGTTGGATTTTGTATAAAGAACTTTAAATTTTTTGTGTAAAGAGCTATCTTTGGTCCTTCAAACTCTATCCTGCTTACCTGAGATTCAGGAGGAAGCCTCTGAAAAATTTCCGATATAACCGATGAAAGCTTTCCTTCTTCTATACCCATTTTATATCTTTAAATTTTTAAGAAGCGATTCTTTTTCTTCCTTTGAAAGCTCCCTGTAACCTTTTGCGTCAATAATGCCTATGTTAAAGTCGTTCCCAGTAGCTATGTCACGCCTCATAGCAGACGTTATGGCGAGGGCAGCCAGTTTTATTCCATCATCGAGTTTGATGTCTTTATTATAAAGATCTTCAAGAACTCCCAGCGCTATAGGTGACCCGCTTCCCGTGGCGGCCATTTCTTCCTGAGAAAGAGATCCAAAAAGGTCCACCATGAACAGATTGGGTCCCTTTTCATCATACCCTCCTATCAGGGATTCAACTTGTAACGGGTACATTCTGTTGTAAAAGAAAACGTTTGCGGCAAGCCTTGCTATGGCTGATACAGGGATAGGACGACCTCTTTCTACTTTGTACATCCTCGCGTGATACTTTAATACATCGATTACGTTTTGAGCATCAGCTACTGTTCCAGCTATGGTCATTGCAACGTGATCATCAAGCTGGTATAGCTTTCTTCCTAATGTATTGGCCACAAAATAACCCGAAGTAACCCTTGCATCTGTGGCCATTATTACAGCATCCTTTACAATAAACCCGATAGTTGTTGTGCCAGTTTTAGTTATAGGAAGATTGTTACTCAACATAAAATCACTATGAGTATTAAAATCAGGTTATAAATAACTTTTGCTTATTTATTGTTTTACGGTTTCAAAAGATACTTTTCCCGATTCAATAATGGCAAAGGCGGCGGTCCTGTTGAAGTACGGTGCACCTATCCTTGAAAAAACTGTTATGACCAGACCGTCGTGGTTGAACTTATAACCTTCAACAGCTTCATGACCCCTTATCAAAAAATTTTTCCCGTTTAAGGAAAGCCACCTTTCTGATATATCTTTACCGAAGAGAAATCCAAGACCCCGAGGTGATTCAACAAACCCAAGCCCTTCAAAGGGATCGTTCCAAAGTATTTCATACATTGCTTTTCTTACTTTTTCTTCATTGTTAAGGTTAAAAACTTCTACTGGAAAGCCACCGTGCATAGCTATGAACGATTCCTCCTCAAAAACAAGGGGCAAAACCTGAAAAGTGTTAAAGAGCTCTCTGTATGCAAATTCTCCTCTCTCTTCTCCAAACTTTTCTTTAAGCTGATGCTGTATGTCATGAGGATAAGGTATTGAATTTAAGTCTGGCTCGTGATTCCCTCTTAAAGGAACGTATTTATCGTTTAAGACCTGTTTGAGGTAAGAAACTCCAAGCCATGTTTCAGCCTGATACATCCCTCTGTCTCCATAATCTCCAAGAGTTATCAGCATTTCATCGCTCCCTATTTCTCCTATTTTTTCAAGGATCTTCTGAAATGTAACAACGTCGCCGTGAATATCCCCGATAACATAACACTTACCAGCTTTTGCTCTTTCAACTGTATTATACTTAAAGCTTCTCAGTCTAGATATATGCATCACAAAATCTTCGTATGTGATGCTTACCCCAGGAAGCGGCAGAATGTCTGAGACTTTCATTTGGTTTTGTTCAGAACCTTGGTCAACTCTTCAACAAGAATCTTTTTGTTATCCTTTCCGAACTTTTTTATAAGGATTCCCATAAGGAACTCAAACTTTTTATTGTATTCAAGGTTTTTGATTTTTTCATAGTTTTCTGAAATTATTTGCATTATGTCATCATGCAGGTTTTCAGCAGAAACGGTCTTTAAGGAAACCTTTACTTTTTCTCCCTCCATCCATTTTTTAAGGTAAGCCACAACGCTTTCATGATCGGGTATCACTCTGTAGTTCTGAAGTATCTCTGCAAGCCCTGAAACATCTTCAGGCAGGGTTTTTATTGAATACCTCTTTTTAAGGTAAGATATTTCGTTTGCAAGAACGTTGGCAGCCAACTGTTTAAGCGATGGTTCATAAAATTTTATTTTTTCATAGATGTTAAAAAGGTCCTTATCTGAACTTATCTTTTTTGCGAGTTCTTCGTTTATGCCGTCGTTTATGAGTTCCCTGTATCTATCTTCCTGTGAACCTCCTATTTCGTCCTTAACCTTCTGCACCAGAGATTCGGTTACTGTTACAGGAGGAAGATCTGGTTCTGGCATGTACCTGTATTCGGCTTCAAACTCTTTCCCCCTGCTTGCTATGGTTATCCTTCTTTTTTCATCCCAGGCCCTTGTTTCCCTGACCACTTTTATTCCCTTTTCGTACATAGTTTTCTGTCTGAACATTTCATAGACGATCGCTTTTTCAACAGAAGCTGCTCCAGTTACGTTTTTCACTTCGACCCTTTCCCCACCGGCATAAGAAACGTTAACGTCAACCCTGAGGGCTCCCTCATAATCTTTTACGTTGATGCCAACGTCAGAAAGTATCGTAGTCAACCTTTCTACAAAATCTCTCGCTTCCTCAGGAGATGACATGTCGGGAGCTGTGACTATTTCTATAAGAGCGATTCCGGATCTGTTATAATCTATAAGAGAATACCTGGCCGTTGCTCTGGATCCCTCATAGTATATCCTTCCTGGATCTTCCTCAAGGTGAATCCTTTCTATCCTTACTGTTTTTCCGTTGCTTAGCTTTAGAGAACCGTCGTGAGCCAGAGGATAACCCCCTGCTTTATCATACTGGGTTATCTGAAAGTTTTTAGGCAAGTCAGGGTAAAAGTAAGTTTTCCTGAAAAAGTATGAAGTTTCATAAGGCTTGGCGTTAAGCATCAGCACAACTTTAAGCGCTTCTTCTACAGCTTTTCTGTTAAGCGTCGGCATTGAACCAGGAAGCCCGGTACACACCGGACATATGTTTACGTTTGGCGGTTTACCCCTGTAATCAGAAGAGCATGAACAGAAAAGTTTTGTCCTTAACGTAACGAGCTGAACGTGAACCTCTAAACCGACCTTAATTTCTTCCACTTCTCTTCACCTGCAGAACTTTTTCTGCAATTTCGGCAACCTTCAACAATTTCATATCTTCATTCTTCAAACCAATGAACTGACCACCCACAAAGAATTCCCTGACTTTGCCAACAGGAAGCGATATTGCAGGAGAACCGGTAAGGTTGGGCAAGACCGTGAGCACGTCCGCTGCGTAAGCTATTTTGGGATCTTCTATTGCGTTTCCTATCCTCCAAGGAAGAACTGGCATTGTTGGAACATAAACTGCATCATAGTTGCTGATGATTTTTTCGAATTCCTGTTTTATTATCTTTCTTAGCTGAAGCGCCCTAAGGTAATAGGTTTCATAGTAACCCGCTGAAAGTATAAATGTACCCATCATTATTCTAGCCTTGACTTCTGGACCAAAGAAAGACCTTGCCCTGCTGATATAATCTCTCCAGTTGCTAGCAGACTCAACCTTGGGGCCATACCTGATCCCGTCATACCTTGACAGGTTTGTGCTTGCTTCAGCACAGGCTATCGTATAATAAGCGCTCAGCATATAATCTGTCAAACTGAATTTGTCTGCATAGTTTATTTCAAAACCGGCGCTTTCTAACTTTCCAATAGAGCTGTAAAATTCTTTTTTAACTTCGTCAGCAGATAGCTCGACAAAACTTTTTATCACAAGAATCTTGGGTTTTGATATGTTCTTCTCCTTGAGCTCTACGTTTACAGATGTGGAATCCATCGGGTCTTTTCCGGCTATCATTTTAAACAGAATGTTTACATCATCCACGCTTTTTCCTAAAATTCCTATGACTTCTAAGCTGTTAGCGTAAGCTATTAGTCCATACCTTGAGATTGCACCATATGATGGTTTAAAGCCAACTATGCCTGTAAAGCTGGCAGGAGCTCTGACAGAGCCGCCTGTATCTGAACCGAGAGCTATGGGTGCCATATCGGCAGCAACTGCTGCTGCGCTCCCGCTGCTAGAACCTCCAGTTACGTATTCTCTGTTTAACGGGTTTCTAGTTGGGCCAAAGGCGCTGTTTTCTCCGGAGCTACCCATGGCAAATTCGTCCATATTTGTCTTGCCCAGCAAGCTCCCACCGTGTTTTTTTAGACTGGAAACAGCGGTTGCATCATAAGGTGGTATATAATTTTCAAGCATTTTGGAAGCGCATGTGGTCCTAACCCCTTTTGTAGATATGTTGTCCTTTATTGCGATTGCGATGCCCTTTAGATCCCCTTCTGCTCTTGACTTCTTTGGCTCTAGCAACGTTATGTATGCGTTAAGAACTCTGTTAAGATCAACAGACCTTTTATAGTAGAACTCGTTTATATCTTCGGGACTCAGGCTACCGTTCTCTATTTCCTTTAAAATAAGCTGCAGAGTGTAACCTTCCAGGTTCATAATGTCTTTGGACCCTTTAAGTACCTTTCCTTTACGTTGTTGAAAACCTTTATTATATCGTCAGAATCGAACTGCACGGGGACGTCATCTCTTTTGTGCTCGCCTTCAGGAGCCAGCACAAAAGCCTCTTTAGGGGGCTCTACTGTATCCAGTTTCTCAAGTAATTCCCCTAATGCCTGAACCTTTTTTGCTATCATCCTTTCTTCTTCTTTTGATATCTTTAACATGGATAACTTTGATAACTTGTTTATTGAGTACCTCATGGTACCAGCCTCCTTACATCTCTTGGATACAGCACAACTTCTCTTATGTTTTCTGCTCCGGTAACGACCATCATGAATCTATCAACTCCAAGCCCAAAACCGCCGTGAGGGGGCATGCCGTAGTTGTAAACTTCCAAATGGTACTTAAAGCCCTTTGCAGAAAGTCCTGTCCTCTTAAGTCCCTTTCTCAACAACGCAGGATCGTGCACCCTTTCACCCCCGCTGCTTAGCTCTAAACCCCTGTACATCAGGTCGAAAGAGTTGCTGTAATCTCCATCCTTTGGCTGTATGTAAAATGGTTTGAGCTTGAGCGGCCAGTCCTTTATAAAATAAAATCCTTCAACGTGATCACCAAACGCTTCAAGGTGTTTGGAAGATAAATCTTCTCCTTCATGAATCTCTTCAAGATTCTTGTTTATCCAGCTCACAACTTCAGAATAGCTGTACCTTGGGAATTTCTTTGAAATATCTAGAGTTGGCGCTTTTATCCTTTTCAGAGCATCGCCTTCCTTTTCATACAACCTGTTGATAACGTACTTGATCATATCCTCAAGAAAATCCATAAGATCTTCGTTTTTATAAAAGGCGGCTTCAACATCAAGGCTTATAGCCTCACTAAGATGTTTTAAAGTTCTTGAGGGTTCAGCTCTGAATATTGGCCCAATCTCAAACACTCTTTCAAATGACATTGTAAGCTCTTCTTTATAAAGCTGAGGAGATTGAGCCAGAAAAGCCTGCTTATCATAATACATCAGAGGGAACAGAGCTGCTCCCCCTTCAGAAGCCGTAGCTATTATCTTTGGTGTTTGAACTTCGAGAAAATCTTTAGAAATAAGGTACTCCCTGAAATACTGCAGGGCTTTTGATCTTAGCGTAAAAAGGTTTATGTTATAAGGTCTCCTTAAGTCCAGAGCTCTGAAGTCAAGCCTGAGATCAAGAGCTGGGACGTCTGTCGACATTATGTTAAAGGGCGGTAACTTTTTTGGCTTTGACAGGACCTTCAGTGAGCTTACGTGTATTTCAAAGCCGTTTGGCGCTTTATCTGTTATTTTTATTGTTCCTTTGGCCCAGATAACCGAATTCTGTTTTAGCTGGCTGCTCATCAGCTTTTTGTCCTTTATTACAAGCTGAACCTGCTTTCTGTTTTCATAAACAATGATAAAGGAGAGAGTTTTCTGTTCCCTTATGCTTAATACCCAACCGTACACTTCTGCTTCTGAACCTTCATTTATACCGTTCTGTGCAATAAGCATCTTACCTCTTTAGTATGAATAAACGAGCTTATTATCATTTACCAAAGCTCATCATTTACTGGTGTCTTTACATTTGTATATTTCAACTTTAACTTCTGGAAAAACCCTTTTTGAGTTAATTTGCTGTCGTATATTTTTTCAGGTTGCGGTTTTTCTTCAATAACGTGCAATTGTGTTCTGTATATTTTTTGGCTAAGCTTGAATAAATAATAACTAATCCTGAACTTAGAGAGGTTTCTCTAAAGTGACTAAGCTTACAAGATCAAGCTTCCTCTTCTTGAACAATATAATTTAAAAATCTATCAAAACAAGGAAAGGAACTCTTAACTAGGTGCGTCTGCCGTTGCTAACTATCCTGACCTCAAGATATGGGCTTCCAGGTTAATCGTCGTGCTTGCTTTATGCTTCATCGTGCTACTTGTGGAGGCTCAACCTTCTGGCGTCTCGCCTGCGTTACACAGGCAAAGCCCCTTATTGTTGATTTCACTCGATCGGAGCGCTTGCCTTCTTTGGGACATTGCGGATTTCCCGACAGAGGTCTGCATGGCTTTCGGGGCAGTTTATGATTGTAAAGATTATATGCAGAAGGGTTAAAAAACATCTTTATGAGAAGGCTATTTATCGCTTCCACGCGAAAGGGGACTTTCGCACCCTTAACACCCATAAGGGTTAAAATCTAGCTTGTACAGTTTATCATTCTTGACATAATAAATAATTTTTAAAAAAATAAGATTTGAGTTTAAATTAAGACCCAAATATTTTTTCAAGATCGTCGTTCGTGTATCCTTTGAGAAGGCCGCCCCTAAGCC
>JAWDMM010000002.1:0-96323 GCA_046536595.1 Nitrososphaeria archaeon | reverse complement strand
AGCAGATGTAGCCGATCTTGTCATCAACGTAAGCGTGCCTTACCTGGGGGATGAAATTCAATCGATAAAAGCTGGTTTAAATGAGGTTACGGACATTTATGTGATAAACAAGATCGACCTTGGAAGTTTTGAAATGTATGCAAAATACCTTTACCTTGCTATAAAAAAGAACGCCTGGGGTTGGGATCCAAAAATAGTAGGAGTTTCGGCCATCAAAAATAAAAACATAGATCTCCTTATAAAAACCATAGAGGATTATGTCCCAATTTATAAGAAAAAGCTCGAAAAAACTGTAATGAAAAGGTTCAGCTTTATGGTAAACTCGAGGATCAAATACATGATAGATGCCAAAGTCGAAAAAACAGACATGCAAGAACTTTTGCAAGATTACGTTAAAAGCAAAAGCTTAAATGAAACTGTAAAAAAATTAATTACAGGTATAGAATGAGCATCTATAAGAAAGAGTATGAAAGGTGGTATAAAGAAAAGGTTCTCAAGAACCCTATACCTGAAAAAAGCGAATTTTATACATCTTCAGGCATAAAGGTTAAGACAGTTTACGTTCCTTCAGACGTTAAGGGCAAATATTTTGATAGCATAGGGTTTCCTGGGGAATACCCTTTTACTCGAGGCATACATCCAACTATGTACAGATCAAGGCTATGGACTATTAGGGAGTTTTCAGGTCTAGGAGACGCTTTTATGACAAACAAAAGGTTAAAATACCTAATAGAACACGGAGAAACAGGTTTAAGCATAGCTTTTGATTACCCAACGCTTTTAGGGATCGATTCCGATGATCCTTTAGCAAGAGGGGAAATAGGGAAAGCGGGAGTCGCAATAAGCACGCTCGAAGATATGAATACAATGTTGGACGGAATAAATTTAGCAGAGATCTCAACTTCTATGACTATAAACGGTCCAGCGGCAATTATATGGGGCTTTTACATAGTAACTGCTGAGCTAAACGGCGTTAGCCCATCAAGCCTCAGAGGGACTATACAGAATGATATATTAAAAGAATATATGGCTCAGAAATCGTTCATATTTCCGCCTGAGCCTTCGCTCAAGCTTGTAATAGACACTTTTGAGTATGGCTCAAAATATTTGCCCCAGTGGAACCCTATAAGCATAAGCGGGTATCATATAAGGGAAGCTGGAGCCACAGCTGTGCAAGAGCTGGCATTTACTCTTGCAAATGGGCTCACATACGTTGAAGAAGCTGTAAAAAGGGGGCTAGACGTTGATGATTTTGCGCCTAGGTTAAGCTTTTTCTTTGATTCTTCGATGGACTTTTTGGAAGAAATAGCAAAGTTCAGGGCAGCAAGAAGAATATGGTCTAAAGAAATGAAAAGGAGGTTTAAGCCAAAAAAAGAAAGGTCTTTATGGCTCAGGTTTCACACTCAGACTTCTGGGGCTTCTCTTACTGCCCAGCAACCAGAAAACAACATAATAAGGACAGCTATAGAAGCGCTTGCGGCAGTTTTGGGCGGAACCCAGAGCCTTCATACAAATTCATACGATGAGGCTTATGGCCTTCCTACAGAAAAGGCCGCAATGATAGCTTTGAGAACGCAGGAAATCATAGCTTATGAAAGCAACGTAATTAATGCTGTAGATCCTTTAGGAGGAAGTTATTATTTAGAATGGCTAACTGATCAAATGGAAGAAAAAGTTTACGAATACTTTGACAAGATAGAAAGCATAGGCGGGGTTCTTGAAGGCATTAAAAAGGGTTTTTTCCAGAAGGAGATAGCTGAGTCAGCTTATAGGTTACAGAAAGAAATAGAAGAAGGCAAGAGAGTTCTCGTAGGGGTTAACAGGTATGTTGTAGAAGAAGAGCCTGAAATAAAAATCCTGAAAATACCAGAATATGTTGAAGCTAGACAGATAAAACGCGTAAAAGAATACAAAAAGAACAGGGATATGAGCAAAGTTGAAAGCTCGCTCAACAGGCTAAGATTAAAAGCCAACGAAGAAAACCTTATGCCATACATCATAGATGCGATAAAAAACAAGGCTACTCTAGGCGAGATAGTAAACGCTTTAAAGGAAGTTTGGGGAGAATACGTGGAGCCGATCATAGTTTGAAGCTGGAAAGGGGGATTGTAGAAGTTTATACCGGTAACGGGAAAGGAAAAACAACAGCTTCCATAGGATTGGCCGTAAGAGCTTCTGGGTGGGGACTAAGAGTATCAATATACTATTTTATGAAGACTGGCGGCTACGGAGAAAACGTATCTTTATCAAGCTTTAAAAACATAAAACAGAAGTTCTTTGGTAAAGACTATTTTCTTACTAAAGATGAAAACATAGCAAAAAAGTACAACGCTGTTCTTGTAAAAGAAAAACCTCCTGAAGATTATGTAAAGCTAGTTAAAGAAGGTATAGAAGAAGCAAGAAAAGAAATGATGTCTCTTGAAAGTGATATCATAATTCTTGACGAAATACTTACTGCTATATTTTATGGTTTAGTTGAAATAAATGAATTGTTAAACTTGATAAACGATAAACCAGAAAACGTCGAGCTAGTTTTAACAGGAAGATATGCTCCAAGAGAAATAATAGATAGAGCAGACCTTGTTACCGAAATGTTAGAGATAAAACATCCATATTCAAAGGGTATACAGGCAAGAAAAGGCATAGAATATTAAACGAGCTCAATGCCTAAAGAAGTGGCTCCCCCCAATCCGTGACAGAGGCTCGCTATCCCTTTTTTCCCTTTCATTGTTTTAAGAACGTTGATCAGAGTTACAACAAGCCTAGCACCAGAGGCGCCAATCGGATGTCCCAAAGCTATAGCTCCTCCAAAAATGTTGAGCCTTTCCGAATCGATGTCAAGCTGATCCCTATAAATAAGAGTGCTTACGGCGAAAGCCTCGTTATTTTCGAAATAATCGTAATCTTTTATCGAAGTTTTTGTTTTATCTAAAAGCTTTTTTGTCGAAATTACAGGAGCCAGAGGAAACTTGTAAGTTTCTACCCCTGCCCAAGCATGACCTATGATTTTGGCTATGGGATCAAGAGACATTTCTTTTACTGCTTTTTCGCTTGCCAAGACAAGAGAAGCCGCTCCGTCAGAAATCTGAGAAGAATTTCCTGCAGTATGCAAGCCATCTTTGCTAAATGCGGGTTTGAGCGCAGAAAGTTTTTCTAAAGATGTATCTCTCCTTATTCCTTCATCGTTATTTACTACTAAACCATTGACGTTTATAGGGACAATTTCGTTTATAAAAATACCTGAATCTGTGGTTTTTGCCGCTCGCATATGGCTCTCAAATGCAACTTCGTCAAGGCTTTCACGTTTATACCCTAATTCTTTTGAAAGCATGTCTGCTTCCTGCCCCATCACAAGCCCGTTAAACGGATCGACAAGACCATCAACCAGCATTTCATCCTCTAGCTGTAACTTTTCATTCATCAGCATCTTAACTCCCCATCTTATGTTACCTTTAAGACAATATGGAGACTGGCTCATAGACTCTGTACCTCCCGCGAGAATAAGGTCTGCGTCTCCGCTTCTGATCATATTTTCTGCCAAAATTATGGACATCATGCCGCTTGAACAAACCATGTCAACAGAAAACCCATCTTTTTCATAAGGCAGCCCAGCCTTTAATCCTATCTGTCTTGCTACATCTTGTCCATGAAGCCCTCTTATTACGTTTCCAAATATTGACATGTCAAAAAGTGAAGCGTCAACATTTGCCTCGGCGATAGCCTGCTTTGCTACCTGAACGGCAAGGTCAACAGGAGATAAACTTTTGAAAACGCCTCCGAATTTACCTATTGGGCTCCTTTTTGCGGCTAAAACATACACATCCATTGTATATATATTTACCAAAACATTATATAAACTAGAACCCAAATAATTTTATGGCAGGAACTGATAAGACCCAAATAATATATTTGGGAGAACTTGGAAATCCGCCAATTCTTTCCGGGTATCTGTTGTTAAAAAATAAAAAAGGCGCGCTCATAGAATCTGGTCCAACGTCAGTAGTTGATGAATATATAAGTAGAGTAAAAAAATATATAGAGCCAGAAGATCTAAAGTATATCTTTGTTTCTCACATACACCTTGATCATTCCGGTGGTTCATGGAAATTTGTCAATGAATTTCCAGAAATTAAAGTTATTGTACATGAGAAAGGATCTAAACATCTTATAGATCCTAAAAAGCTAGTAGAAGCTTCTAAAACAGCTCTTGGGAAAATATACAGCTACTGGGGCGATCCAGAGCCTGTGCCAGAAAAAAACATAATGCCGGTTGGCGATCAATTTTTTGAGCCGGAATTTGGAATCCGAATAATATACACGCCAGGACACGCTTCTCACAGCACCGCTCTTTACCATGAAGAAACTGGCACGCTTTTCCCCGGAGATTCTGCAGGTATGCTGTTGTTCGGTGAAGGAGGAAAAATATGGCCTGCTGCTCCTCCTCCATTTTTCTTAAATCAGTTTTTGGAATCGATAAAAAAGCTGCAAAAGCTTAAGCTTTCAAAAATCTGCTACCCGCATTATGGATGTTCTGGAAGACCTTATGCTATTTTAGAAGAAGCCATAAAAACATATGATTATTTTGCCTCGTTTTTGAGAGAAAGATGCGAAAACAAGAACGGAAATGAAGTTTTTGAAGAAATAATGAAACAGGAAGAGTTTAAAAACCTGCCAAGGTCTGATTATTTTAACGAGTTCTATAAGCTTAACCTGAGAGGTTTCCAAGGCTCATGTATTTGATGCAAAAAGTTTATTTATAATCGTTAATAAATTAAATCGATGTTCTTTTTTACTTTAAGTTCAATAATAAACGATGTCCCCTATGCTATAATTTTGTTTGTCTGGGTTTATTTTGTAGTTATGTTCATATCAAAAAAATTCTACGAGCTCGCGGTAAATCATGGCTTTTCTGAACATTCAGGAACATATTTTGGTAGGAAAGTTATACATATTTTGGCTGGAGGGCTTGTAGCTATACTATTACCATTCCTATTTCATGAACCGGTTTTACCGCTTGTTCTGGCGGCTGTGCTTACGATTGCCGTTTACATTCCGCATAAAACCGGTAAACTCTATTACTGGTTTCAGGATCCTACAAACATGTACGAAGTTGACTTTACGATAGCGTGGGGGTTGATGGCCTTTTTCTTATGGTTTCTTGATAAAAGCTTCTGGCTTGCGGTTGTTCCGATGCTGTTCATGGCATGGGGAGATGGAGTAACCGGAATAGTTAGAAATTTTAGATACAGAAAAAGGGTCAAAGGATGGGAAGGAAGTTTAGCCATGTTAATAACGTGTTTGCCCATAGGCGCGATTGCTGGATGGGTAGGTATCATATCAGCTGTGTTTGCCACTCTGGCGGAAAAGCAAAAGTACATAGATGATAACCTAGCTGTTCCACTCGTTACAGTGGTTATACTCGTGTTGGCCAAGTTTCTGTTTCCAGCATATTTAACGTTTTAAATGCTAAAAGATCCAAATCTTTTTTACGATACAATGCTAAACTCCTTTAAGCAGGTCTCACTCCTGAGTACAAAAATCTATAATTACCATTTTAAATCTGTTATTGGATTCTGATATAAAACAACAGTACGAACTGTTAATTGTAACAAATTAAATGTAATCATTAGCCTCGGGCGGCCTAACTCTGGCATGGGAAAAGAGCCTAACAAAAATTACGTTAATTATAAAATGGACATACATTATTCCGAACATAAGGTAAAATATACCATTAAAAAAATAAAGCGCGAGCCAGGGCTAAGTGAGGAGGACAGAAACGCGATACTTGAGTACGTTCTGAAACTGCAAAGCCAAAGGTTAAACGCGGCACGCGTGGCTAAATACGCTTATTCGTTAATTGTTCTCAAGCGCCATTTAAAGTGCAACTTCAAAGACGCCGGTAGAGCAGAAATAGAGGAGCTCATGCGCTGGTTGAATTCAAGCGAGCACACGGCGTGGTATAAGTCCGACTTAAAAGGAATTTTAAAGCGTTTTTACCGGTGGTTGCGCACAGGGGCTTTGGACACTGTGGCGCGCCGTTAAGTGCGCAGGAGTTAGCTAAAGGAACCGTTGAGGTCGAGGAGCTTAAGCACGAAATAAATGAGCTAAAGGACATGCTTAAAGCTGCGCTTCAAGCTTCTCAAGCAAAGCGATGAACCTCTCTAAGTCCTTCTTCTTTATTTTTATTGTAACATATTCTTCTTCCATGCTATAATAAACGCATTTTTTGCACATGTGCGCCAGAAATTAGCTCAACTTTTGCATATTCGTCCCTCATGGAGGCCCACTTCAAGAGCGGCAACAGCGCACGCCTCAAACCTTCCCCATCTTTGGTAAGTGAATACTCGACTCTAGGTGGCACTTCTGCAAAGACCGTCCTTGTGATCAGGCCCTTCGACTCAAGATTCCTTAAAACAGAGGCAAGAGTAGCAAGGGAAATCCCAGTGAGTTCTCTATAGATCTGGGAAAACCTGGTTCTTCATTTATTGCCTATAGAATTAACTACAAGCAACGTCCACTTTTTAGTCAATATGTCATTAACAGTATCAAGCGCGCAAAGGCAGTAGTATTCATCCATATGCGTTAAATCAAGTGTCAGCAATATATGCTCAACTAAAAAATTTTTGAATCTAAGTAAATCATGAAAAGGTTAAAATTTTGCTTTAAACAACTAATATATATGGTTGATAGCTGCACCATCAAAAAAATAAAACCTATCAATGTGACTGAATTTGAGGGCATAGAATCTGTAATGAAAGCGCTCTCAAATAAAATACGCCTTGCAATGCTTGATGCCATGATAAATAATGGTGAACTTTGCGCCTGCGAGCTTGAGATGTCATTAAACCTTCCACAGCCGACCATAACACTTAATCTTCACAGGCTTTACTATGCTGGATTGTTGAAAAGAAGGGAAAAGTCAAAGTACACGTACTTTTCCATAAAGGAAAAATATGTACCGATAATAACAAGCATACTTAAAATGAAGGATAGCGCTGACAAGGATCATTAAGTGTTAATTTATATGGCAGCTCTGGCAAACTGGTTTAAGGCTGTTAAGGTTAAGCATGAGGTTTTTGGCATTAGCTCACGATCAGGGAGCTATCAGCTTCAAGTTTCCTTTTCAGCTCGTTTTCAATTGTACCCTGTTCAACTAGCAAATCAGCAAGTTGCTTTAACTGTCCAATTTCAGGGAATGATATTGCATCCCATAGGCATGCAATTCTGCAGTTATCACAACCAACCATGCAGTTGTCAGGGTACAGCACCACAGCTTTTTTGTTTTCAGGATCAAACCCAAATACGTTTCTCTTTTCAGAGCACGTAACAACGCACAGCCCGCAGCCAACACATTTGCTTTCATCAATGGTTGGGTGCCAGTTTATATCTTTTCTTTGAATGCCATGCCAAACGCTAAAGCTACTTTCTGGCAACTTCCTGCACCTCAGTTATGACGTGATCAGGATATTTCTTTAGTCTATCATCAAGTTCCTTCCTAACCTGAGGGAATATCTTATTTTCACGCACAATTTTCCCAATAAACTTTTTCGGGTCATCCTGAAATGTTATGGCATTCTCTGGACATAGCTTCCCGCAAGTAGTGCATCCAAGCACACAGCTACCGGGATTGGCAACAATTGGGATATTTTTACTCATGGACCATTTGAAAACGCTGTTACCACAGGTCAGGAGGCAAAGCCCACATCCAGTACATGCATCGTAATTTATGATAGGGAACCATTCGTATTTTGACCTTTCAACACCATGCCATATTTTACCGCCTGTCATGGATCATATTTTAAAATTATAATATATAAATATAACTATAACACCAGTCCCGTAAGTATAGCACCTAACTTTTTAAAGAAATTTATCAGAGCCTAACGGTTGGTGAGCAAACAAATGAGAATCAAGAGGAAATTTGCAAGGAAGCTAATTTTTGCCTAAAACTCTCCAAGGGAGCCTTTCCTAAGTGGCAGAATGCTCAGGTAAAGTGTTTCAGACAGGATAAACCTTAACTTCAATTTCAAGAATACCTTAGAACCTTGAATATATCTGAAACTCCAACCTTCATGCCAACGATTCTTGAATTACCTTTAATGTATCTGAGTGTTGAGAACATTAATCCCAAATTTTCAAAGAATCCCCCTGTTCTCTTCATTTTATTCACAATCAGCTTATATGCTGCATCATATGGCTCAAATGCCTTTTTCAGCTTTACACTGTAAGACTGGTAATCAAGGCCGCTATCATAAAGTATTTTTGCAGAAATCATGCTTGGGAGTATCCCCTCCCCGACCAGCGGGAACACTGTTCCCACCGATTCACCTATCCCTACTGCATTCATATAATAATGGGGTAGGGCCATTGTGGATGGAATCATTCTGATTGCCTTGCCCCTTCTAGACCCTTGCACTATTTTACCATTTGTTCTACTTATGAAATCCATCACTCTCTTTTCATGATCAGGCACCGCATTTCCTGCTCCCACAAAGGCCTTATTATCTCCAAGCGGGAAAAACCACAGATAACCGCCATAATTTTCAAATGGTGTTATATAGAAGTCATCATATGGCATATCAATGTATTTTACTATATACTGTACGGTCGGCAAAAGGAAATCGTTATTGATTGGTCCGAGCAGCCTCCTATAAACACCCGTTGCATCGATCGCCACCTTGTATCTGGTTTCTAGGTAGCCGCTGTACACTCTTTTGCCGGAGTGCACCTTAAGCCTCTTGGTCAAATCCTTCATGAGCCTTGGCTTGTCAAAGGTCGCAAGACCGTCAAGCCAGAACCTGAGAGTTTTTCCCCAAATTCTAAATAAAGCTTCTTGCCAAAAAAAGTATGTAATCGTTTATGTTTATTCCAACTTCCTTAAGCAGGTCATTCATCCCATATGATCCAGTACCCCATGCACATACAGATGTAAATGTCTCCTCCTGTTGCATTTCGTAAACTTCAGCCTTTTCACCTAATAATGAAGCAAGGTATGCCCCAGCTGGTCCCATTCCTGCTATTGCTATGTTGTTCAATGTAGTATTGAAATTTACAATTATTTATAAATTTGTTCATAAAAAATGAAGTCATTTAACCGTATAAAATGTAAAAATGCCAAATTGCTGTCATTTTTAAACTGCGATGTATTTAAATATGCATTGACTAAAAACTATGTGACATTAGACCCTGTGGCTGACATTAAACACTATTGTCACGCTGACCTTTGGGCCCGTAGCGCAGCATGGATAGCGCGGCAGCCCCCTAAGCTGTAGGTCGTGGATTCAAATCCCACCGGGCCCGTTAATTTTTAGATGATAAATTGGCTCCAAACAACCCATCTAGATTTTCAATCGAATATAGTTTATCAGACAGTGTTACCCTCCTCCGTCAAATATCATGTTGTATACTCTAAAAAACTTCATGAGCTCATCTTTAACTGAAAGCCTTGGTGATTAAAATTGAGTCTAATGGGCATTATGAACTTAATTGATCTTTAAAGATTCGGCTGAGCAAGGTCATATAAGAAAGAAAAACCCAGGTCAAGGACTTCATGGTTAAAATCAATCTACCCATTAAGCAACTTAACGTTCTCATTGATACATAAAGCAGCTTGAGAAATATATGCGTGTACCTGACAAGATAAGGTCCATGTTCACCTTCGGTATGTGCCGATGGTCGGTGTTATAATCCTTCGATGTTCTCTAACATAGAGAATATGCTTTATAGGTCGAATGCAGGCTTGCTTGAATCTTTTATCAGCTGACTAAGGCGACCATAATGCGATACTGACCCAAGCTAACACAGCAGGCCGATCAGTTTTCTTTACCCTACTGGCTGATCATACGCCGCGTTTTGGTAAAAATAGTATTTTTTATATATACACTAATAACCATTCATTGACCGCAGAATATCAAGCCCATTCACAAAGGCTCTATTACCAGTCAAAAATCTGGTTACAGTAATGATATCCTCAAGTTCAGCAGCATTTCCGCCGTTTTTTATAAATTGATCCAAGTAAACCTTCTGACACTCTCTATCATGAATGGAAACACTTACGGCATAAGCTATCGCAAATATATATTTTTTATCAAGCGCCTTGGGTTTCAGTAGTTCGCCTTTTTCTCTTAGATGTTCCTTCAACAACGAAGTTGAAACCGTTGCAGTTAAGGATAGCCTTTCTGGCACAATTCCTGTTTCCGCCTTTAGCTTTATCAATATAATTTCAGAATTCGTATCTTTGTTAAGAAGCTCCTCTTTCCCCATATCAATTATCGATGATGCTACATCAAGCGTAGATGACATCAATGCCATTTTTGTTGCTCTCATCGCATCAACTATCTCGTCATTGCTTGCACCATATCTTTTAGCTAATTTAAAGTGTATCTTTGCTGATTCCTTTGGTCCATTGGCTAGTGCAACAGACATAGCTATAATAGCTAGTATCTTTTTTGGAATGTTTTTCCTGCCTAAATACAATATGTTATTTTCATTAAATTGCTCCAATGCTGCAGCTTCATTTAATTTATAAAGCTGGACAATGACTTCAGGTATCTCGCCAAGTGTTGCCTCCGCAAACCTTTTAATTTTCTCATATTCAGCTTCCATGCCTTTCTTCTATCATGAATAAATAAAAAAATTTGGTCAAATAATTTGAGAAAAAACATACAATTTTAACAATTATTTTAAATTGTGTCATAAAAAACTTAAAGTATAATTATGGATTTTTCCTGACTACCAAGACTGGTATAGGTGACTTTGATATGACTTTCAACGTAACACTGCCTATAAAGAAGTCTTCAATATATCCGAAACCTCGGTGCCCCATCATTATCATATCAAATTTTCCAGTATTAGATTGCTCAAGTATTATTTTTGCCGGATCTCCTACAGCTATTTCATAGCTTACCTTATAAGACCTATATACCGTTATCGATTTTACCAGGTCTTCCATTTTACCTTCAGCAACCCTCTTCCCGCTTTCCACTACATCTTCTGTGACAAACTCACTCACTTCAGACAGGCTGAGGGGGACTACATACAGAAGTTTTATGCTGCTAACGTTGTTTAGATTGCTGAGCCCCTCGCTTATCCACTTTTCTGTTCCTCTTGAAAAATCAACTGGAATCAAGATGTTTAAAGCTGTCTTACTCATGTCTATTCATCTCCTTTATTTCAACACCTTCGGCATTTACTTCCTTTTCTTCAAGAATTTCGATTTCCCTCCTGGCACCATAATAGTTTATTATTTTCTCCCTTAGCTTAAGGAACAGTATTATGAATACTACTTGAAAAGCTGGTAAAAGTGAAGGTGCCATGGATGCCAGAAATGCAGCCTGGGGACCAAGGGATGCAAGCGCCATGGTGCTAATTGCAATAGCTGTAGCTTCATTCTTTGGAATACCAGTAAGTATTGCGACCATGGCTGAACTGTATGACGTTTCATTTTTCCTGTTTAGTCTGACATACTTGAATAGTACAGTAAAGATGGTAAGTGAAACAGAACCAAAAACCATGGCAGAATAGAATACTCCAAGTACATCAGTAATGTGGGTAATAAGCACACCAGAATGAGCGAAGAAAATTATGAAAATTATTATCAACATGCCAAGCATTGTAAGAGATGGGAAAAGGGGACTTATATCCTTGAATTTTTTCTGTCCCATTTTTTTAACCATTATTTCATGTGTAGGTATAGCGAGAACCAGCGGCACAACCAGTACTTCAATTATGGTCATAACTAGTCCCATTTCAACACCAGAAATCGCGGTACTAGAAAGTGCAAATCCCCTGATTTCGTTTGCAAGAATGCTATGGATATACAGCGATGTTTCAACTGGAATCATTACAAGCGAGAGAATAAACGAAAGCGCGACCATGGCTGTTGCTGAGCTTATATCTGCTCTCATTAACCCCACATATCCAATGCTCATTGATGAGCAAGGAACAAGCCATGCTATAAATAACCCAAGCTTTACATAGGGACTCCCTACAAAGAGATCTCCCAGAAGCAGTGCCATCAGAGGTCCATAGACAAAGTTAAGAATTATTACCGCTATGACAACCTTAAAGTTTCTGAATGCATTTCCTAGCGCTTTAACATTGAGCATCAACATCATTGGAAAGATCATTATGTATATTGATGCCATTTCAATAATTTGAAGCAAATTTATGTGACTATGTACCCAGGCCATATCATAATAACCCGTTAATAACCCTATGATTATCATCAGCCCCACATAAAGGCCAAGCCATTTGTCAAGATTTGACCTTAATCTTTCTAATTTGGTAGCATTTTGCATGCGTACTGATATTACTCTAATGTTAATAGAAATTTCTGGCAAAAATTTGGAAATTTTTAAAAATATTATAAAAAATTTGTGACTAAATTGTAATAACTGCAATTACATTTAAATTTTATTTGTTAATGACTCCTATCTATGATGAGCGTCTATGTGTAGGCATGACAAAGGCATATGTATGTATGAATAACGAAGTATATGTTGGTATAGATGTCCATGAAAGGGAATCACAAATAGCTGTGTTGAATAAGGATGGTGAACTGCTTGAAGGCTGCCAACCTGCAGCCTGACAAAATATCTGTCTTCCATCAATGGAAGGAAACATGTTGTAATGGAGGCTGTTGGTTTTGTATATCCAATATATGACAAGCTGAAGATGCTAAATGATTGCACAGTATCCTTTGCTTCTCCCTCCAGGCTCATTGCAAAATCCAAGCTAAAAAATGACAGGGTTGATGCAATTGCTCTGGGCGAGTTATTAAGGTCCAATTACTTGCCTCATATGATAGATGAGCAGGCAAGGTATGCAAGGAGAAAAGCAAGGGTTGTTGTTGAAATAAAGTGGTTATTGAAAAGAAGGGGAATAAAGGTGAAGAATCATGATAACCTTAAGGAACTGCACCTTCCTGAAATAGACAGAAGGTTAAGGGAGATAGATGGAACTGTTGAACTCAATTATTGATGAGCTGGAAAGTGCCATCAGGGAAACAGCGGCAAACGATGAGAGGGTGAAATTGCTGGACACCATTCCAGGCATTGCACCTTATTCTGCTCTTTACCTGTCAACTATGCTTGACGACGTTGGAAGATTCCATGATTCCAAGCAGGCAGCTGCATATCTTGGCCTAGTTCCATCCTTGCACCAATCTGGCGATGTGTCCTATACGGGCCATATAACAAAGGCTGGTGACCCAGTATCGAGGAGCATACTCATACAGTGCGCAAGGGCAGGCATAAAATCTGATAAAAGACTGAAGGAATTTTACCTGGGAGTAAAGCACAAAAGGGGGAAAAGAAGGCAATAATAGCTGTAGCAAGGAAGATCGTCGTTTATGCATACTGGATTCTCAAGAAGAATGTAACCTACAAAGAGCTTATCCTTGGCCGAAATTAGGGGGACCATGGGTATGAGCAGGGAAGCCATATGTAGGGGTGAATGAGGAAAGTGGGAGAGATACCCGAATGGTTGATTACTGGCTTCTTGAGGTGTGATAAAAGTAAATTAATAAAGCACATCATGGTTAATTTTGGGAAAAGAAAGAAAATTAACTCAAAAAAATTTATTAACGCACGCCTTATGCATAATTTAATGAATGATGATAAGAAACCAGTACTTGACGATCTTGACTATAAAATATTAAAGCTTTTAGAGGAAGATTGCACGCTTACATATCAAGAAATAGCTGAAAAAGTAAACAGAAGCCTTTGGACAGTTAGGGATAGAATAGAACTTATGAAAGCCAAAGGTGTAATAAAAAGGTGTAAGGCCGTGCTCGATTACAAATTGATGGGGTATACATGCAAGGGAATTTTATTCTTCAATGTTCCAACAGAATATATAGAAGAAGCGATTGATTTCATGAAATCCCAAGAAATGATTAAGAACGTTATGATCATCAGTGGAGATAAACGGTTTGTAATAACCATAGTAGGTAGGGACACAAATGAAGTCAGAAATTATGTGTTAAAAAATCTTACAAAATTTAAAATTTATAATACAGAACTTGATTTCGTTTTGGAAGAACCCATTTGAGCCTCATGGTACAAATTTTGTGTAATAAATTTATATTGAAAACATATACAAAGATATTTTATGGATACAGATACGCCTAAAGATCCCGAAAATGACAGTTCACTAGTTGGCATGGTTAATTCCTTTGAAAAGATGATAAACAATCCATTCATAAGGAGCGTTCTGAAAAGCTCAACTCAGTACTGTGAAGCTGACAAGGGAAACAGGCTTGAGGTGGCCCTTGAGCTTTACACGGGAAAGAGGAAACATGCATGCGTTAAGTGCAGGTTCACTGAGAAGGTAATTTCATTAGTCATGAAGAGGGCTGGGCAGACCTTTGGCATAACACATGAGCAGATGCAGAAATCGCTTGAGAGCGTGTACTGGAGGAAGGGAGTTGCAACTACCGTAAAGGGCCTTGCGCTTTTTGGCGTTAGGAGGCCCTTTGTTCCTGGAGCACCGTACCAGATAGTTTGGAACATAACTAAGGCGTGCAACTTTAACTGCCTGCACTGCTATGAGAACGCGGGAAGGAAGGACCCTGACGAAGCCACACCGGAAATGGTAATGAGTGGAATAGAGAAGCTTGCCAGAGCTGGTGTTACGTCCATAGCCTTCTCTGGCGGTGAACCAACACTCCTGCCCAACATGCCAGATTACATACGCAGGGTCAGCGAGCTTGGCATGTACCCTGCCTTGGCAAGCAACGGCTGGGTGCTGTCAAATGAAAAGATCGCTAAAAAGTACAGGGAAGCAGGGCTCCAGTTCGTTCAGATAAGCCTTGATGGTCCTTCGCCTGAGGTGCATGACTCATTCAGGAGGGTCAACGGGGCCTGGGAGAGGGCTGTAAGGGCAATTAAGAACTGCGTCAATGAAGGAATGTTCGTTGAAGTTTCCATGACAGTTACAAAGTACAACATAAATGATGTGCCAAAGATGATTGAGTTTTCACGAAGTCTCGGTGCAAAGTGGCTAATGGCCTACAACTTTATACCCACAGGCAGGGGCAGGGAAATTGTCATGGAGGACCTTGAGCCAAAGGAGAGGTTTGATCTGCTTTCAATGCTTTACGAAAACACTGGCAAGGGTGGGCTTGAGCTGCTGTCCACTGCTCCACAGTACGCCATGGTTGCGCAGGTTGTTGAAACTCAAAAGAAGATAGGGAAGAACGTAATACCGACACACTTCCAGAACCCACAGTACACAAACCCCAAGCTTCAGCAGCTTGCAGACTTCATAGGTGGGTGCGGTGCTGGTAGGTTCTACATGAGCATTGAACCCAACGGCGACATATATCCGTGCGTGTTCTTCCCACATGAGGATGAAGTGAAGGTTGGCAACCTATTCACTGACGATTTTGAAAGGCTATGGATTGAGAAGCAGCTGCTCAAGGACCTCAGGAACAAGGATGACCTTGAAGGCGCTTGTGGCACGTGCGCGTACAAGTACACGTGTGGCGGTTGCAGGGCAAGAGCATACAATTACTACCATGACATAAAGGCACCTGATCCAGGTTGCATTTACAACGAAAAGGAGTGGAACAAGCTGAAGATGGACCTAATGATAAAGGAGGGAGCTGAGGAGCTGCCCACTGGTGGGCTTTCAATAAAGCTGCAGTGAAAATTTTCAAGATATCACTAATTTTTTATTGAAATATCAGTTCAATTATTCATAAAAATTCTTAATATTGATATTTACTATAATAAAAATACGATCCTTGCTTTTCAACTGAAAACGATGACGGACTGAATTCAAAAATAGCCTTGCATTTGTAAAGGTTGAAGAAAACAAGATTGTTAATTTAACAATAAAACAGAACCCTCATTCAGAACATGAAGCAGGCGTCCTGCCTAAATTTGTAAAGGAAAATGGTTCAGATATCATTGTTGTTTAAGGCGTTGGATCTAGGACAGTTGATTCTTTCAATAAATATGATAACAGGCACAAATGACACAATAAACAACTTAACAGAAGCCATATTGCCGGATTCGTAGATGGTTGATAAGCTCTGGAAAGAACACGAGGGCTTTGAGCATGGGGAAAGGATTAACACCCTCATATTAATTTATTACAAATCCATGAGCAAGGAAGCTTTGACATTCAAAAAAGAGATAATTTGCAAAACATAACTCATTAATGGCAAATACATAACAAGAGCATGCGCTGAACAAACACAGTCATTGTAGGAAAGGAAATTAAAGCTAAATTGACTGCTATTGGAAAGGCACAGCCTGTGGTCTGGAGCGGGGTGGGCAACAACTAGCAATGGAACAATGAAAGCGGTAAACCACGAACCTATGATCAGCCTTGAAGGAACCATATTAGGGCTGTGAGGATATCAGAAATTGCAAGCATAATTGTTTATTAGGTTCACATAATTCAGCATATAATTTAAACAATTTTTGATGTCGAAGTTCTCCTGATAACTCTGACAGTTAAATATAGCAATAACACAACTATGGGAATCAAAAATAACATTAGCAATCTTAGCCCAATAAATTCTAGGGCCATGCCCCCAAACAGTGGAATTATGATACTAGTAGACATCATCGTAGAAGTAAAATAACTGTTTGCTGTGTTCCTTTCTGATGCAGGAAATGACCTTCCTATTGAATAAGTTGCAATTGGCATTCCAAGTCCATGCGGAACACCCAATATAATTAATCCAATGCTATATACGATGATATTGATGCTTATGAATACCATCGACAGTCCCAATAACGATATGACCATGAGCGCCAATATGTATGGCCATAGTTTCTTAATATCTAAGAATGAAAAGAAAATCCTTGTAAGGAAGGAAGATGTAAAAAAGAGCGCGGAGAGAATGGCAACTAGCGAATATGAGGCATGAAACTGGTCAACCGCAAATATTCCGCCAAATGAAATTATTAGCGCAGTGGGAAATGAATATACAATAAAAGTATAAATGGCCATTCTGAAACCTGGCTTGTCCCACATAGTTGGCCTTTTTTTATAACGATCCTCCTCTGGAAATTTCAAAAACGGCGATATGACAGTTGAAAGTATCACGATTGGAAGAAATAATATAAATACATAATTTAACGGATAATACCTTAATATGAGAGATTCAAGGGCAGGGCCTCCTATAAGGCTGATGGCAAGTGTAAGAGAGTAAATGGCCAGCATTCTTTCTCTTGCCTTTCTGTCTTCTGAAATACCAGCGGCAGTCATTATGTTTGGGAATATGAGCCCGTAAGAGAATCCGCTGACTACGGCATATATAACTACCGATATTGACCCAGAAAATGAAAACAACAGAAAAGTGATTGTATATATGATGTTTGCCATAATGAAAGTATATCTCCTTAAATAACTGTGAAGCCTGCCATTAAAGATCATGGCTATCAATCCTGATAGTGACATTAGGGCTATGAGTATGCCAACTTCAAATTCATTATAAAAAAAGTTATACTTTAAGAGAAGTGGTAATGTCGTCTGCAGAACATTGTTGCTTGATCTAACTGAAAATGTCATAATAACTATTTGTATTATGTAAAGCGCTGCAAACCATGAAGGTTTTAATTTCATTTTTTCAATTCGTGCCAGCTTTGCTGTTATCAAGTATCTTTGCAGGTCTGAGCAGGATTTCCCATATGAAGAACACAGCAGTTATCGCAGCGAATGCCCATAGAGTGCTTGTAAATCCAATTACAGATGCCATATATCCAACCAAAGGCATAAGAGCTGACATTATCATCATTGATGAACTGAAAAACGAAGTTGATGTACCTATCTCCTCAGGCTTGAACGTCGTATTTGCTATTTGTAGACCAAGAGTCCATGCAATTCCATCTGGTATTGCAGCGATCAGGAAAGCTAGAACAAAGAATGCTATTGAAACTGAGCTAAGGGCAAGGAATATTGCAGACAGTAGTGCGATGGTCACTGCAAATATCATATAAGGCCTCCTGTTCTGTATGGGAGATTTCAGCCTTATAATGAACCTAGTTACCACATCTCCAACAAACATCAGGGCGTAAAGGTAGAAAACTGTTGTGGCAGAAATCCCCAGCATTCCACCGTATATTACGCCAAACGAAAGTATTATGAAAAATGGTATGGTGTATGCAAATGCAGTTATGACGGCCCAGTTGTATTGCCTGTTCTTGAAAAGGGAAGCTATGTTTGTGCTGCCCTTATGCCCCTTTGCCTCCATGTACTGAAGCGAATATTTGCCCCTGAGGGATGCTACAAATGGGATGGCCACAAACGCCATAATTGAAAATAAAAGGAATATCTCCTTTATTCCAAGATGTAAAAGATAGCCAGTAGTAAATGGTGCCACTATTAAAGCCAGTGCAACCCAGAATGAAAATGCGGCCTGTTCGATTTGCCTCTTTGACGGATCTACTGATGCCATGCCAGCCATGGTCATGAAAGAATCCATAACAAGACCGGTTATGAAACCATCAACGATCATCAGCGCATAAACTTCGACAAATCCATAGACCACAATGTACAGCGGCATTGTAATGCCAAGTAATATCAATGAAATAATTTCAACGGTTTTTAGCTGGCTGGGCTTAAACTCCCTCATTGCAAAAGCTGACATAGCAAACGCCACTGTAAACAGGGCAAACCCTATACCGACTTCAAAGGAGTTCATTCCAAATGCCAATCCAAGTGATCCTATGGATGTCTGATAGAATTGCAGCAAGTACCTTCCAAGAAACGCGGCAATGATTATGAGCCATTCTGCACCGCTTATTACTCCGAAATCCAAACCGACCTTTCTTAAACTTTTGCTCGACATTTTTATCACCAGCATGACTATACGGTCAGTCAGTATATAAACTTACCGGTCAGTCATAATAATGATAAACGAAAGTATTATTATAATATTTAACATGCCATTCATACGGTCAATTTTATTCAAAACCGACCAGTCAGTAACATTAATAAGCATGTTCATAACAGATTAATGATATGGTTGTAAACAGTGAAGATAAAATAATAAATGCTGCAATAGAAGTGTTCGCTAAAAGGGGATTTGACATAGCTACAACGGACGAAATAGCAAAAAGAAGCGGCATAAGCAAGGGAACCGTCTTCCTGCACTTTAAAAAAAAGGACGATCTGATACAAAATGTAGCAATCCTTTCAGTTCCCTACGATTTGATAGTGTCAACCATTGGTGGCAACTATAAAAGTGCAGAGGATTTGCTCACTGAGTTTGGGTTATCTTTTCTTAAAAAGTACAGCAATGAAAACATGAGAGCTCTCCTTATAATGACTATGGCATATAAGGATAGATACAAAAAGATAAAGGCAAAGCTCAAAGCAGCTTGCTTTGATAAAATGGATCAGCTATTTAAAAAGGTTGAAGAAATGGCTGGATTTGCCATATCCCAGCCAATGAGGAGAGCATTCTTTGGATCACTTCTTTGCTATGTAATATGGTGGAATGACAATAAAATCGAGCCAGAAGAATATGTTAGGGCACTTGTAAAAGGCATAATCAATTCTGCATCATCCTCAGCTTCACACTAAACGGTGGAATGCGCAACATTTTGTTTTTTGAAAAAAAGTCACCATAAATGTTCTTATCTATATTGAGCAATAATTAGTTTACTTGATTCTTCTATAAAGAAGAACATATATTCCAAGTGATGTAACTGCTGTTGAAATCACTGTCCAGATCAGTATCATCATAAGATTATGCACATAATAGATTGGCGCTATGCCTTCTGTGAGAAGGCCAATGTCGAGTGATCCAAAGAGAATTGTCAGCCAAAAGGTGAGAACGTTTGTATTGCGCTCATAATTTGTGGTGATGTCAAACGTTACAGCATCCAATCTATCTATTACAGAATCATAGAGGTCGTTTATTCCTAGTATCTGTTGACCGTACTCCATCAAAGGTTCACTGAACTGTGTTGCCCTTGCAATAATTCCGTAATATTCTTCTAGGGTTTCGCTCTACGTAGGCGCACGTAGGTACGCATCAGCATACCTATCGTACGCGTAGAGCTTGGGCTTCACAGCTTCATGCAACTCCCTCACGAGTTCATCGGGAGTCTTCCGCTCCGCCCCTGTCAGGACGCACCCACCCAGAAGGGATGGCAGCACCACTTTGTCCCACCATTCCCTCTGGGAAGCGCCCTCCATTCTCAGTTCAACGCGCTTCTTTCCATCATCCCACTTTGTTGTGTACCCGAACATGAGGCGCATGTAGAGGTTTATGGCTGCGTTTAGCTGTCTGTCTATTCGGAGCCCGCACCTGCTACACTCGAAAACTGCTCCATTCAGGTCTTTGTTTTCCCACCCACACCTGGAGCAGTATGATGATGAGCCGTAGGGGTCGAGCTCCTTAACTTTAGCTTCCCCAATCTTCCCCATGAGTATCCTTGCGATGCTCCTCCAGTCGCTCCTCGAAATCCTCCTATTCCAAACGCGCGAACGCGTGTACATGCTCTGCTTTGAGAGCTCCTCTATGCCCACGACTCCCGCAACGGACTGGATTACACGAGCAATTTCTAGCTGGTGTTTTCCCGCACGGTTCCTCTCCCTTTTCGAGTACTTAGCAAGTATCTTCTTCGTCTTCTTTGACTTTGAAGCCTTCCTCTGGACGCTTCTTCTTTTTTCAAATGATGAGATGTGCACCGATGCCAGCTTCGATGTATCTACCCTAACCCAACCTGTCTCTGGTGAGTAGCCATCTAAGGAAAGCAGGTTGAAATCCCAAGCCATGCTTGGCTTTTCTTGGTTCTCATCCTTATAGTGCACTGGTAGGTGCACCTTTTCAAGCGTTATTACTGGTTCGCCAAGGCCTACTGATGAAACTTCCTTAGGTAGAGGAAAGTACCTTTTAGAGAGGTCGATATAAACATGCTCGTCATGTTTAATCGTTAACCTAAGCCTTTCGCCTTCAAGCTTGATGAGCGTTTGCTTTACCCTTGCAAAAAGCCTTCTTGCTGTAGGCTTATTCCTTTTTCTCTCTCCTTTAACGTAGTTCTTTCTCCATGACTTGAATATTGAATACGCTGTTTTTATGGCAGAGTCAACCTAGTGGGCTGCGTAAGGCCAATCCTCAAGAAGATTGTCCCTGAGCTTCTTCTTGTACTCTCTGCTGTGGATGTCAACCTTGTACTTTGGTAAGAGCCTCCACTGCTTCTTTCCATTAACTTTCCTTTTTTTCCACTCTATGCTGTTCCAAAGCTCTTCTAGCACGCTGTTAACAGCATCTCTGTAAGCTTTGAGGAGCGGAAAGAGCTCATCCCCGTGCTCATGCTTTAGCGAATAGCTCTTTAGCACGCTTCACAACCTCCTAAGTCATCTCTCTGTGCATTAGAAGAAACTTTTGGATATCTAATAATGGTCCTTGGGTTAAGGCCGAGGAGCAAACATGCCTCTTTCAAGATCTTTCAGGCGAAAAATATTATATGACTAGCACTATATAAAGCTATTTATTTTGAAACTGTTTGTGACGGCCATCAAGTATTTCCTGTTTTAGCCCAATCAGACCGTTTATTGAAAGCGAGCCTTTTGTAAGCTTTCTGTAATATTTTTCCAAAATCTGTTTCTCAAGCAAAAGCAATTCAATGGAAATAATAAACGGTAAGGCACATCTCCCTTGTAAATTGAGATGATCCAGTTCGGAAGATTCCCTGGAATTTATGAACAGTACATTAAGTGCCAATGAATTTGATATATATGATGCTCCTCCCTCCCTTAAACAAAAATTTTTATTGAGTTCATCTTCCACAAAATTGCTCTTAAATGGGATGACGGAGAAGTCCAAATAAATTAGATTTATAATTTCTCTTCCATGCCTATTTATAAAATCCTCTAATTTTTCATCTTTACCTAGAATCCCTATAAATGTATATAAATAAGTGGAATGTTTTAGGTAAGGTACTGCATTTTGAATGCTGTTAATGATACCATATTTTGAATCCTTTTTCAACCAATCAATCCACTTTCTAGAGTCAAATTCCTGTTCTGAAAGATCCATCCACACCTCGATTATTTGTACACCTTCTCTGTGCGTTACAAAATAGATTTCAGTGCTGTTTTGCAATGCAGCATCATTTATCATTAATGGTATGCTTATTTTACTGATTAGTTGACGTTTTAATCCTTTCAGCCTCAAGAAAATCGTTCCCAAGAACGCGAGGTTCCGCATCATGGAGTTCGTCCAATCTCTTCGTGTTAAATATCGTGTCTTTATCTACATAAATGTTCTTCAGTTCAAATGAATCCTGTGGCATAAATATAAAGAAAAAGGTAGGTTTAACCTTTATGGGCTTACCAGAGCTATGACCACTAACCAATTAGACTACCGTGATTTATGTTAATAGGATAACTTATAACTTTTTCCCATGCAGAAAGCAAAAATTTGACCGTGTAAGTAACTGGTTCAAAGCGTTCAGGTCATTCTATCTTTAATATTTATGATTTACAAATTAGGAGATTAGTTCAGCACAGTTCTCAAATGAACAGCTGCCTGAATGGATTAAGCCAATTTTGTTGATTGCAAACATGAGGTGATCAGAATGAGCTTAAGTTAACGGCACCAGGCACATAGACAAAAAGCTTATTAGCCTCGGGCGGGCTTTGAACCCGCGACCTTCCGCTTACGAGGCGGACGCTCTACCTGCTGAGCTACCGAGGCATGTTTTAGAGTAAATCCTTTTACCAATAAAAACTTTTTTAAAATTTGATTGCAAACCTATCATAAAAGATCTTAACTAAATATGTTATGTTTCGACTTATATATAAACGAACAGCTTTATTTATCACGCATTAATAATTCAAAAACACAAGTCTGGCGTAATTAAGCCGAATAAAAATTTAAATAATATTTAAATACAACTATTTTATTGGCGATTAAGGATAATGTCTTCTAAGATTGATATACTTAAAAATAAATATGTTCCAAAACACATCATACTTTCTAAAGAAGAAGTAAATGAGCTTTTAAAGAAATATCACGCTAAATTAGAGCAGTTGCCTAAGATTAAAGTTACTGACCCAGTAATCAGGGCCATAGGGGCTAAACCCGGTGACGTTGTAAAAATAATAAGGGAAAGCGAAACTGCGGGAGTAACCGAATATTATAGAATGGTGGTTGAAGAATGAAGTCTGTATTTGAGAAAAGATGGCCTATAATTAAAAATATTCTTGCAACTGAGGGCATAGCTAGGCAGCATCTCAATTCCTATAATCAATTTATAAAAAAGGGAATGCAGAGCATAGTAAACGAAGTTGGAGAAGTTGAAATAGAATCTATATCGGGAAAATACAAGATAAAACTTGGCAAAATTGAAATCGGAAAGCCTCGCGTTGTTGAACACGACGGCTCTGAAAATTATATAAAACCCATGGAAGCCAGGTTAAGGAACCTAACGTATGCAGCACCACTGTATCTTGAGATGCAGATAGTTGACTCAGACCCTTCTATAAACAGACCTTTTAAGGTTCACATTGGAAACTTGCCCGTTATGGTTAAGTCCGATGTTTGTGTTTTGCATGGCTTAAACGAACGGGAGCTTATTGACGTCGGTGAGGATCCAAACGATCCTGGGGGGTATTTTATAATAAATGGTAGCGAAAGGCTGATAATAGGTCTCGAGGATATTTCTCCAAACAAAATTCTCGTTGAAAAAGAGAAAAGCGGTTCTTCTATAGTTTACAGAGCCATAGTGCATTCTTCTATCGTTGGATTCAGATCTAAGGTAGAGATGGTAATAAAAAACGACAACGTAATCTATGTTAAGATTCCAATACTTCCGACAGAAGTTTCTTTTTCAGTTTTGATGAAAGCCCTTGGTGTGGTAAAGGATGTAGATATCGCAAACGCTGTTTCGACAAGAGAAGACATACAGGAAGAGCTGGTTCCAACGCTTGAGAAAGTTGAGGTAAAAACACAGGATGAAGCTATAATGTATATAGGGAACAGGCTTGCCCATGGGCAGGCTGACGAAATCAGATACAAGAGGGCTGAACAGCTCATAGACATGTACCTTCTCCCCCATTTGGGTAGGACTCCGGATACAAGATACGACAAAGCGATGTTCTTAGCAGAAATGGCAAACAAGTTGGTTCAGTTAAAGCTTGGTTACATAGTCCCAGATGATAGGGACCACTATGGAAACAAAGTAATCAAATTTTCGGGCGAACAGCTTGCTGATATCTTCAGAACTTCGTTCAAGAATCTTATTAGAGACATGAAATATCAGCTAGACAGAGCAGGTCCAAAGAAAGGTCCCAACATCGTAACTGCTGTAATAAGGCCTGGAATAATAACAGACAAGATTACCAACGCTATAGCAACTGGAAACTGGGGAAGAGGAAGAGTTGGTATAACACAGCTTCTGGACAGGACCAACAGACTTTCTACAATCAGCCACCTCAGAAGGATCCAATCACCCTTAAGCAGGACGCAGCCTAACTTTGAAGCCAGAGAACTGCACGGGACACAGTTCGGCAGAATATGCCCCGTTGAAACTCCTGAAGGTAGCAACTGTGGCTTGGTTAAGAATCTTGCGCTTTCAGCAATAATTTCTGTTAATCATGATTTTGATCCGCTTAAAGAAAAATTAGTTACAATTCTATCAGGAAAGGGAGACAAGGTTTTTCTTGACGGAAGGTTAATCGGGTATACTGATGCAGAAAAAACTGCGAAAAAATTAAGAGAAATGAGAAGAAACGGCGAGATACCTTACGATATAAGCGTCTTTATTTATTATCCAGCTGATCCTCGTGGTGAAAAAAGGCTTTTCATTAACGCAACCGCTGGAAGGGTTCTCAGGCCTCTCATCATAGTCGACAAAGGAAAACCAAAGCTAACAGATGAACATATAGAAAAGGTAGAAAACGGAGATATAACTTGGAAAGACCTTATACGCATGGGAATAATCGAGCTTTTAGACGCAGATGAAGAAGACAATATGCTCGTGGCTGTCGATGAATACCATATTACCCCAGAAACAACACACATGGAAATATATCCACCGGCTATGCTTGGAGCAGTAGCTTCAATAATCCCATATATTGAATTTAACCAGTCGCCCAGAAACACCTACGAATCTGCCATGGCAAAACAGGCTTTAGGGTTTAGCGTTGCTAATCTTAACCAGGCACTTTATGTTAGGGGTCACCTGCTGGAATACCCGCAAAAACCGCTCGTTTCTACCAAAGCATTTAACTTATTAAACCTAAATGAATCGCCATTAGGTTTTAACGCAGTTGTAGCAATAATAAGCTTTGAAGGATATAATATAGAGGACGCTATAGTGATTAACAGGGCAAGCATAGAAAGAGGCCTTGGAAGGTCATTCTTCTACAGACTTTATGAAGCTGAAGCCCAGCAATATCTTGGAGGACTGAAAGATAAATTTGAAATACCACAACCAGAAAGCAACGTAAGAGGATATAAAGGAGAAAAGTATTACAGAAACCTTCAGTCAGATGGAGTCACATATCCTGGAGCAGAGGTCAAAGGCGGAGACATACTTGTGTCAAGGCTAAGCCCACCAAGGTTCAGCGAGGAGTACAAGGGAATTGAAATAAAAGGTCTTTATATGAGGGATACTTCAGTTTCAATGCGTCCTAGCGAAAGTGGGGTTGTAGACAGCGTTGTAATGTCAGAAAGCATTGAAGGTAACCGCATGTACAAAGTGAGGGTAAGAGATCACAGAATTCCTGAGCTAGGAGATAAGTTTGCATCAAGACATGGCCAAAAAGGCGTAGTTGGCATGATAGTAAATCCTGAGGACATGCCATATACAGAAGATGGCGTTATTCCTGATATCATAATTAACCCCCATGCTTTCCCATCAAGAATGACTGTTGGTCAGTTCCTTGAGTCAATAGCTGGTAAAGCGGCAGCTTTAAGGGGTAAAGAAGTTGATGGCACTCCTTTTGAAGGAGAGGACGTTAAAGATCTTGGAGAGATTCTTAAACAGTACGGATTTTCTCCAACCGGAAAAGAAGTTATGTATGATGGTGTGACAGGAAGAAAGCTTGAAGCACAGATATTTATAGGTGTAGTATATTACCAAAAGCTGCACCACATGGTTGCAGATAAAATACATGCAAGGGCCAGAGGGCAGGTACAGATGCTTACAAGACAGCCTACGGAAGGGAGGTCGAGGGGTGGAGGTTTAAGGTTTGGGGAAATGGAGAGGGATTGTCTGGTAGCGTACGGTGCAGCTATGGTTTTGAAGGACAGGTTGCTTGAAGAGTCTGATAAAACTACCATTTACGTTTGTACAAGATGCGGACTTTTAGCCCATTACAACGCAAAAACCAAGAAGCTTGAATGCCCTCAGGACGGTTCAGATGTTAAAATAGTTCCGCTGAACGTGGCATACGCTTTTAAGCTGCTTTTACAAGAGATTATGAGTCTTGGGATTGCGCCCAGAGTTAAGGTTAAGGAGGAGGTGTAGGATATGAGTGAAAACGTCTTTTTAAACAAGATAGGTGCCATCAAGTTTGCCTTGATGTCTCCTGCTGAGATAAGAAAGTATGCAGTAGTAGAAATAACAGTGCCAGAGACATACGATGAAGACGGAATGCCAGTGCAGGGTGGACTTATGGATAACCGTCTTGGTGTTCTTGAACCGGGACAAAAATGCGGAACATGCGGAAATACAGCGAGCAACTGCCCAGGTCACTTTGGGTATATAGAGCTGGCTGAACCAGTGCTGCACATAGCTTTTGTAGATGACGTTAACAAGTTCCTTGTAACTACATGTAAAAAGTGCGGCAGAATTCTTTTGCCTGATGATGAATTAGAGGCTTACAGAAAGCAAATTGAAGAATCACACAACAGCCCGGTTGTCCTTCAAAAAATAACAAAAGAGATAGTTGCGAAAGCTAAGAAAACAAAAATATGCCCACACTGCGGAGCAAAGAAACTTGAGATTGAATTTACAAAACCTCATACATTTCACGAAATAACTGAGGATGGAGCTCCAGTTAGGCTTATGCCATCCCAGATAAGGGAGTGGCTAGAAAGAATTTCCGATTCTGATGTTGAAGTTCTTGGATACGATCCAAAGTCTGCAAGACCAGAATGGATGGTTCTTCAGGTACTGCCGGTTCCGCCAGTGTCCGTAAGACCTAGCATAATACTTGAAACAGGTACAAGGTCTGAAGACGATCTAACCCATAAGCTGGTTGATATACTGAGAGTTAATCAGAGGGTAGCTGAATCAAAAGAATCAGGTACTCCACCGCTGATAATTCAGGATCTGTCCGATCTTTTGCAGTATCACGTAACAACTTATTTCGACAATGAGGTCTCTGGAATACCTCAAGCTCATCACAGGTCAGGAAGGCCTCTAAGGACTTTGGCACAAAGGCTCAAGGGTAAGGAAGGTAGGTTCAGAGGGAACCTTTCAGGAAAAAGGGTTGATTTCTCAAGCAGGACTGTTATTTCTCCGGATCCAAACATAGACATGGCTGAGGTTGGAATACCTTTTGAAATAGCAAAAAGATTAACAGTCCCGGAAAGAGTAACCCCCTGGAACATCGATTTCCTTAAAGAAATGGTAAAGAACGGGCCGGATAACTATCCAGGGGCTAACTACGTCATAAGGCCTGATGGAATTAAGATAAGGTTGGATTATGTGCAGGATAGGGAATCTCTGGCAAACACTTTAACGTATGATTATGTTGTGGAAAGGCACTTAATGAACGGCGATGTCGTCTTATTTAACAGACAGCCTTCTTTGCACAGGATGTCAATAATGGCGCACTTTGTAAAAGTTCTGCCGGGCAGAACTTTCAGGTTACATCCTGCTGTGTGTCCGCCTTACAACGCTGACTTTGACGGTGACGAAATGAACCTTCATGTACCTCAGAGCCTGGACGCTCAGGCAGAGGCAAAGCATCTGATGGCAGTTCAGAACCAGATAATAACGCCCAGATATGGAGCGCCGATCATGGGCGCTATAAGGGATTATATAACCGGTGCTTACATGCTTACAAGAGATAAAACAAAGCTGAGCAAACAGGATCTGATGAACCTTGCATACGTAGGAGGTTATAAAGGGGAGATACCAGAAAAGGAATATTATACTGGGAAAGAGCTCGTATCTCTTTTCCTGCCAAAGGACTTTAATTTTGTCGGAACGTCCAAATGGGTTGGAGGCGCTAAAAACGATATACTTGTTAAGAACGGCCAACTGATTTCCGGAGTGCTCGATAAATCTTCTCTTGGGGCTGAAGAACCCGATAGTATGCTTCACAGGATAACTAAAGATTACGGCCCTGAAACTTCAAGAAAGCTTTTAAACTCATTATTAAAGATGTTCGTTGAACACTTAACCCGTAGAGGCTTTTCTTACGGATATGATGAGCTTGAAATACCGGAAAACGTCAAAAGACAGCTAAAGGAAGTCGTTAAAGAAGCATACGAAAACGTTCTCAACTATATAACACAGTACAGGGAAAACAAGCTGCCCATACTTAAAGGAGTAAGGCCCGAAGACATGCTGGAAAACTACATAATGAACGAACTGAGTAAAGCCAGGGATAAAGCTGCTAAAGTAGTTGAAAGAGTAATTAACGAAGAAAACAGCGGCTATATAATGGCCAGAACAGGAGCAAGGGGAAGCAGCCTTAACCTTGGGCAGATGATGGCAATGCTCGGACAACAAAGCATAAGGGGCAAGAGGATAACTAGAGGTTATACACAGAGGGCTTTGAGCCACTTTAAGAAAGGAGACATTACCCCTGAAGCAACAGGCTTCGTGAGCAGCTGTTTCAGGGACGGCCTGAACGTACTTGAGTTTGTGTTCCATTCGATGGCAGGAAGAGAAGGCTTAGTAGATACAGCTGTTAGGACACAGCAAAGCGGTTACCTACAGAGAAGACTTATAAACGCTCTTGAACACCTGAGGGTTGAGTACGACCTTACCGTAAGGGATCCTGAAGGCGGGATCATACAGTTTACGTACGGAGAAGACGGTGTTGACGTATCAAAAAGCGATCACGGTCTTGCGGTCAACATAAAGAGGCTTGTTGAAATAATCAAGACAACAGATTCTGGAAAGCCAGCTTCACAAAGTTACATTAAGTCAGAAGTTGAAAAAGTAAAGGAGAGATTAAATCCGAGGCTCGTAAAAGATTTGGAAAACGCCTTGCTGGGTTCAGGATTAAGCGAAAAAGCAGTGACTGAAGTCTGCAACAAAACAGTTGAAAAATACATTTACAGCTTAGTGGAACCCGGAGAAGCGGTAGGAGTGGTATCAGCTCAATCTGTTGGAGAACCCGGTACACAGATGACGCTCAGAACCTTCCACTTTGCAGGAGTAAAAGAAAGAGATGTAACACTTGGTTTGCCAAGGTTGATAGAACTCCTTGATGCACGTAAGGAGCCTACAACGCCGTTAATGGAGATATATCTTGATGAAGAGTACAGATCGTCAGCAGATAAGGCTCAGGAGGTTGCAAGGTCGATAATATTTACAAAGCTTGAAAGCGTTGTTTCTGATACTGCAGTGGAACCTACTGATGGAATAATAGTCTTCACTCTCTCACCTCAAAAATTAAAAGACAGAGGTCTTACTCCAGAGGAAGTGGCCAGATCGATCGAAGGGGGTAAAAGAAAGATTGAAGTTAACGGTAATCAGATAACAGTATACGCTAACACCTATGAACTGACAGGACTTCAAGCCATACAGAAAAAGATGCTTAATTCGAGAATAAGCGGTGTTCCAGGAATTATAAACGCTTCAGTTGTTAACAAAGAAGGGGAATGGATGATAGAGACCAGCGGATCTAACCTTTCAAAAGTACTAGCAATCCCTCACGTAGATCCTACAAGGACTATAACCAACAACATCCATGAAGTGGCAAACGTACTTGGCATAGAGGCCGCAAGAAACGTGCTTATTAAGGAAATACTTGAGGTGTTGAACGAACAGGGCCTTGAAGTCGATTACAGACATGTTTCGCTGATAGCTGACATCATGACAAGCAGGGGCGTCGTGCTGCCTGTTGGAAGGCACGGAATAGTTGGATTCAAAACTAGCGTGCTTGCAAAGGCAGCGTTCGAAATAACAGTCCCGACCATTGCTGAAGCTGCAGCCAGAGGCCTTTCAGATGAACTTCTTGGAGTAACAGAAAACGTTATAGTTGGCTCCACCATACCTGTAGGCACTGGTATGGTTCAAATATACATGTAGGTGAAAAAAGATGGGAATTGAAGAACTTTTAAAGGTAATCGCGCAGGAAAAAAAGATAGCTATGGGTTTGAAAGAAGTAAAGAAAGATTTAAAAATGATGAAATTAATCATTCATTCCAAAGACTTGAAAAAAGATGAAGTTGATTCTATAACGTCAAAGGATGCCAAAGTGTTAGTGTACAATGGATCCCCATATCAATTAGGAAGAGCTTTAGGAAGAAACCATCCTGTAAAAGTCGTTGGACTGAAAAGCTTGAGCGAAAGGGTAGAGCTAGAACTGAAAAAGGTGAGCTGAACTGTCAGAAATCAAGTATACAAACGACGACATTAATTTTATGAAGCTGTTTTCTTCAGTATCAGGAATATTTCCTATGGACGTAATAAGGGATGACAAGTTTAACAGGATAATAGTCGTAGTAAAGAAGGACGACATAGCAAAAGCTATAGGAAAAGAAGGGAGCAACGTAAGTTATATTAAGAAAACAATCAGGAAAGATATAGTGATTGTGGGTTATTCTGATGATTTAGCAGAGTTTGTAAAGGGTATGGTGGGGGAAAACGTGAACCTGAGCGTTAAAGAATCTACTTCGCCAAATGGCGGAAAAACGGTAATAATCCAGGTTCCACAGGAACAAAAAGGTTTGGTGTTTGGAACCAAGGGGCAAAACATAGAAAAGATTAAGTTGTTGTTAAAACGTTACTTTGATGTGTCTTATGTTAAGGTGGTTTGAAAATGGGAAAAGGTAAATCTCCGTTAGGTGAATTTGGAGCAAGAGGGCTTGGAAAGAAAAGGCAGAAGTTCAGGTGGTCTGATAAATACTACAAAAGGAGAATGTTAAAGCTTGACATCAAAGCTGATCCTCTTGAAGGCGCACCAATGGCAAAGGGGATAGTCATAGAGAAAGTTGGAATAGAATCAAAACAACCAAACTCAGCTGTGAGAAAATGTGTTAGGGTACAGCTAATAAAGAACGGTAAACAGATCACTGCATTCCTTCCTGGGGACGGTGCTTTGAACTATGTAGATGAACACGATGAAGTACTTGTGGAAGGTATTGGTGGATCACAGGGCAGATCAATGGGTGACATTCCTGGAGTAAGGTGGAAAGTTGTAAAAGTTAACGGGGTACCGTTAAACCTTTTAGTTTTGGGTAAAAAGGAGAAGCCTAAAAGATGAGCGAAAAAATACTTCTGTTTGATAAATGGGACTTTTCTGAAGTACAAGTAAAAGACATAAGCCTTAAGCAGGTAATAAACATAAACCCTGTTTATTATCCGCACTCTTTTGGAAGGCACGCAGAAAATAGGTTTGCAAAGGAAAAAGTAAACATAGTTGAAAGACTGGTCAACAACTTGATGCACTATGGAAAAATATGGGCAAAAAACACAGGAAGAATGGCTGGGAAGAAACAGAAGGCCATAAACATAGTAAAGTCAGCGTTTGAAATGATTTACCTTAAAACAAAAAAGAACCCCATTCAAGTACTTGTTGACGCAGTTACAAATGCAGGGCCAAACGAAGATACTACAAGAATAAGCTATGGTGGTGTGGTCTATCACGTTTCAGTAGACGTATCTCCGAACAGAAGGTTTGATCTTGCGCTTAGGTTCATCTCGCAGGGAGTCAGAATGGCATCGTGGAAGACGGGTAAACCTATTGAAGAAGCTTTAGCTGAAGAGCTTATCCTCGCTGCAAACAATGACCCGAGTTCGTACGCAATAAGAAAGAAGCAGGAACAGGAAAAAATGGCAGCCGCTTCTAGGTAAGCAAATTGGAAAAAATAGTCCTTGACACTAGCGTTATTATAAACGGTTTTGTTTCAAAACTTATTGAAAAAGGAGAAATTAAAGAAGCGACTATTATAATCCCCCGTGCGGTCATTGGAGAACTGCAAAATCAGGCTACAAAAGGTCTTGAAATAGGATTTAAAGGTCTTGAAGAGCTAAAAAAGATAAGGCAGCTTAGCACTGAAAAAAGCATCAAGTATGTAGTAAAGGGTTCTCTGCCTTCGATCGACGACATAAGGCTTGCCCATTCAGGGAGGATAGATTACATGATCCTGGAAGTAGCAAAAAAGAACGGAGCGATCCTTTACACTTCAGATTATGTTCTGCATCTGGTTGCAGAAGCTGAAGGTGTAAACTCAAAGCATATGGTTCCAGAAGAAGAGAAAAGACCGATGAAAATAGAAAACTATCTTAAAGATGATGTGATGAGCGTGCATCTAAAAGAGAACGTTCCTCCATATGTTAAGAGGGGAAAACCTGGAGACTTTAGGCTTGAAAAAGTTTCAGACGCGCCCATAACTGCTGATGAGCTTGAGGAAATCATTTCTGAAATAGATCAAAGGGCAAGAATTGAACCCAATTCATTCATAGAAATGAAAACAGGGGGTGCAACAGTTATACAGCTAGGAAACTACAGGATAACCATAGCAAGGCCTCCTTTTTCTGATGGTCTTGAAGTTACTTTGGTTAGACCAATAATAAAGCTCACTTTAGAAGATTATAACGTTTCAGCAGCTTTAAAACAGAGGTTAGAAAAGGCAGAAGGAATAATAATAGCAGGTCCTCCGGGCTCAGGTAAGTCCACGCTCGCTGCATCTCTCGCTGAATTTTACATCAAAAAAGGAAAAGTTGTTAAAACTTTAGAATCTCCCAGAGATCTTCAGGTTGGTCCAGAGATAACGCAGTATGCTCCACTTGAAGGCGACTTTGAAAAGACTGCTGAAATACTTTTGCTTGTAAGGCCAGATTATACTATTTTTGACGAGGTTAGAAAAACTCAGGACTTTACAGTTTATGCAGACATGAGGCTGGCCGGCGTTGGTATGGTTGGAGTTGTTCATTCGAGCAGCCCCATAGATGCAGTGCAGAGGCTTGTTGAAAGAATAGATATAGGGATGGTGCCGAGAATTGTTGATACTGTAATATTCCTTCAGAGCGGGCAGATCAAGACAGTTTACGAGCTAAACCTAGTTGTTAAAGTTCCTACAGGAATGACTTCAGAAGACTTGGCCAGGCCTGTAGTCGAAGTGAGAAACTTTGAAACCAAACAGCTCGAATATGAAATATACACGTATGGTGATGAAAAGGTCGTTGTCCCTGTCGGGGTTATAAAAAACAAGATACAAGAAATGGTATCGCAGTACGACAAAACAGCTGTAATAGAAATAGGAAAAAAGAACGTTATAATAAGGGTTAACCGTGACGTTATAGGGAAGATTATAGGCAAAGGCGGGGAGAACATAGAAAAAATAGAAAAAGAAGTTGGTAAAAGGGTTATAATCAAGCCCAAAAAGGATTGATTTTATCTATACAGCACAAATTTTGAGCGAAGCGTTTTTTAAGATCTTCATAAAAAATATTTTATGGATTATAGCATCTTACTTACCGCAGATAAAACCCTCTTCAGCGAATACAGAAATGTACCGCTCCTACAGTTTCTAGGGTGTGCGCCTGCTGAAAAAGTACCAAAGGTGATCTTCGACGCCCTTTCGCCTTATACAGAGCTACAAGAAGGTTTGCCAGTTAGAGCTCCGTATGATGTAAGGCTTGTTGAAAGCGTCCTTGTAGATCACCTTGGGAGAGAAAAAGTCAAGGTTGTCACGCCAAAGAACATAGAGAGGTACATAGATAATGATACAAAAGTAGTTGGCGTATCAACAATGGACCCGCTGGGGCTTGGACCTGTAACGATGATGTTTACTAACGGCGGTCGTGACACAGGGTATACAAAGTACTACTTTTATCAGCTTATAAGAAAGCTCAACTTTTTAAGAAATGCAGATGGCAAAAGGTTCAAGATAGTAGTTGGGGGTCCTGGAACATGGCAGATAGAGATAAGAAGTAAAGTAATGGATGAACTAGGAATCGACCATCTTGTTGTAGGAGAAACAGAACATGTTCTGCCCCAGATAATGGATGATATCGTTGAAGGTAGAGTTGACAGGATAATAAAGGTAAAAGACTATCCAAAAGTAGAGCAAATACCTCTGATCAAAGGAGCTACCCTGCATGGGCTGCTCGAGGTTAACAGGGGTTGTGGAAGAAACTGCGAATTCTGTTTGCCTAACTTAAGGAGCGCAAGGAACTTACCTATTGAGCATATACTTAAAAACATAAGCATTAACGTTAAGTATGGAGAACACAGCGTCTGGGCTCAGAGCGAAGATATATTTCTTTATAATCTCGAAGATCACAGGTACATGAACCCTAACTGGGATGCGCTTGTAGAACTTTTCAGCGCAATAACAGGTGCGGAAGGCGTAAAACATACAAACCCCACTCACGGAACGATTTCAGCGCCAGCTTCAAACCCGGAAAAGTTTAAAAAACTTTCTGAAGTCATGAAAGCTTCTTCTGACAACATAATCGGGCTCCAGCCTGGGCTTGAAACCGGTTCTGTAAAACTCGTTAAAAAGTACATGCCGAGAAAAGCGCTTCCTTTTTCAGCTGATGAGTGGCCCGAAGTGGTTTTTGAAGGAACTAAGGTGTTAAACGAAAACTACTGGGTTCCAGCATTTACAGCAATAGTAGGATTTCCAGGAGAAACTGACGATGACGTCATAGATACGATAAGGCTTATCGACAGGTTGGAAAAAGAGCTTCCTGAAAAAATAGGGGAAAAGGCACACTGGACAGTAACAGTCCTTAGCTTTGATCCTCTGGCAGCTTTAGCTGACAGCGAATTCTTTGACGTTGAATCACAGCTTACAGAAATGAGGTTTTACCTTATATACAGGACCTGGAGGCATACAGTTCTTGAAGTTGAAAGGTTTTTACCGCACGTAGTTAAGAATTCGCTTGCAAAGGGAATCTTGACCAGGTTCTTCAGGTATGGATCAAAAAAAGTTCTGGACGCGCTTGGAGCTTGGGGTAAAGCACGGGGTTACGATCCGGAAAAAGCTCTTACAATAACGGCTTAAACGTAAATAAAAGAATCAAGGTCAAGCTGCTGATCTGTAAAGGCAAATGCTCTGAACCCTAAGCTTCTGAGTTCTTTTGCAAATTCTTTATCAAAACCGTGAACTGTTATTATAATTTCGGGGTTAACCTTTTTAACAAAACTAATGAGTTCATCGTGATCTGCGTGGTCGCTAAGAGGTACAGCATAATTGCTAATGTACTTAGCCCATCCTGTGAACTTTATGCTACAGTATACATTACTTACATATTCATAAGTGGGGGCTACGTAGACAAAGGGTGTATCAGGAACATGTGAAAGGTTTTGTACTACGACATCGGGCTTTGGTATGTTTATCCCGAACTTTCTGTAAACGACGTTCATTTTCTCTATATTTCTGTGCACTATAAGCGGCCTCCAGCTCTGAAAAAGATATTCAATAAGCTGCGCTTTGCCCAGCGTGTAGCCATGAAGGGAAACTCCCATACCCGCATCATAAGCTTCTGATATAATCTTCATTACGCTTTCTATTATAGACGCAGTTGGCGGAAACCTGTAACCTTTTTTCCCGTATGTGCTTTCCATAATGAGTAACCTTACGTTTACAGGTTCAAGCTTCTTTAAGAAGCCTCTATCCCTTTGAGAGAAATCTCCTGTATACATTATTACATTTTTTCCGATGATTATTGCTCTTGAACCAAGTATGTGCCCTGAGTCTATCAGCTGTACATCATCAAACGCTTCAACGTAATCGTTTATTTTAATTCCTCTTTCCCGCGCAAGCTCGATCGTCTCCTTTGAAGCTAGCACAGTATTTTTCTCATTCTTTAACAGATGATCCATATGAGCGTGCGAGACAAAAGTAAGGTCAGCTTTTACTCTTTCTTCTGGGTCCAAAGCTATGACTTTATCATTGTGTTTTATAAGAATCCCGGATCTGCTGAAAGCAACCTTATTATGTATCAATTATAGTATCGAGAGTATCTTAAAAACGTAAGAGATCTTTAAATCTACCCCAAGGACGTCCTTAAACTTTATCGCATCCCTTATTATGTTGAAGACGCTTATAGCATCGCTTAACGCGTTCCCCTGTCCTTTCATTTTTCTGGTAAGGTAGTCATACGCCTTTTTATATGGCAAAAAGTAGTTCTTGAGCTCAGCTATGTACTTTCTAACGTTAAGATCGTTATCGTAAAGTATTTTAGCCGAGATCATGCTAGGTAGTATCCCTTCGCCCAGCAACGGGTATACTGCGCCTGCAGCCTCGCCCACTGCTACAGCGTTCATAAAGTAAAGCGGCTCTACGTATTCAGTTGGAAGAAGCCTGATGGCTTTGCCCATCCTTGAACCTTCCACAATTTCTCCACGGTGTTTTTTTATGAATTCTAACACTTTATCTTCATGATTCATATTTACATCTCCTGCGCCAACGAAGTACTCTTTTTCGGACAGCGGAAAATACCAAAGATAACCAGAGTAGCCGCTAAACGGTTCTATATAAAAATCGTCAAACGGAGGGTTTTCAAATTTAACTTTATACTCGATTGTTGGTACCAAAAAATCTTTGCTGAGCCTGCCTAAAAGCGTCCTGTTGACCCCTGTGGCATCTACAGCTAATATGTAACGTGACTCAAGGTAACCCCTATCGACTCTCGAACCAAAATGCACCCTTGAGTTTTTTGATAGATCTTTCAATAGCCTTGGTTTGTCGAACGTGCTCAGACCGTATGCGTCAAATTCTATAAGTTTCCCCTTCCAACCGACGAAGATTTTTTTACCTTTATGCAAAATATATTCATCGAAGTTTAAACCGGTTTGTTTTATAAGGTCCTTCATGCGATAATAACCTGTACCCCACGCACATACCGAAGTAAACCTTTCCTCTTTTTGTGCTTCGAAGATTTCAGCTTTATCCTGCAACAGCGCTCCGAGGTAAGCGCCTGCAGGACCTAGCCCTGCTATCCCTATAGATGGCATCCTCTCACCACTTATAAAATAGGTGTTTACCAAGGAATTTAAACGATTTGTATAAATCTCTGAATTTTTATACGTCAGTACTCCCACAAGCATAACGCTTAACTCATTAAGGAAATTTATTAGAGGTTCCGGTTTTAACTGCCTAGGGTTTGAGAAGAACTATATAGTGTGGAAATGAAGCGAGTTGAAATTCAAAGCACGGCAGCATACTTTTTCAAGCATATTGTTAAAATGGAAATAACTTTAAGCGGACTTGGCATCTTAATTGATTATTTGAACAGGTTGATATGGATATCCTAAAACTATAAGCTGGGGGCTAAAATCTAGTCTAAAAAGCTATACTGCATTAAACCAAAAATTAATTAAAAAATCATCGATTACATTGTTAAGTGTAATTGAAATGCTTTACTTGGGAAGTACTGAAGAAAAAATTATAAATCAATGTAGCATAGCAATGAGCCTGCTCGCTGAAATATATTATGCTCATAAGCAAACAGATCCTTAAAATAACTAGCTTTATGAATGATAAAGCACAAGGAATAAATCAAGATTCTAGATGCGATGATGTGGCAGCCATGGTTTAATGGTCAGCACGAGAGCCTGTAAAGCTCCAGACCCGCGTTTGATAGCATAAAGTGCTGGAATTCCCTGAGGCGACCTACTTTATACTAAAGCCTAGACCATCTCCCATTGATTTACTTTACCTTCATGGAATGCGAACTCGAGAGCAAATATAGATCCCTGAGGTGTTATGCTTCTCCAGAACAGCGTTCCGTTTCGAAAGTCAATTTCCCTTATAGAAGCCGCGTACTTTTTTCCATTCTAATGGTTTCAAACCCTTCATAACCGAAGAGAAGCGCCGATATGCCATTTTTGAATCCATTTCTGTTACTTCCTTCAAAAACTGTTCATAAATTGCTGGGTTCCTCACCGCAAGATCCTCGTATAAAAGTAGATCTACTATTACAAAATGAACGAAAGCCTCGCCTCTTCTAGGGGCTGTGAGGATGTCAGAGTGAAGTCAAATAAGGCCGCTGAACTTTCCTCCAAGGATAAACAGCATTGCGGCTGCTATGGCTGAGGCGGCTGCAGCATATGAATATGAATACAACGGATTAAAATAATAAAGGAACCCCATTGTGAGATTGCCTATAAATAATCCAGCGCTTCTTGAAGCTGTTAAAGAACCCATACCTTCACCAAGCTGTTTCTTTACTTGGGTTATGAGGTTTGGTTCCAATGTGTCTATTGTACCAATGGCCATTCCTATTATCAATACAGAAAACATTAGAGCTGGAAGTCCCCATCTAAAAAAATATGAAAGTCCAAGCATAAATGTCCCAATCGCTGATAGCAGGTAGCCTAAAAATCCAAGTGCCGGAACCAACTTTAACTTTCTTGTACCGATAAAGTATCCAAACACAGCAGAAGCAAGCAGGAAAAGGCCGTATGATGCAAAGGCAGGCACGTTCATATGTGTTGCCTGTGCTATGGTCAAAACGGGGAACCCGAGACTGTAAATGCTAAACCCGTACAGGGCCGTTGCAAGTAGCACGCCCCTATATGCTCCGTGGCCTGAAGCTTCCTCGTTAACTTTCCTAGTCTCGTTGTGTTTTTCCTTGACCATTACCAAAAGTGCTGTAGCCATGACTATGGGTATGGCTGTAAGCAGTATTATGTATCTGAGAGGTATGCCTAGGTAGATAAGCGCTAACAGTATTAATATCGAACACACTCCTCCACCAACGTCAAGCGCATTTAACAACGCGAACACCCTACCCCTGTTATCTTCATTTATTTCTTCGCTTATCAATGCCTTCCTTGCTGGGGACCTAAAGTTTCTGGATAACCATCCAGCGCTGAATAGTGCTGATGCTTCATATGCGTTGTTCGTCAGTCCGCTAAATGAAAGCAAGGTAATTAAAGCATTTCCTACTACAGCAACCTTCTTTCTTCCAAATTTATCGGCAAGCCTGCCTCCCAGATATCCAAGTATAGCTCCAAACCCATATGATACTGCCACAGTTATTCCATAAATGTATACTGGAGCATGATAAATGATAACCAAAAGTACTGGCAACACAGCAAGTACGGCCTGATAACCCAGATCTGAGAAGAATGCTGAGAAGGAAATCAACAGTATATTTTTGTTTAACCATCTGACTGGCATATCACCTAACCTGTAGTCATTTATTTATAAGAGTTTTTTGGTTGGTCTAAGCCGTTTTATCTGCAAATCATTTGATCCCTTGAATATTCTCCAGCAATGTTGTGTCCATTATAACTCTCCTCTTAGATAGCTTTTGATAAAATATAACTGCTGGAGTTTCAAGCCTTTCAAAGTCAAATGCTCCATGTGGCCTTATGAAGTTGTACAAGTGCATAAATTTATCAACAAAAATCGAAGAACTTTGATGCCGGAGTTGGATAAACGCCATAACCCACTATAAATCTTGATGAATCATCTTCATACACGATCAGCCATAAACCCTTCCACCTTGGATCCTTCATTTCGTGCCAATCAACTTGCCATAATGAATTAGAATTTTCTCTCTCATACCTTATCCACTTCTTTCTGTGCTACTTTTTAGGCTCGCTCATTGCAAAACCAACCTCCTTGAGGACTTGGTTCATCTTTTCATTTCTGATGTGTAATCCTTTCGCTTTGAGAATTTTGCCGTTATAGCTTGCGCTAATTCTGTATTTTCTGTACAGCTCAACGATTTCATTCCTAACGCTCTCAGGAACAGGCCTTTTATGTCTTACAGCTTTTTTCTGAACATGTATAACCCCTGTACTAAGTCTTCTCATCCTGTGTTTCTTAACAATGCTTATCCAAAAACTGCTTAAATAACTTTTATTTTTTAAATATCTAAGGGTATGTAATAATTTCGGGATAAGATAGCATGAAATAATTTCCAGATAACAGAAAAGAGACGGAAAAACAGGTGCCGTTAACTTAAGCTCATTCTGATCACCTCATGCTTGCAATTAACAAAATTGGCTTAATCCATTCAGACAGCTGATCATTTGATAATGGCGCTGCACCAATTTCTTCGTTCGTGAATACATAGTTATAGAAGAACCTGAATGAATGCTTTGAACCAGTTCTTTACGTGCTCAAATTTTGGCTTTTTGCACGGGAAAAGGTCGTCAAAAGCTTCTGTCCTGTCCTTTATATATTCATTCATCCTTTACATGAGGTTCTTCAGGCTATGTTCATATACAACATGATCTACCCTTGCCCACCTGCGAGCATCAACGTACCTAAGAGCTCTGTGTAGATAGTCTTCTTACCATACTTCTTTACAAGCTTCCTTATGAAAAAGCATAAGAGAGTTCTGGTGCCAGCTTATGTAAAACGATAGGAACGCTTTGAGTTGAGGTTCATACGCTACCCATAGCCAAGCTTTCTTTCCACCAATGTTTATTTTAGTTTCATTAATAAATATGAAATTGACATCGTGTTTGTCAACGTCAGAGTCGAATACGAAAGAATACTTCTGAATCCATTTCCATATTGCAACGTGGCTTCTCTTAATTATTGGCTCGAGTACATGGGAAGCCCTCCTCAAGCTCAAACTGGAGAAATAAAGATATAAGGCATAGAGTATAAGTGCTATTGGGGTCCTTTTTCTGGTTTGTAAGATCATTTGCTATAAATAGGGCCCCGCTGAAAAATAAATTTTAAGCCTTAAGTTAACGGCACCGAAAAACACGGACAAATTTATAAATATCCATATTTTCTCCTAAATCAGGAGATGGCGTCCTCCTAGGATAAAATCCTGAACCGCGTATGCTAATGACGCCTGCCAATCAAAAAATCAAAAGGTGTTAAAAAATGTCATTACAAATCATAGAAGGCGCCGTCATACAGGTTTTATTTACTGTATTTTCTGCGCCATTGTATGTAGGTATTTTTGGTAAAGCTAAGGCGATGATAGAAGGCAAGCAAGGTCCAAGTATTCTGCAACCATATTATGATATATTCAAATTATTAAAAAAAGAAACCTTAATACCAGTTGAAGCCAGCCAGATATTTATAGCTGCTCCCTATATTATATTTGCAATTTACATACTTATTTCGTTTGTTATTCCTGTTGTTATTCCATCGCCCATAGCCTTTACAGCAACGGTAGATTTTCTTGGGGGTGCTATACTTTTTACTCTTGCATCATTTATAAAAATCAATGGTGCATTGAGCAGCAGGAGCAATTTTGTGGCTTTATCTGCTGCCAGAGTTACATCCTTTATGTTTTTAAGCGAAGGTACCTTGATTTCGGTTTTCTTTGCGGTTGCATTAATTACAGGAACAAACAATCCTTATATAACTTTAAATACAGTTAGTAATCCTGAAAATTACCTTTTGCTAGATCATTTATTTGGCACGATAGCATTTTTTATGTTATGGCTGTTTGAAAGTGGCAGACTCCCAGTAGAAAGCTCTGGTTTATCTGAAATGGGAATGATTGATGAGGGGCTTAACTATGAATACAGCGGGAAGCTCCTTGGGATTTTAAAGTGGGGGTCTTATATGAAACAATATCTACTTGGTTCCGTCCTACTAAATGTATTTTTGATGCCTTTTTGGTTGTTTAATGGGCAATTTGGCTACCTTTTAGACCCAGCTGTTATGTTTTTAAAATGGTTAATTCTGATAGGGATATCGCTTATAATTGAAACATCATTGGCAAAATTAAGGCTATTTAAAATTCAGGATTATCTTTCAATAGCTTTTACAGTGTCTGTACTTTCATTAATATTTACAATAATTGGTGGAGGAATATGATTCAATACTCTTTTTATGAAATAATTTTAATGCTGGTACTTTTAAATGCATTTTACATTCAGGGACAGGCCTATATAAAGCCGGCAATTACTGGGTTGGAAATTGAATCGTTAATCATTGGGGTTATGATACTTGCAATAGGTTTCTTAGAACCCAATTTGTATCTGATCGAATTTGGATTTCTGGTAATAGTATTAAGGGCTATTGCTATTACACATATGCTAAATAAATCTCTTAAATTTATTCCAGAGCTAAAAAGGGAATCCCTGAAAGGTGTAGCATCATCTCTTATAATAGATCTTTTCATGACAATGTTTGTACTTATAATATTTCAATTCTTCTTTATATCGTATTTAGAATTAAACAATGCACTGCTGCTTTTTGCAACTGCACTGTTTTTCCAAGGCCTGTTTCTTATAGCATCAAGGAGGAATACGCATATTCAGATAATAGGTTATGTGGAAGAGGAAAATGCACTTGTGCTGTTTGGCCTTTTTATAATAAGCCTACCGCTTCTTATTGAAGCTAGTGTGCTTCTCGATGTTATAGGCCTCGTCATAATTTCTACCGTAGTTATAATTGAAAAGGAAGAGCACTTCCCCATGGAAGAATTAAGAGGTTGATAACCATGTTATTGCCTACTCTGATAATTATGATGCCGGCTTTGGCTTCACTTTCAGGATTTACGCGGTGGTACAAGCAAACATCTATTGCTACATCTTCTGTCGACCTTCTGCTTTCACTGCTACTTTATAAGCACTTGCAGGTAAATTTTTATCTAATTAATAAAATTTCATGGTTGTTTGTTATTATGATCGTTTCAATTTATCTGTTATCTACGATCTATTCCTTGAATTACATTGCTAATCCTTCACTTTCTGAAAATTTATACTATGCTTTAATTGACCTATTTGCAGCATCTATGATTTTTACCGTTATGGTCAATAACTATGGGCTTATGTGGGTAGGTATAGAGGCAACAACTATCACTTCCGCTCTATTGCTATTTATGGAGAAGTCTGAAACCTCCATAGAAGCTGCATGGAGATACATTGTGCTAGTTTCTGCCGGTGTCGCTGTGGCTTTTATTTCAATTATACTTATTTATTATTCGTTGGGCACGCTGACAGTATCTACGGCCCTAGCGATCACTAAAAATTCCAAGGTTCTCGCACTTGCCGTAGGAATAGCTCTTGTCGGGTTTGGTACTAAGATAGGGGTTTTCCCTGTACACACATGGCTTCCTGATGCTCATAGCGAGGCTCCAGCCCCAGTAAGTGCCATGTTTTCTGGAATACTGCTCCCCACTGCGCTTTACGTGCTTTATATGGTTTACCAGCTTGATCCCGAAATGGTACTTTTTATTGCATTCGGAATGATGTCAGTTACCTTTGCTTCAATAGCATTGCTCAATCAAAAGAATTTCAAGAGGATGTTTGCTTATTCCTCAATGGAAAACATGAATATAGCATTGATAGGATTTGTTATAGGCGGGCTTGGTATAATTGGTGCCGAGATTTTGCTCATAGCCCATGCGTTTGCGAAAGCAGGTGCGTTTTATTCTTCTGGCATAATAAACCGCAAGTATGGCACAAAAAATATTGATGATGTAAACGGTGCCCAAGGATTAAGATTTACATCATCATCATTGATACTTTCTTCACTTGCAGTTACAGGAGCACCCCCATTTGCAAACTTTGTAGGAGAATTCCTTATATTGATACAGCTTTTTAAAATTGGACTAACGTATGAGGCAATATTTCTTGCCTTAATCATAGCTCTGGCATTTATATCAGTAAACTACAATGTAACAAAGATGGTATTTAGCGGAAACAAAAGGCAGTCTGATCCAAAAATTATGGCGGCAGTAGCAGTTATAGCATCTTTAGTGCCTCTATTATTAGGATTATTTTTGGTGATTTATATATGAACAGAGGTAGAAAAATTGGAAGACTGGGTGATTATGTGCTTTTTTCAAATGGACTAGAAAAAGCTGAAGTAATAAGCCCTGAGCCCACTATAGAACAGGAATATGGGACGTTTAATTTTATGTATGGCCCTTCTGCTGGGGGTTTAATAGAATCGATTGGATTTAACATACATACTTCTGGAGAAAAAATATTGAAGATAAGGCCAATGCTATATAAGGATAGAATTTTTACGATATCTGGCATGAAGGTCAAAGACGCTCTTGCAGTAGTGGAGCGCATAAATGCCAACTTTTCAGCGGCTCATCGCGCTGCGTTTCTTATTGCATGTAGCAAGGATATAGATTATAATATGAAGCTTGATATGATAGTTAGAATTGAACTAGAAAGGATAAGAAATAATTTACATGTGATAGGCCGAATGGTTGAAGCATCTTCCCAGGGAGTTGCATCAAACATGCTTTTTTATCTTCGTGAACTTATAAATAGAGCCATAGATGTAGCTTATGGTCATAGATTTTTCTTTAACAGCGAAGTTGGTAAATTTCAAGAACTTAGGGGTCAGCTTTCAATTATTGTTAAACAGTTTAATGAAATATTTAATGACCTGCTTGATACTAGAATATTTCTTGATAGATTGGACAAAAATGGTATCATAAAGGATGATAGCTTAATTGGACCTGCAGCTCGTGCAGCAGGCTTTAACTATGATGCGAGAATTGACGCTGACTACTTACCTTATAGCGACCTTGATTTTAAAGGCGGTATATTACAAGAAAGCGGTGATGCACTTGGAAGGTTCATGGTCAGAGCTTCAGAAATAGAAAAATCTGCAGAAATAATTTACAACGCACTTGACATAATCAAAACCAAGTATGCGATTACGCCGCCAGTGATTAACGGCGATGGGATTGGAAGGGTGGAATCGCCATCAGGGGACCTGGCGTATTTTGTAAAAATAATTGATGAAAAAATAAAAGAAGTTTATTTGCTTTCGCCATCAGAAATCAATTTAGATTTTTTTGTAAAGTCAATGGTGGGTAATATATTTACTGATTTTCCATTTAACTGGGAAAGTTTTGGGATTTGGTCGTCTGAATTGGGGGTGAAATTTGTATGAACTGGTTTTTAAAGGGATTAAAAAATGGAATAAAGACTGAAAGATTTCCAGTGGGGAATCAAGAATACTTGCCCGGTTGGTCAACCAGAATCACGGGAAAGGGCAATAGCTACTGTCCAACTGGTGCCATAAACGAAGGTAAATGGGATCCTGAAAAATGCATTTTTTGCAGAATGTGTTTTCCTAATTACCATCCAACAGGTGATTCCAGAATAGGAATTGTTAACAATTATAATAAAGCGTTTAAGAAATCTTTGTTTATTTATCCAATAGATGTTGGATCATGCGGCGGATGCAATTTAGAATTAAATGCTTTGACAAGTCCACATTATGATATTAGTAGATTTGGGATTTTTTTTGTTAACACTCCAAAACACGCTGATGCCCTTATAGTCCTTGGGAAGTTATCAGAAAAAATGATAGAACCATTAGTAAGAGCATATGATTCAATGCCTGAACCAAAAATTGCGATAGCTGGTTGCAGTGGTGCCATTATGAGCAAAATGCCCATAAAGTTTGATGCCGTGGTGCCTGGATGCCCCCCAAATCCATACACATATCTTTACACCTTGGTTAAAATAAAATACGGTGAAATGCAATGAATATTATCATACCTACATTATTTTTCTTTTCAGCCATATTGGCTATAGCAAATAGAAAAACTGGATATTTTGCGTTAGTCATTACTTCGATTTTTATGGCTGCAGTAGCAGTTTTTAGCTTTAACATATTGCACCTGTTTTGGCTTATAACCAGCGTATCTTGGGCAATGATATCAATCTATTCGATTTCCTATGACAGATATGGCAGGTGGCTTTCTCCTCTGTTTGCAATTATGTTAGCTGGCATGTCGTTGGTGCTGACTTCAGGGAACTATCTGATATTTTTGAGCGGCTGGGAAATAATGAGTATATCTGCATATTTTATTTTGGGCATACATAGGGAAAAGAGCTTTCCATCATTTATTTTTATGGCGTTTAGCGAACTTAGCACTATATTTATACTGCTGGGGTTTGCGCTAGCATATTCGCAGACAGGCTCAATTGCCTTTACTCGTCTTACGTCGACGCTTCCATTGGATTTAACAGTAATAGGCTTTCTATTAAAAATGGGGGCATTTCCATTTTTACTTGTAGAATGGCTGCCAATAGCCCATAGCAGTGCACCGGCAAACGTTTCTGCAGCATTAAGTGCAACAATGCCACTCATGGGTGTTTATGGAATAATTAAAATGTCAATGCTTAGCCCAATTGACCCCGATCTGGGGTTACTGCTTATAAGTGTAGGCGCATTTACTGCATTCTTTGGCGCACTGTATTCACACGCTTCAGATCATTATAAGATGCTTCCAGCATATAGTTCAGTCGAAAGTTATGGGTCAATTCTTCTTCTGCTGGGGGTTTCGCTGTTTGCCCCTAATAATACTATTGCATTATTTTCTGTTATAGGTGTTGCCCTTTTCAGCTTGGCCCATTCTTTTGCAAAAAGCGGAATATTTATGATAAGTGGGCTTATAAAAAGCGAATATATGTCAAGTTCAACCGGAATAAGTTCTAGACAGGTTGATGTGGGCAGGCTTCTTCTTGCATCGTCACTTTCAGGTTTGCTTCCTAATATAGGAGGCGTTGCAACCTGGATGCTTCTCGAGATAATGTTCATGTCAGCATTCGTTGAAAGAAATTCATTATTTGGTCTTCTCTTCTTATTTGTGGGAACGATAATGGCAATGACTGAAGGTTTGATCACGGCAGTTATGATTAAATTCATAGCCTTTTCGGGTGTATTTTCTTCATCAGAAAAAAAGGGAAACTTTTCCATTTTTATAATGGGTCTAATCGTGCTATTTTCTGGCATGATCTCTTCAATAATAGTTAATGCGCTTGATTCAATTTTTACTAGCTCTGCACCAAATCTTTTTACATATTTCATTATAATCTCCCTTAAAGAATCTGGGTCAACTTTTGGTGGAATTTCGCCTTTATATGTAGGCCTTCTTATAGGCTTGTTTACATTAGTGACATATTTTGCATTTGGAAAGAACAAACTTAGGAGAGTACCAGTTTGGAACAATGGAGAAGCAATTCAGGAAAAGTATACACCAAGTGCATTTAGCAATAACCTAAAACTTATACTCAAATCATTGTATACACCTAATGAATATACATATGCAAGAAACATATTCTGGGATTCGCTAGTCAAATTTACACTGACATGCAAAAAAATTGCCAAATATATATCATATTATGTAATGAACAGCCAAATAAATATATACATAATATATCTAATTATAATGTTTCTATTTATTATAATTTATATATCTAGGTTTTAATGTAAAAGCTGAAATGTAATGCTTATGCATAAATAAAAATATTAGTCTAAAATTAAGCGTATTTACATTACAATGAATCTTCATAAAGCAACCATTAGCAGCCCCGCGCAAAACCTGAAAAATACGACTAATAAAAGAGCAATCATGAGTATCCTCCAAAAATTTCTTAAATAAAACATTAAATTAAGCGAAATGAATTAAAGCAAAAATCACTCACAAAGAAGAGGAAAAGCTCTTATAGGATGTTAGGGGTTTTTGGGAAGCAGTAAAACTATGACCTTCAGAAGATAGGATGTGTTAGAAATTAATCTTCTTTATTATTTCAAGAAGTTCATCCAAGCTGTGTATTATGTAGTCTGGCTGCACGCTATTTGTTTTGCTGTACTGATCCCTTACAATGAGTGCTGTAAGTGAACCGGCCCTTTTACCACCTATTATGTCATATTCTCTGTCTCCCACAACGATGCCCTCCCTTGGCGTTAAATTCATTTTTTCAAATGCCTTTAAGAATACGTCGGGCTCTGGCTTTGGGTTTTTTACGTCTTCACCGGTAACCCAGCAGCAGACCATCCTATCAAGGTTAAAGTGCTTTACTATTTCATCAATCATATCCCTGCCCAAGCTTGTTGCTATTGAAGCATTGACCCCAATACTCCTTAAATTTGATAAGCAGGAAACAGCATCTGGAAACATCTTAATTCTATTTATGTTTTCTATAAAGTGCCTTTTCCTTAAGCTCTTTATCATTTCTAAATCATCGTTACTCAGGTTGCTTATGAACTTTGAGATAAGCACAGCTGGCGAAAGACCAACATACTTTCTTATTTCTGATGGTTTTACATCGTACCCAAACTCTTTTAAAGCTTTAGACCATGCTATCGCAAGCTGTTCTGCACTATCTATCAGCGTCCCATCAAGATCAAACACCACGCCTGAAATCATAACAAGCCTTGAATATTTTAATATTTAACTTTTTTGGGTTTTCAAGGAGCGAGATTCCCAGATGAGGTTGTTGCTAAGTATGCAAAGCTTCTAAAATAATGGACAAAACAGCAACTTATAGCTATAGAGGTAGCTGAAGAAGGCAGGAAGTACACAGAGCTTGGATACAAAAAAGACAACAAATTATGGCATTCGATGACTTATAGAAGGTTTTTCTATAAAAAGGAAGCTTGCCGAAGACCTTAGAGCAAGAAGCGTTATTGGGTTGCTAGGTGAAGCTATTCAAAAGGTTTGTGCATATGATGTAACGGTTAGCTTCTGTAATAGCTGCAATAATATCGCTAGTTATGGGAAGGGGTTTAAAAGTTTGATCTAGTTATATTTTCAATTTTCCATAAAATATTTGTCCCATATCTCTAACGCATATCCTGACTGAACAAAGCCTTGTACTAACTTGAACGTTCTTGTTCCATCTTTTAGCCTTTCAGGGGTTAATAGAACGGCCTTATTTTTATTTTCTTTAATAAAATCATATATGAAGTCCTGCAAAAACGTAACGTAAAAAACAGTTATTTTGCTATCTATTAGGGCAGATACAACTTGTTTAGCTACTACGGATGCCTCAACCTGGTTAGTTGATGAGAAGCTTTCGTTCATTAAAACATAGTCTCCAGCCTTTAGCGATTCAATTATTTTTCTGAACCTTATTATTTCTTCTTCAAATTTCCCATATGACAGTGTCCTTTCTTCCTCTCTCTGAAAATGAGTAAAAACATTCCCCGAAGATGGAATTATAAAATTATTGGCCGGCACAAAGAGCCCGGCCCTTGCAAGCAGTATTGCTTGACCTATAGCTTTTAAGAATGTAGTTTTGCCGCCTTTATTGATCCCACTTATTATGAATGCATTTATGTTATGGACATCAAGAGAATTTGGGACAGGTTTTTCATTTTTTGATATTGCCAAGGAGAGGCAGTATAGATCGCGAAATGATATTGTACCTTCAGAAAAATCTGGATAAGCCAAAGGCAGTTCGATCTTTTTAAAGAAATCGTAAAGGTTTATGGCGCCTACAAAGAAAGCCAGTTGCGTATGTAAGGTTGTGAAAAACTGCAATAAATGCTCATAAGCCTCAAGCATTGTTGGAGCCAAACCACTTAAAACCCATTCATTAATCTTTCCCAAAATTTCTGCACCTACTTCATCTCGCGGCTCCAATCTAAAAACGTAATCATTTTTCCTGCTAATTATTCTTTTCATTAAGCTCCTTTCCTTTTCATGAATTAAAAATACAGGGTCACTTAAAGTGTTGTACATGCTGAGCCTAACAGAAAATTCTGTGCCACTTCTAATATCAAGAAAACCCATTAGTTCTTTTGCGGAAACTATAAAATTGTCATCTATGTTCTCTTTTATAGAGCTTATCAGTTCCCGAAAAGCTTCAGATAAGAAGCTCGATCTATCAAGAATGTCTTTTAAATCTTTTAACGCATCTATCATTACCTTTATCCCATTTGCTGTATCGTAAACTATTAACTCTGGATTATCGTACGTAACAATAAATGCCGCCCTTATTGTCCTATCTATGACCTCCCCCGTAAATTTGTACATGTTTAATACTGTATCTCTATTCTGAATAGCATCTTTAACAGCTTCCTGTCTGTATTTTATAGAATTGATATCGGCTTTAGATAACAAAAGCACATGCTCCCATACCTTTTGTACCAGATCATCCTTTTGGGCTATTATTTCTATTATTTTCTCCAGCTCTAAATCTTTCTTTAGATTATTTTTGTCTTCAATTTCAGGGGCATCGCTTAGCTTTAGAAGGTCAAACTGGATCATCCAAGATCACTTTTAATATCTTCATAAAGTAGGCGATGCTTAGATGCTATTTGAATTGCCATATATTTAGAAAGAGGATTGCTTTCTATGATTTTGAAAGTCGGTTTCTCGTCTTGTATTTGTGTCACAAGACTGATAACGTTTTCAAGTGTGGCTATCTTTGTAATAAATGTCACATAAACAAGATATGATCCTTTGCTTGTTATTTTTTCTATAAAACGCTTTGCTAGTTCAAAGCCTTCCTCCGAAGTTGTGGAAGAGAAAAGCTCGTTAACTATGACGAGCGTTTTATCATCAGCTGTTTTTAAAATGTTGTGTACTCTTTCTACATCCTTTTCTAACCTGCTTAAATCCTCCATTTTATCCTCTTCTGTTGGAAAAGCCGTCATTATATTAGAAAACAAGAATATTTTGGCCTCTTCTGCAGGGATAGGCACGCCTATTAAAGAGAGAAATGCTAATTGTCCAAAAGTAATGGCAAACGTAGTTTTTCCCCCGCTATTTATGCCTGTTATTATAAACACCCTTTTATCACCTGTAGTATGGATATCATTAGCTACAGCAACATTCTTCCTAGCCAATAACAAATTATAAAATCCTTTGACGTGTATTGACCCATCTTCGGTAAATTGAGGTATCGAAAATTTATATCCATTGGATTGAATGCTTTTCATATATTCGATATATTTAAGATAGAACTCAAACTCATTTGCAAACGATTTGATGCCTTCATCTACTATGTCGGGGAATTCGTCTTTTAATTTTTTCATAATGTTAAATTCTTCTTTAAATATCCTGTAAACACCATTTAATATTCCAGCGTGTATATGAGTAATTTGCTCATAATATCTATCAAACTTAAGTTCACGGACCTGCTGCCCTTTAAATTTCGAAAACAACTGTTCAATCTTAGATGTTAAATCTTCTCCGTTTTCTTCCTTTGCAACCCTTATTCGGTCCCCGTTTATGTTTATTCTGACCTTTATTTTTTCCCTGGCAGTCTTCGCTTCATATGTAATCCTCTTCAAAGCCTGAAATCTATCACTCTGAATCAGATTTTCGAGATAGTTAATGAAATAAAGTATACCATCTGATTTTGTATTTAATTCGCGCATCAAATTTAATGTATTTTCGACCGTATTTACATAAATTAGAGCTACATCAATATGAAAACCGTACTTAAACTCTTCATATGTTTTAGCCTCTAAATCCATCAACCTGTTGCAATCTTTTATTTTATTTACAAAATTTTTTATGGCATTATAAATTTTTTCATCCATAAGATCGTTGAATATTTTTAGCCTAAAATCAATTGCATTCTTGTTGCTTAGTGGCTCTTTAAATACATCAATTAAAAACTGGTTTTTATCACTCCCCAAAATATCATTTATGAGTTCTTCTATTCTTAGGTCTCTAATTGTCTCTTCATTGGCCTTTGACCCTTTTGAACCTAATAGGCTTTTATACTCCAATTAATATCACCTCGAAAGGAGTCATCAGCCAAAAAGGCGGTTAATAGGGGACTCCATCCCGTTAATGCTCCTTTAGGAGCATGTTAATAAACTAACCAAAGTAATATTTAACCATATACGAACTTTTTGCAGTGAGATTTATTCCCAAATTATTACACCCCTTCCAGCATATCAAAGAATGATTGCTCAACGATCTCCTTTTTAGGAAGCCTCTTATAATAGATTATTGCTGAAGTTTCAAATCTTTCAATGTCAAACGCTTCAAGAGGCCTTATGAAGTTGTACCATTGCATGAATTCATCAACAGAATCGAAGAACTCAACTTTTACGTTTGTTTGAGGATGATTAACCTTTCCAACCATCAATGTTATCTTCTCCCTTACATCTGATTCAAGGACCGTTTATGCCTTCCAGCCTTTTTCTGAACATGAATAACCCCTGTACTTTTGTATTCGCTGTAAAGCTGCTGTACCCTTCTGATTGATAAAGTGAATGACAAACCTCGCCATAAATGGCGAGGTAAAAGCTTTTAAATTAAAAATGCTATTTTGTTTTGAAATGCTCTCTTCTGGTCAACTCTTAGGGCATGAGGGGCGGGAGCCGAATTCTCCCGCAATGCCAGAGGAGGGCATCTACGAAGTTAAGCACACGAATAAGAGGACAAGCATTGTGCGTCTTTTTCCGAACGGTTTCCAAGAAAGGAAACTAAAAAGGTTAGCGAACATATCAGCGAAACTCTTCAACGAAATTAACTACGAAAGGAGACAACAGTTCTTTCAGCAACATCATGTCGACTTCGATACAACGTGGGACAAATGCTATGAAAAGTATAAAGAAGAATTAGGAGTTAACGCTCAAGCAGTCATGAAAAAGAACAACGAAGCCTGGAGCTCATTCTTTTCCTTACTGAAGCTGAAGAAAGAAGGAAAATTGCCACCCTTCATGAAACGCATTAGCCCACCGAAGTACTGGAAGGATAAAGAAACAAAGAAGAGGAAGCTAATGCTCGTGATTAGACAAAACAGGTACGTTGTGGACGAGCAGAACCATAAGTTAATCCTCAAGGATTTTGAGCTTGAAATTGATTTCGTAGGCAGGCTGAGGTGGTACGGTAAACAGGGAAGGCTTGAAATATACTACGACGAAGCAAAGAACGCATGGTACGCTTCAATCCCTGTTGATGTAGGAGTTGAAATAACTAAAAAGGGAAATAAAAGCAAATACATTGTTCACGGCGAAAGGAAAAGTGTTCAGCTCGAATCGCCTAAAGGAAACAAAATGACTTCAATAGACTTAGGCATCAACGTTTTGGCAAGCGTGATAGTAGAAGACGGAACTTGGTTGCTGTACAAAGGCGTTAGGGCTAAGGAAGATTATTTCTACTTTGAAAATAAAATAGCAGAAGCACAATCATTAGCAGACAAAACGAAAAACATGGGCGAATACAAAGCGTATGAGGAGTTGTTAAAAGAGAAGAGGAAGTTACACGGGAAATTAAAGAGAAGATTTCGTCACTTGTACAGGAACTTTGCTTCGCACTTAATAAAAGAGTTGCACTAACTAGGCGTTTCAACTATATACTTAGGCTACCCTTTTGAGATAGCTCAGGAGAAGGGCAATAAATTTACGGTAAACTTGTGGTCTTATCGCAAATTCATGGATACAATAGAATTTAAGGCTCAAGAGTATGGCATGAAAGTGTTTGAGGTTGTTGAGTACAATACTTCAAAGAACTGTGCTTATCATGATGTAGAAGTCAGCAGAAACCCGAGAGGAGTAGTTAGTTGCCCTAAATGACACAGACTTCATTCAGACCTTAACGGCGCATTGAACATTCTCAAAAAAGCAGTGAACGTAATTGTTTCAAAAGTAAAGAAGCCTATATCTTTCATAGTAGATCACAACAGAGTAGCACCCGTAAAGGGGTGTAACCCTTGAGACCTTCAGGTAACCCTCGCCTCTTCAAGGGCGGGGAGGAGGTCAGATTGATAAATTTGAAATATTCCAAATATTAAAGGGAAATCAAGTCTTTGCATTTAATCTTTCTGGGCTTATGTCACAATTTTTAATTTTAAACAAGATAAAAAAATTTATAAAAACAAAAAAATCAAGAAATAGATAAGCTGATGGAAATGCACATAATTCAGAGTGAGTTCAAATATGAGTAAGGGAATAAAGAAAATAAGTCCAAATTTAAAGCTAATAATTCTGATAGGGATAGTGAGTTTTTTCGCTGACATGACATACGAAAGCGCAAGAAGCATAATACCGCAATATTTTACATATGTGCTTGGCGGGTCCGTATTTGCCTTAGGTATTGTAATGGGTCTTGGAGACTTTTTGGGATATTCATTCAGATCCGTTTCAGGAAAGATTTCAGACATAACAAGAAACTACTGGGGGATGATGTTTTTAGGTTATGTAATAAATCTTTTTGCAGTACCATTACTTGCGCTAGCAAATAATTACATTGTTGCGTCAATTTTAATCATTATGGAGAGGCTGGGTCGTGCAACAAGAATTCCGCCAAGGGATTATGTTATTTCAACAATGGGTTCTGAAAATAGGATAGGCTATTCATTCGCATTACAGAATTTGCTTGATCAAGCTGGTGCTGTAATAGGTCCCTTAATAATTTCCGCGATGCTTTTTTATAATTATGGTTTCAGGCATGCATTTCTATTTTTGGCAATACCAGCAACTTTGAGCATTCTATTTCTATATACTTCATATAGATATTCAAAAAAGGAGAAAAACTTTGAAGCTAGAAAAAATATAGAAAAAGGAATTAAAAAAAGACATCTTATGTACTATATTCTCGGGATAGGCTTGAGCGCAGCTGGAATCTATAATATCCCATTTATATTGGTTTCGGCTCAGGGATTTTTGGCACAGTATGAGGTAACATTGATATTCACGCTTGCTATGGTAGGTGAAGGTATATTCGGATTTATCTTTGGCGTAGCATACGATAAAATTGGAAAAGAGATAATAATTTTTGGTCCTATATTAGCAATATTAATCATTTCAATGGTTAGTTTTCACAATATTTTGTTTTACATGTTCCTTGGTCTATTATTTGGTGCATTTACTGGGATCAACGATACAGTTGCAAGATCAATAGTAGGCAGTTATATAGAGGAGAAACAAAGAGGATCCTCATTCGGGATATTAAATACCTCTTATGGATATGGGTTATTAGTAGCTGACATCTTAGTAGGATATTTTTTCAACCAAATTAGTATAATTATTACATATATTATCATTCTTCAAATTTCTTCGATCATTTTATTATTGAAATTCTTTAGAGAAGTAAACCATGGGGAATATAATACAAAATAATAATGCTCTATTGAATAATTCCTTTTTATTTTAGTTATACGCGAGGGTGCCGTTAACTTAAGCCTTAAGGTTCTTTTACTATGTGCTCACGAAAAAATTGGTACAGTGCAACATCAAAGATCAGCTTTCAGAATGGATTAAGCCAATTTTGTTGATTGCATAAGGTAAACGGGTTATGAGCTTAAGTTAACGGAACCGAGAACACAAGGATAAGAAGAAAGAAACTTCGCTAGGAAAAAAATCATGACTAACGAGCTGATGCGTTAAGTTCAGCGATGAGCTTAGAAGCACTAGGTAGTTACTCAAATCTGAACAAAAAGGATAAAAACGGACTAGGTTTTAAATATAAATGCGGGCCGGTAGTTCAGGGGTAGAACGCTCCCGTGGCATGGGAGAGGTCGGGGGTTCGAGTCCCCCCCGGTCCATCGCGGGGGTCGCCTAGCCTGGTCAATGGCGCGAGGCTTAGAACCTCGTCCCGTTGGGGTGCGTGGGTTCAAATCCCACCCCCCGCACGGGCCCGTAGCGCAGCCTGGATAGCGCGGCAGCCTCCTAAGCTGTAGGTCGTGGGTTCGAATCCCACCGGGCCCGTTAAATCGTTAACTACCCTGTCCGTGAGAGCGTGATCTCTAGTAAAAAGATGAAAATTGGCAGTTATTTATAAACTAAGGCTTCCACCATTCGAGCCCTATAAGAAGTGGCCTTTCTGATGCTAAAGCAAAAATGTACTTTTTCTTTACGGATCTGGCCAACCTTCCTGCTAAAACTATTTCTGCTACAGAAAGAATTTTACCTTCTTTTACCACGTTTAAAATGTATGGAGCGTGTTCAAGTCCCGGGCCCTTTCTGTAAACCGCAAAGTCTCCGCCAAACTTTATTCCCGGAAGAACAACATAACCTTGATCTCTCAGAAAAGAGTAAACCGCATACTTTTCCTCCAAGCTTTCATAGCTTTTCTTAAAAAAATCCATGAGCCTTGTGGGTCCAATTTTTTTATCTCCATCGTAAACTTCAAGCTTCTTTTTTTCTGAAAGATAAATGCTCTCTATTGGATCAAGCACCAGCGGTTCTTTAAAAGGCCCCTTTGGTTTTTTTATGTTCATTGGCTTTCCAAAGAATCCTGAGAAATAGATGACATTAGCTTGATCGATGTCCCAGATTATTACGTTTCTTTCAGATAAAATTCCTTTAGCTGGTTTTATCAAAGTCCTATCGAAACTATCATTATTGAATCTGAAATTGAAAGGACCAGGTCTGAGATTTCATCGATTCTTTCCAGTATGTCCTTGATCAGTATGTACAGCTTTGCATCGCTGATGTTGTTAAACGCTTCAACAAGCGTCTGTCTGTATGTATCATCTATGTCTTTTTCTATCAACTCAATGCCGGGTAGTATATCAACCGCTTTTTCTGGATTTATCTGTAACATTTTTACCATGTCGTTCAGCTTTATTATCATTTCGATCAACCTGTCAGTCAGTTTTGCGAATGCGTCGTTAAGCCCGTACTTTGAATATCTTTCTGGAGTTAACTGCTTAAGCCTGAAAGCGGTACCCTCAATCAGGTCCAGAAGATCCTCAATCTGATATGCAGCTCTCATTATGTCTTCCTTGTTGATTATCATGCTTCCAAGTTCGGCAAGGCTTCTTGTAAGAGCCCTTCTGTAACCCTTTACATCTTCTGCAGCATTCTTTATCCTTAAATAACTTTCATCAGCATTCCTGCTGTCGCCGATCATCTTCGAAAATTCCCTTATAGCATCTACCGATTTTCTACATTCATCAATAAGTACAGCAAGTATCTTCCTTTTTGCTTGAATTTCTGGTTCGCCAACATACAATTTTATTCTGCAGAATTATTATTATTATAAAAATATAAACGTTTGTTAAATTTATACAAATGGTTACAAAATTTTTTTACTCTGTTACAGCCCTTATTCACGGATATAGAGGATTAAAGTTATAAGGACACAAAACATATATATAATCGAAGAAAAAATGTTCGAAATGTTCTCATTTTACTTCATGGCCCTTATAGGATTAGGCTATAACTACAGCGTTCTGGCTTTTCCTTTGATAATTTCTTTCATAGGCATGGTTTATGGAGGCTACATGGCTTACTGGGTTCTTAAACAGGACCCTGGAACTGAATACATGCAAAAGATAAGCTCCCTCATAGCTTCAGGAGCAAGGGCTTTCCTTTCAAGAGAATACAGAACCATACTTCCGGTTGGAACTTTGCTGGCTTTGCTTGTTGGGGTTGTTTACTTTTTCGGCCTTAACAGCCCGATCCTTGCTTTTATGGCTATCATATCTTTTGTGCTGGGGGCTTTGGGCAGCGGCCTTGCGGGTTATATTGGAATGTACATAACTACGAGAAGCGCTTCGAGGACTGCCCAGGCAGCTAAGAAAAACGGCCTTGGAGGAGCATTAAGCATATCATTCAGGGCAGGCAGCGTTATGGGAACAGTTCTGGCAAGCATAGCGCTCCTTGTCATATCAGTTTTGTTTTTACTGTTTGGTTGGAACCAGCAATGGGCTGAAGCGCTGATTCCGGTTGCTTTTGGAGCCAGCCTTATGAGCCTTTTCATAAGGGTTGCTGGAGGTATATACACAAAGGCTGCAGACTGGGGGGCTGACATAGTAGGAAAGGTAGAAGAAAATATCCCTGAAGACGATCCAAGAAACCCGGGAACGATAGCAGACAACGTAGGAGATAACGTAGGAGACGTTGCAGGCATGTCCAGCGATGTTTATGAAAGCCTCGTAGTAGTGGTAACAGGTTCTATGTTCATAGCATCTGTTTTCGGTATGCAAGAGAAGTTTTATCTCTTACCCCTTCTGATAGTTGCTTCTGCGCTGCTAAGCACCATAGCAGGTTTTCAGGCTGTAAGAGGTAAGGCCGAAAATGCAGAAGATGTTATGAAGAAGCTTAACCTTTCGCTTTACTTTGTTACAGTCGTTACAGCTTTGTTAGTCCTTGGATTCCTTTATTATTTATTTGGGCTTAACATGAGCTCTATAGCTCTCTGGATATGCGACCTGCTAGGAATGATAACGACCATAATGGTTTTACATATAACAGAGTACTATACGCACTATACTCACAGGCCTGTAAAGGATATAGCAAAGCAATCTGCGATCAGCCCATCCAACGTGATAGTTACTGGATACGCTTACGGTCTGATGAGCTCAGTACCGGTGCTCTTAACAGTTTCAGCTGTACTTGGTATAAGCTTTTACCTTGGGTACTTTATGATTGCTTATCCCACGCCGGTAACAGCCGGTATATACGGTACGGCCGTTGCATCTACAGGACTTCTTTCTATGGCAGGAATAGTAATAACTCTGGATTCTTTTGGCCCGGTGTCTGATAACGCTTCAGGACTTGCTGAAATGGCTGGTTTGGCTGAAGATGTAAGAAAACATACGGACACTCTGGATGCTATAGGTAACACAACAAAGGCAACCACAAAGGGGTATGCAATCGCTTCTGCAGGGCTTGCCGCCATAGTTCTTTTTATAGGGTTTGTCTATGAAGTCGTCAAGAGATTTTACGTTGGCTTACCGGTAACTAAAATAATGGATTTTGCTTTCTCGAGCACTTCAGTGCTAAACCCGGATCTCATAATAGGGGCTTTTCTTGGAGCTGTATTGGTGTACACTTTCAGCAGCAGAACGTTGAGCTCTGTAAGCAAAACAGCAATGGAGCTCGTACAAGAAATAAGGAGACAGTTCAAGGAAATACCTGGAATACTTGATGGAAAATCAAGCCCTGAATACGAAAAGGCTATAGACATAGTTACCAGACACGCACTCGCCGAGTTCATGCTTCCAGGATTACTTGCCGTAATACTACCGGTGGTGGTTGGAGTATTCCTTGGATGGGTTACGCTTGTAGGACTTATACTCGGAACAATCATTGTAGGCTTTCCAAGGGCTCTTCTCATGGCTAACGCCGGCAGCGCTTGGGATAACGCCAAAAAATTCATCGAAGCTAACGGGGATCCTTCTCTCGGAGGTAAAGGAAGCCCTGCGCACAAGAACGCTGTAGTTGGCGATGTGGTTGGCGACCCATTTAAGGACACAACAGGACCTTCACTGAACCCCCTTATAAAGGTGGTAAACACGGTTTCAGTGGTGTTTGCTTCAGCTATAGTCATCCTCGACAAGCTTTTAGGAACTTACTCTGTATCTATGTCGCTTTATTTACCAGCAGCAATAAACCATCTGCTTTTTTTACTTTTGTGATTTATTTAACAATATTTTCCCAAATTTTATTAGCCTTTTTTATTAAACCCATTGTATGATTGTTGCAGTGGGCACATCAAACGAGTTGAAGGTTGAAGCTACGCTCGAAGCTTTTCGAACCTTTTTTAAAGACGTAAACGTCAAAGGCGTAGAAGTTGATCCTGAAGTGCCGCCCCAGCCTTTTAACGAGATGCTCTTCACAGGTGCAAAGAACAGAGCTTTAAAGTCGATAAATCTTGTTTCTGGAGCAGAATACGGAGTAGGGATAGAGGGTGGGGCCCTTGAGCTTTACGGCTATAGGTTCATAACTACAGCTGTATGCATAGCAAGAAAAGACGGCTTAATTTCCTTCGGAATGACGGGTAGCTTCCCTGTACCTGATAGCGTTTGGACAAGAATTAAAAATGGCGAAGAGCTCGGCGAAGTTATGGACAAAATCACTGGCATGAAAGACCTGAAAAAAGGTTTAGGGGCCATAGGTATATATACAAAAGGAAAAGTAACGAGAAAAGACTATTTAAAGGAAGGAATCGTAATGGCGCTTGTCAGGTTTACTGCAGACGAAAACTGGCTTTAACAAAAACATTTTCAGAAAAATAAATATAATCAAGGTAAAAATATCTGAACGTGTCTTATGAAGTTGCGATAAAAGAGCTTGTTCAAAGGATTCGTGAAAAGGATAGCTTTGAAGAGCTTGAAAAAATGAAGATAGAGGTGGCGAAAAAGTATCACCTGGATAGGGTCCCAAAGAACTCTGACATAATAAGGTTTGCGAAGATCGAAGGTTTGAACTTGAACCTTGTGGTTAAACCAACGCGAGGAATTTCTGGAGTAACTGTAATTGCCGTAATGTCAAAACCTTTTCCGTGTCCCCCTCAGGCCCAGTGCATATACTGCCCAGGAGGAGTTGACTATGGGACGCCTAAATCTTATACCGGGTTTGAACCTGCTTCAGCTAGGGGTAAGCAGTTTAACTACGATCCTTTTCAGCAGGTTCACCACAGGCTAGAACATCTTGAAAGCCTTGGGCACACGACAACTAAAAACGAAATAATTATAATGGGAGGAACGTTCTTAAGCTATCAGCCAGATTATCAAGAATGGTTTGTCAAGAACATCTACGACGCTCTGAACGGCAGGATAAGCACAACTCTTGAAGAAGCTATAGAAGAAAACGAGAAAGCCAATCACAGGTGCATAGGGCTTACAATAGAAACGAGGCCTGATTTTTGCAGGGAGGAGCACGTTGATATGATGTTAAGGTATGGGGGGACAAGAGTAGAAATTGGAGTCCAGACTCTTGACGATCGTCTCCTTAAAAAGACCCACCGCGGACACACTGTTGCCGATACTGTCGAGGCGTTCAGGATAGCCAAAGATGCTGGCTTTAAAGTAGTAGCTCATATGATGCCCGGCTACCCGGGTTCTGACAGGGAAAAAGACCTAGAATCTTTCAAGAAACTTTTCTACGATGAAAGGTTTAAACCTGATATGCTAAAGATCTACCCTACGCTTGTTGTAGGAGGCACTTTGCTAGAAAAGGTTTACAGGAAAAACCTTTACAGGCCTCTAACCAACGAAGAGGCTGCTGAGCTCGTAGCTGATGTTCTAGAAATTACGCCTCCATGGGTAAGGGTTATGAGGATACAGAGGGATATACCTGCTTTCAAGATAATCGCAGGCCCTACTGCCGGTAACCTAAGAGAGCTTGCGGTCAAAATACTTAAAGAAAGGGGAAAGAAATGTATGGAGATAAGGTGCAGAGAAGTAGGACACAGGAGAATACCAGAAGAAAAGCTATCAGAATTCAAGATCAAAAGCATTGTTTACGAAGCTTCAGAAGGAAAAGAACATTTTATTTCTTTTGAAGATGATGAAGGACATCTTGCAGGGTACTTAAGGCTCAGGATTCCATCAAAAAAGGTTCACAGAAGCGAATTAAAGGGTGCAGCCATAGTAAGAGAGCTCAAGGTTGTTGGGAAAGTCATACCTGTTTATGAAAAGGGTTCAGGATGGCAGCACAAAGGAGTGGGCAGAACGCTTTTAAGTGAAGCTGAAAGAATAGCAAAAGAAGAGTACGGACTTGAAAAAATAGCTGTCATAAGCGGGGTTGGGGTAAGGGAGTACTACATGAAGCTGGGATATTTTAAGGATGGGCCATACGTATCAAAAAAGCTTTAAGATTTCAGTAAGGCTTTTAGCTTTTTTAGCATCAACGTCATCATAAAAACCATTCCTGTCAAGAAGTATTGGCTCAAGTCCAGCTCTAGCGGCACCTAAATAATCGACCTCAAAAAGGTCCCCTACATAATAACCAGTTTCTCCCGCGATCCTTATGCCCTCTTTAAATATTTCTGGATCCGGTTTTATTTTCCCAAAGCTGTAAGATGCTACCAATCCGTTCAAATACTCTGATATGCCAGTGTTCTTGATAACTTCGTTTATCTTCTGACTGGCGTTGCTTATTACTATGATTTTATAACCTTTGTTTTTAAGAGATGTCAAAAAAGGTATAGTATCGTGGTATAAAGTGTAAAAGGATGAGGAGAACTTTAGCGATGACAACTCTTGCATCGTAGATGAGTCCACGTTCACGTTCATGATGTTTAAAACTTCTTTAACGTCTATGACCGGGTTTCCTTCTACAACAGGGAGGTTACTTTTGCCCAAGTACTTTGATACAGCTCTGTAGACATTCTTGAGTTCAACTTCGTAGCCGTTTTTTAAAAGAATATAATAAATTGGTTCGTGATACGTAGGCTTAAAATCAACTAATGTTCCGCCAAGATCTAAAAAAATCGTGCTCATTTAAAGAAATAAAAAATTAGCGTTTTTAAACTTTGCTTACAGATGGGCTCCAATAGCTCCAGGCAACTACAACTGCCAGCGCTAAGAAAGAAGTCGCTAATCCTACAAGCCCAGCTGCAACGATCTGGCTGTTCCCAAATATTCTTGTTAAGTAAGTTATTAGGTAAGCCAGCGCGTTTGTTTCTGCAAGGAGAATATAACCTATGAACCCAACTACGTATCCTATAAGCCATATACCGAACAGCACGGCAACTCTTCCCATTTTTATTTTCACCTAATACAAAGGTTGGTTATTACTTAATTAATCAAGTATGGCTAATTTTTTAGACCATTTCGTCAATAATCTATGTACATGACTTAGTTTAGCGAATTTTAGAATTGATGTATTATTATAAAAGCGCAAAGTTCCTCTTGCTTTAAAACAAACTAAGAAACATTAAAATATCAAGGTTTAGTAACAATAAAGTATGGTAAAACTTTACGATCTTTCACAGCCACTGAACGCAGACTTTCCTTTCTGGCCTCTGTACCCTCCTTTTGAAGTCAAGTACATAAAAAGGAAATCAGAACACGGAGTTAACGCGCAGTACATAATGACTTCAAACCATATAGGGACGCACCTTGATGCTCCAAGACACTTTGTAACTCATGGAAAGACAATTGACCAGATACCGCTCGAACAGCTTTATGGAACAGGAGTAGTTGTAGATGTTACAGAGGCGGGAGAACTTGGGCTCATAACGCCAGAAATGGTAGAATCAAAGATTGACGTAAAAGAAAGAGATATAATAGTTTTCTATACTGGATGGGTCAAGTACGCATGGTACCAGCCAACCGCTGACGAAGAAAAGTACACCCTTTTGCATCCTGGTATGGGAAGGGATATGGTAGATTGGATGATCAAAAAGAAGATCAAGTGGTTTGGTGTTGACACTCCGTCACCAGACCATCCGATGAACCTCCCTCTGGGAAGGTTTTTACCAAGAGTTTCTGACAGAGTTAGGAGGCTTTCAGAGCAAAAGTTTGGAGGCCCTGAAGCTATAAAGAAGCTTTTCCCGGAGGAAGATTATCAGCTTTTGCATAACGCCCTTTTCCCTTACGACATTGTTCACGTAGAACACATTGGGGGACAGATTGAAGAGCTGCTGCACGGCAGGAAAGCAATAAGGACAACACTTGGGGCATTCCCGTGGCTTTTTAAAGGCGGAGAAGCTGCTTTCTGCAGGGTCGTAGCTTTCGTAGAAGAATAAAATTTTAATTATTGTTTTTGTTTTTTATGCTGGAACAAAATAGTAACCGTTTATTTCTTTGCCGTCTTTTACTCTAAGCTTTCCGTACTGTGGCTTTAGTTTCATGCCAACCTGAGGCTTATCTGTCATGATCTGTCCAAACATCCTGGCCCCATCGTTAAATTCTACGATTCCCAGGACTAGCGGAGACCTTTCAATACCAGCAGGAACAACGTAAAGCACTGTGTAAGTTATGAGTTTGGCTTCATCGCCGAGCTCAGTTTCGTTAAAGCTTGTGCACCCACAGTTTACGCAGACCTTTCTTTTGTAAGTGTAGACTTTTCCGCATTTATTACATCTGTACCCTTTCATTTTTTAGTACCTCCTGTAAACTATGCTTACAGCGTTGGAACCAAACCCTCCCATGTTTACTGTAAAGCCTGTGCTAGCAACCTTTACCTGTCTCTGATCAGCTGTTCCCTGCAACTGCCAGGTTATTTCGGTAGCCTGAGCAAGCCCAGTTGCTCCGAGAGGGTGACCTCTAGCTTTAAGCCCTCCTGATGTGTTTATGGGCTTCTCTCCATCTATTTTTGTGACCCCGTTCTGTAATGCCAGCTTACCTTCACCTTTCTTAAAGAATCCGACTTCTTCGCTTATAGCTATTTCCAGGACAGTAAAGGCATCGTGAACCTCAGCAACGTTTATTTCTTCGGGTTTTATTCCGGACATCCTGTAAGCTTTTTCAGCGGAAAGTCTGACAGCTTTAAGATCTGTAGGATCATCCCTGTCCTGAAGCGCCAGGGCGTCAGTTGATTCTCCGATTCCTTCCAAAATTACAGGTTTCTTTGTATAAGACAGAGCTGTATCCAGATCAGCCAAGAGCAGCGCGGCTCCTCCATCAGTCATTGGTGACATATCATAAAGCCTGAGGGGTTCTGCAACATAAGGGTTAAAGGATTCGCTTCCAGGGCCTATGAGCTGTTCAAGCGTTACTTCCTTTTTAAGCTGAGCAAAAGGGTTCTTCATGGCGTTTGAATGGTTCTTCACAGCTACCATAGCAAGATGTTCAGGCTTAACGTCATACTTCTGCATATAAAGCCTTGCAAAAAGGGCCCCTAGAGAAGGCATTGTTGCTCCTGAAGGGTATTCAACCTCAGGGTGAGACATCATTGAGACAAGATCGGTAACCACATCTGTTGGAGCGGTTCTCATCTTTTCAGCTCCTGCAACAAGAACCATGTTTGAGTTACCTGAGGATATTTCCATGAAGGCATACCTTAAAGCAGAAGCCCCGCTTGCTGGTCCGTTTTCGATCCTCTCAGCTGCAACGTTTTTTAAACCAATGTAATCAGCCAGCGCAGTTGCAACAGCTGTCTGTCTTGAGCTTATCTCTCCCAGGAGGTTGCTAACATAAACAGATGTTATGTTGCTCCTTTCCACCTTAAACTCCTCGATAAGGCTTTCTGAAGGTTCTACGAGCAGATCCATAAGCGTCTTGTCTATGAGGTTCCCGAACTTTGTCATCTTTGCACCTATTATCGCAACTTTTCTTCCCATGCGCTTCCATTAAAATTATTACAATTTAACTTTTAACTTTTTGGGGTTAAGGGGCGAAAGACCCCTTCCGTGAGCTTTGGATAGCCCCTTACAGAAATGTTTTCATATAAAGAAATTTTTATATTATTGATGCCCAAATGGGCTTTGCCTGTGGAACGCAGGCGAGACGCCCAGGGATGAAAACGCCTCTGCAATAGTGGAATACTTGAAAAGTATTCCGCAAGTAAGCGTTTCGATGAACTGGGAAGCCCCGTCCGTGAGGGCGTGGTAGTTCACCCGATAAAGGGAAGCTAAAAATGAATAAAAAATCACTGAACTTCCAAAATTTTGATTGCATCCGTTACGCCCTGCTTTAAGCTTCTTGTTACGATTATCTTTTCTCCGGCTTTCAGAAACTTTAAAGCCTTTAACTCCTGAACCACCTGCTGATCGTTCTTTATTGAATTGAGCAAAACTGGCATAACGCCGTATGTAAGCTGCAGCTTTTTAAACACGAATTCGCTTTCACATGCAGCCAATATTTCGCTCTTTGGCCTGAACCTGGCAAGCCTCATGGGGGTTTTCCCTGTAGTGGTTATTGCAACGAGTTTCGCATCTATAAGCTCGCTCATCATAACTACGCCCTCAGCAAACTTATCATAGATGTCAAGGCTCTTGCCTTTGACCCTCAGATTCTGGTTTCTTTCTGCTTCAAAAGCTATGTCGTTTAACCATCTTATTACGTCAACTGGATGCTTTCCAACAGCTGTTTCTCCTGAAACCATAAGGCTATCCGCGCCCATGGTAACCGCGGTATACACATCAGTTACTTCAGCTCTTGTCGGTATTGGGTTCACCGTCATGCTGTCGAGAAGCTGTGTGGCAACAATAGAAGGTTTCCCGTGGTCAAGGGCAACTTCTATTAAATACCTCTGAATTTCTGGGATCTTTACCAGGGGAAAATGAGAACCAAGATCTCCCCTTGCGACTAGTATATAATCAGATACTTGTACTATGTCCTTTATGTTGTTAACCCCGGATATCGTTTCTATCTTTGAAATAGTAAATACGCTACCGCCTGAGGATTCTGCTATTTCTTTAACCTTCAAAACGTCTTCTTTATTCTTTATAAATGAAATAGCCACACCTTCTATTCCTGCCTTTACCGCAAACTGGAGATCGCTTATATCCTTTTCAGTTGGAGCTTTTAACGGATACTCTTTGCCCTGTATTGCTATCGTCTTTCTAGAACCGATTACCCCTTCAGTCATAAACCTAACTTTTAACTTTCTTCCATCCTTTTCTTTGACTTTTGCCCAAAACCTGCCTCCATCTATTATAATAGTATCTCCGGTTTCAACAAGGTTGAAAAAAACGTCTTCATTAACTATTATCCCTTCGTTCTCTGAAATAACGTAATCGTTCTCTCTGTTAACTTCTATATCGTTGAAGTCGCCAAGCCTTACAGTTGGCCCCTGAAGGTCTGCTATAACCGGAACCCTGCTGTTTGCAATCTTTTCGGCCGACCTTATTAGATCAACTATCTGTGATGCCTGTTCATGAGAACTGTGAGAAAAGTTTATCCTGAAAGCGTTGACGCCTTCCTTAAGCATGTCAGCGATAACATTTTGATTCATGGTAGCAGGTCCTATCGTGGCTATGATCTTTGTCTTTCTGCTGAGAACATTTTCCATACATTCAACTTGATTTTCATGTTATAAAAACGTTTAAGGTTAAAGCTCAGTAATAGAATGAATAATAGTTGCCGTCAGAAGAAACCACTTTTATTATGTTAGAGCCCTGAACAAAGTAATTTGAAAGGTCAACCTGCTGACCTGGCATCAAAGTTATAGAGACGCTAAAGTATTTTGGAGGGTTTGAGTTGTTCCAGATTCGTATTATAGTTATTGGATAAGAGCCGTCGTTTACAACAATTACGTGAGGAACAATAGCCTGAAGTATAGCTTCCCTGATTATAGTGTTCTGTGAAGCTATAACCTTAACATCAAGAAAGCCATTGCTTGCAACGCTTGTAGGAACGTTGATGAAAATACGTTCCTCTTGTTCAGGTTTAAGGTTGTATGTTTTTGTAATACCTGAAAATGAAATGCTAACTGTATCCGATGAAGATGTACTAGGATTATAAATGTCCATGCAGAGGCTCATGTTTTTCGAAGCTGAAAGTATATTTTTGTAAATAAAAGTGGCGTTTGTGCCTTGCCAGTTTATTAAATAGAAATCTGTTGCATTTGGATAGTACGTGGTATAGTTTGTCAATGGCAATGAAAGAGAAGCTGTTACAGCTATCTTTGAAAAGATAAAATTCTTCATTGTGCTTTGAATGTAATTAGTTCCTATAAGCGTCGTTAGAACATAACCAAAAAGCACTTTGGGCATATAACCATTAGGAGGCGATGCCCTTACCAGAACCCAATAGAAAGGTCCCAAAGTTAAGGATGATGATGCTGAGTTTTTTGGATTATAACAATAAAAGTAGATAGGTTGAGAAAAGCTTGAAAGTTGGGAATCTGAGATTGAATTTTTATTAGAATAATTTTGAAAGCCATATATATTATTGTTTATTAGTTCTAAAAGCCAATCATATTTTCCTGGACTGTATTTAGAAATAGTTGTTGTGTTTGCTTCTAAAGTGACTTTATTGTTACCCGGAGATGTACTGCTAAATACTATATAACTATTAGATCCAGGATATCCCAATCCGAAAGTTTCTTGTTGCCCTGAACTCGATGATGTTATAATGATGTTTCCTAAAGCTTCAACCGAATAATTGTCTCCAAAATTATATGTAGAATACAAGTAAGCGACTTGTCCGCCATAACAAGTAATCGTCAACCCATCGTTTACAGTTATATTTCCATTTCCTCCTTCTTTCCATTTACTGCTGTTCAATGAAGTAAAATTATCATAAAAGATAAAGACGTTTTGCCCATTGTCGTATTCTCCATATCTGGGTGAAAGTTGCGGCGCTTCGCCTATTTTTCCATTATAAAGCTTGTAAAAATTTGTATTCCACGTTCCGATCATCATCTTTATGGTTAACCATGAATCTGCCGGTATCCCGTTCTGTAGCTTTATCCACCATATAAAATCTCCGTGACTATCTTTTCCCTGGAACCAGCTTGGTATTAAACTTCCGTTTAGATATTCGAAAGCTACATTGGAGCCGTTTGGATTTACAAGCTGCGCTATCTGGTTTGTGCTCGTCAAGTTAATCTTTTGCTGAAACGGAGCAGGTGTGGGAGAGTTCTGCGTGTTGAATATAGTTAAAATGATATAATTTTCGCCGTTGACTACAGAGCCAGCAGCAAAATTTGCAATCTGTGAAGCGTTAAGCTTTAGCTGGACTAGGCCGTTCACTATAAAGCTCGATGATAGAGGAATGTTAAGCTGGAAAGGTCCATGGGGCAATACATATCCTTCTATAAGCACATAATCTCCTGTAGAGTTCTTGGCGTATACAAAAAGGTTTGTAGCGTTAAGGTTTTGTAAATATCCATAAAGATCTAAGGCATAGCTCTTAGCCTTTATAGGCACAGTTATGTTTATCTGCGCTGTACTTACGTTTAAAGTTACAGGAGCTATACCGTCAAGCTTGTAAAGGTATGGTGAGCTACCTAAAGAATTAGTTGAAGATACGTTGAACTGAACGTTCTGTGCTTGTACGTTGTAATTTTCTACAAGAATTTGAGCTTGCGCCATATTCTCTTGCTGAATTTTCTGATTTTCAAGATAAGCAAAGTTTGAGAAATCGTAATACATATAGTAAAATGTAGCAAAAGCCATAACCAGTATTATAATGAAGAAGAGGGCCCCTATGATTTCAGCCTGACCGCTTTTCTTCATGTTTGACTCACCGCGGTATTGCCATCAGAGGCAACAACCTTTACTGTATAAACGCTTCCCTTGATGAGCTGCAACCCGTTTACTGTAATCTTTGATAAACCTGAAGGAGGCACCATAATATTACACTTATAAATATAGCTATATGTTGAGTTATATACCATTACGCTTATAATCTGTACCCCGGTTTGGCCGTAATTTCCTACCCAGACAGTCAAAGTGTTTGAAGAGTTTTCGTATGCATATTCAATGTTAAAATTGTCAAGTACCATCTGGGTTTTTGTAAAAAATATTGAGTTAAAACCTGTTTGTTGTGAAGTAAAAAGCGAGGTCCCCCATGAAAGAATGGCTATACCTAAGATTACCGTTATAACGATAACTATCAGGCTTCCTATTATGGTAGACTGTGATACATCCTTACGCATTTAATGATTTTTTATATCGTTCAAAGATAAAAACATTTTTTTACTGCGCGAAGCAAAAATGCAAAAAGCTTTTAGCCGAGCCTTTGAAAAAATAGACAGAAACATGTTTGTAGAAGTTAAGATAACCAACGTTGGTGTCCTCGACGAAAGCGGAACAGAAGGCTTCATCGAGTTTACCGCTCAGGATGGGAGAAAGATAGTGATGGGATCTTTCAGCGGCGAAGTGTCATACCATATAATAAGGTTCATGCAGGGGGACAGAAAATCTTTGCCGACAGTATACAACTTGATAGAAGAGCTCGCAAATTCCGAAGGCCTGGAGCTTGAGAAAGTTGAAATTTATGCACGTGGAAGCGTCTTTAGAGCGAACATTTATTTTATAGGTAGAAACGGGAAAAATCTTGTTCTTGAAAATTACAGAGCCTCTGATGCTGTCGCCTTAGCTACTTTTTATAACATGCCAATTTTTATGGACGAATCTTTGTTTTCTCAGTGAACGTCTTCCTTTGCTATGGCAAGCTCTTTTATCCTCAAATCCCCTCCAATTTCTTTTATGTATTCGTAAACTGGCTCAGGAACCAGGTCTTTCCACGGTTCGCCTTTTATTATCCTTTCGCGTATCTTTGTAGCCATCAGCTCCTCCCTCTTATAAAAAGGAACCGGTATAACCTTGAGCCCGGCTTCTTCCCCAAGTATCTTGACAAGCCTGTTGTTTGAAAATATATAATCAAATCGTGGCAAATAAGATATAAGGTTTCTGACCCACAGGCTGTGATTTGCTATATCGTCCATGTGAGTTATTAGTATGGGCTTTCTGTAATCTTTCGTCTTCAGATACCTCAGTATCATTTCGTACCTTTCCCCGGTTGTAAAAGGGTTTTCAAGCTCGTGATTTTTCTGCGCGCTACCTATCACGATGAGCAGTTCATCTGAGTTTTCTAGAGCAAACTTTATTGCTTCGCCGTGACCGTGATGAAAAGGTTGAAACCTGCCTATGAAGACTCCTCTTACCATGCTTAAAAAATGCCAAAAATCAGATATTAATATTATCATTATAATTTTCAGAAGCCTTCTGCTTTATTCAATTTTTTCCACAAAACGCAAAATAAAATTAAGAACGTTTTGTTCAAAAAGAATATATATAACTTATCTTATGGTTATGTGAGTGAGAAAACATGGCATCACAACCTTCTGAAAAACAACAGGGCGAATCAGCTGAACAAAAAAAGGCTTATCCGCCAAACAACATATTTATCGGGAAGAAGCCTCTGATGGTCTACGCACTTTCAGCACAGCTTCAGCTATCCTCCTACCCTGAAGTAATACTCAGGGCTAGGGGCAGGGCTATATCAAGAGCTGTAGACGTAGCTGAAGTCCTGGTCAACAGGATCGGCAAGGACGTCTACAAGGTAGACAAAATATCCATAGGAACTGAAGAAGTAGGCGAAGGAGACCAGAAGAGGAACGTTTCAACAATAGAAATCGTCGTAAAGAAAAAACAGTAAATAACATTTTTTCATTTTTTATTTTTATTCGTTCCAGTTTTCTAGTTCACTGAATATACCCCTGAGCTCATCTTCAAGATCCTCTTGGGTGTAGTTCATGTACTCTCTGATTACAGTATAATCTCTGTGTCCCAGAAGCCTCCTTACCATTTCGAGATCCTTTGTCTTTTTCATTATAAAAGTTGCATAGGCATGCCTTATGGCGTGAGGTCTGTACCTCTTTTTCATGATCTTCCTTGTAACTTTATAAACTATATAACGACCATTTCTTTCAGTAAAGCTAAAAGGTCTGTTCCCCAGTTTTTTCTCCCTCAGCCTTCTTAAAACGTCCCAGAAAAAATCGTTCGGAACAGGGACCTTTCTCACAAAGTTTTCCCTTTTCTTCTCCTGTTTTATTATTACGGTCCTGTTTTTAAAGTCAAGGTCGTTCCACGTTAAATTAAGCGCTTCACCTATTCTAGCCCCTGTAAAAGCCAAAAACGAAACAAAAGCAAGATCTTTGAGCTTTACCTTTGACCTGTTCTTGACCAAAGCCGAAACAAGCTCACCATAATCAGGAACATCTTCGAGCCTTAACTTTCTCATAAGCTGATCACGCTGGATTTAGAAATAAAATAAGTTGTCTATGATTTTTTCCCAAAAGCCATAAATTGTTGACATTCAGGAAAATTTTAAGCTTTTATGTACTTCTTTATCAGAAGGCTTGAAAACAACCCTAAAGTCAGCGCTGTAAGGAGCGATCCTGTGTAAAAACCAAAGAGATTGTTCCGGCCAAGGTAAGCTACGAGCAGCGGGCCGGCCCCTCCCATGAGCCTTCCCACAAAAAGCGAAGCGTTTATTCCGGTTGCCCTTGCTTTTTCAGGAAAGAATTCTCCAACCCAGATACCAAGGTATGAAAAAAATGAAGATGCAAGATAAAGCCCAAAAAATACATAACCTAGCTCAACGATTTTGGTCAACGCTGCGATTACAAAAACGATTCCAGCAGCCTGGAGGAAAACTGACACCAAAGATCTGTCAAACGCATCTGATAGATAGCCAAAGATTATGAAGCCTGTAAAACCTGCAAGCGAATAAAAAGTAACAAGGTATCCTTTTACGAAAAGAGGGACAAATGTAACCAGAATTATTGTGTAAAAGAAAGCAGAAAAAGAGATCAGTGATCCTAGAGCAAAACTTTTGTAATATTTTTTTAATGACTCTGAAGGCCTTCTTTTATCTGATTTTGATTCAGGCAAGATTAAGAAAAGAACGGCAGAAAAAGCTCCAGCTAAACCTATAATAAAAAAGTAACTATAAACATCTTTTAAAAAAAGCGCTAGTAAAGTGTCGATTGACATTCCTATGAAATAAAGCCCCTGCAAAAAACCTCCAAACGTACCCCTGGAAGTTTCAAACAGCTTCACAACTATTGCATAAGTTATCCCGTTCTCAGCGTTAACCCCGAACCCGACTATGACCCATAAAAAAGAAAGTATCAGCAGTGATCTGACAAATGGGGCAGCAATCGATGCCGCTGAATATATTGCCGCTGAAACAAGCATTGCAAGCCTGTTGCCAAATTTGTCAGCTATGTACCCTAGCGCTAAACCCCCAACGGCTCCACCGTAAAAAGAATAAGACATCGTTGCTTCCACATAGCTTGCGGGAACGTTCAGAATTTGCGATAAAAAAACGGCCTTATATAAAAGAGAATATACTACCATTGAACTTGTAAGAAAAGGAATTGTTATTGCCAGAAAGTATGCCTGTTTTGAACCGATCATAAAATGTTTAATGCACTATCTCGTTAAAAGCATCTTCTATCTTTTTTAACGTATTATAAAGCAGTTCTTTGGTTGTCCATCCCATGTAACCAACCCTTATAACTCTTGAGCTAAGAGCTCCCAACCCTCTTGCTACAAGTATTCCTTGTTTGTAGAGGCTTTTGGCAACTTCATTGGCTACAGGTTTTCCAAGATCAAAAGCTATTACTGAAGGTGAGGGTCTTTTTGATAGTGGCTGCCATCCCCGTTTAACTACAAATTCATACGCAATCTCTCCTAGTTCCTTGTGCCTCCTGATTTTGTTTTGCAAACCTTCCTCAAAAACCTCATTAAGAGCAACCCTTAATGCTCTCATAACTGCAACGTTTGGCGTTGATAAGTAAATGCTTGGATCTCTCATGACAGGTAACCATCTTTTAAGGTCGAAATAGTACGACCTTCCCTTAAAAGAGCCTCTTTTTTCAAGCAATTCTTTTGAGAGAGCGACCATTATTGCCCCAGGAGGTGCTCCTACACATTTTTGAGAAGCTGAAAAAGCATAATCTACGGGTTCTGTATCAAAATTAAATTCTACGCATCCAAGGCTTGAAACCATATCCACAACAAAAAAGGCACCGTGTTCCTTCACAACCTTTCCCACTCCACGAAGATCGTTCATAGTCCCGGTGCTGGTATCAATGTGGGTTAAAGTCACAAAATCGTAGCTTTTGGAAGAAAGCTCATTTTTTACAAGTTCAAGATCAACATCTTCATGGGGTTCAAACTTTATGGTTTTTACGTTAAGGCCATATATTGATCCAATTTCAGCAAACCTATCTCCAAAATATCCGTTAACGATCGATAAAACGTTATCTCCGGGCTTTGCAAAGCTTGAAAAAAGGGCTTCCATTCCGAAAGTTCCGGAACCGCTAAAAAGCACGGTCCTTTCTGGATCTGAACCAAAGAGCTTAGACGTTAAAGAATGAGCTTCCTTGAACTCTTCATAGAACTCCTGACTGGTGTGGCCTATCATAGGCTGGCATAGGGCTTTTAACACGTCATCACTGAGGTTTGTTGGACCCGGTATCATCAGTATTGGATTGTCCATTTTTACTAGGACTTTTTTCTGTATTTAAAACTTTTTCTACATATGATTTGTTTATGACACCTGCAGTTATCAAATTTACAATCGAGTTTCCTGATGCTTCGCCGTTCAACTTACCAAACCTGTCCCTTGTCTGCCTCCATCTAAGCTTTGTATTGCCGCTCTTTGATTCGTATATAACTCCAAGAACATTTACGGCTTTTACGAAAGATATTTCACCTATTTTTTTAACCGTTACTTTGTCCTCAGCTTCAACATATATAGGTCCTACGCCTGTTTCTCTTTCTGGAAAAACGTCTCTGTCCATATAAAGCTCATCCGGTATAAAAGATCTGCAAGTACTGAGTATTATAAATTCTCTGAACTTGTCTAGGGGAGTTTCAACCTCTATCTTGACCAAACCTGTTCATAATGAATGCCTCCCGTTTATATAAACATTCTTTTATATTTGCGCTCGACAAAAAAAACACAACGTAAGATAAATTTATAATCAAAGGTATACATTCCATAAAGGTATAATGGACAAGGAAAGCTTAAGAAAAGAGTTTTCGGAAAAGCATCCCGAACTTTATCAAGTGGAACTTTTCAAAGAGAAGGGATTCATAAGAAAAAAGTGCAGGCGATGTGGCAGGTATTTCTGGACCCTTGACAAAAACAGGGAATACTGTCCAAACCAGCCCTGTTCAAGGTATGAATTTATCAAAAATCCATCAGGAAAAAAGCTCGATTACGTACAGATGTGGGACGAGATAAAGAACTTTTTTGTTGAAAATGGGCATCAGTACGTTAGAAGGTACCCTGTTGTCGCAAGGTGGAGGGACGATTTATATTTTACAGTCGCTTCGATAATTGACTTTCAGAGGGTTGAAGAGGGTAAGATAATATTTGACTTCCCTGCCAACCCTCTTATAGTTCCTCAGATGAGCCTCAGGTTTAACGATATAACAAACGTCGGGCTTACCGGCAGACATTATACTTCTTTCTGCATGATAGGACAGCACGCTCTGGCCAACGAAAAAGGTTACTGGAAAGATAGAACCATACAGCTCGACTTTGATCTCTTGACAAAGAGGCTCGGAATTCCTGAGGAAGAAGTTGTCTTTGTGGAAGATGTCTGGTTAGGTTATGGAGCTTTTGGCTACTCCCTTGAGTATTTTGTAAAGAACCTTGAGCTCGGAAACGCTGTTTTTACAGAGTTTGAAGGATCACCTTCCAGCTATACAAGGTTCTCTCCTCCGGTTGTTGATATGGGGGCAGGGCTTGAAAGGTTCGTCTGGCTTTCGTACGGGACACCTACAAGCTATGAGGCTGTTTTCGGAAGCATACTTGAAAAGCTCAGAAAAACTGTCCCGGTAATCCTTGAGGAAGATTTTGCATCTTCTTTCTATGAAACCGCCGGTGAGATGGATTTCTCAGAAGGTGACACGCTGGAAAGCTTATATTCGAAGATAAAGATTCCAGAAGAAAAAATTCAGGAGATAATGAAGCTTAAAGATCTTTTTATACTCCTCGATCATTCCAGAACGCTTCTTTTTGCCATGAGCGATGGACAGCTTCCCAGCAACGTGGGCGGAGGATATAACCTGAGGGTTGTCCTCAGGAGGATGCTTGACATTCTCAAAAAAAGGAAATGGGACGTTACCGTTTTTGACCTGATGAAGCTGCACGCTGATTACCTTAAGCCCATGTACCCTGAGCTGACAGAAAACATAGACAGGCTTAAGGAAGTGGTGGACGTGGAACAACAGAAATACGAAAAAACGCTTCAAACTGCTGAAAAAATGCTAGGTTCTTACAAAAACAAAAAGCTCGATATAAGTGAAGCGGCAAAACTTTACGAATCAAACGGCATTTCGCCAGAGGTGCTTAGAGAAAAAGGGTTGATAGATTTTGATCCTTCTGAAGTCTACAACTATGTTGCCGGAAAGCACATAAATCCAAGGACAGAAAGCGTAAAGCCAGCTTTTAACCCTCAGGGGCTACCTAAGACAGAACAGCTTTACTATGATAGGAACGTTACAGAGTTTGAAGCAAAAGTCTTAAAAGTTGACAACGGATACGTAATACTTGACAGGACCGCCTTTTATCCAAGATCAGGAGGCCAGGAACCAGATCACGGAGAGCTTAACGGCGTTAAAGTAGTGGACGTTATAAAGATATCTGAGGTAATAGGACATAAGGTTGAGAACGTTTCAGGATTTAAAGAAGGAGAAACCGTAATGGGGAAAATAGACGTAAAAAGAAGGGAAGCTTTGATGAGACATCATACAGCAACGCACATAGTTAACGCAGCTGCAAGAGCAGTTTTAGGACCGTGGGTGTGGCAGCACTCTGCTTTTAAGGAAGAAGGTTACGCTAGAATAGACATAACGCATCATTCCCCAATAACTGAGGAGCAGCTTAAATCAATAGAGCTTTATGCTAACAGCATCGTACAGAAAAACGTTAGAGTAGAAAAGCTGCTCATGCCGAGAACTGTAGCTGAAAGTCAGTTTGGTTTCAGAATCTATCAGGGAGGTGCCGTACCTGGAAATACGTTAAGGATACTCAAAGTAGGCGATTACGATGTAGAAGCCTGTGGTGGAACCCACTGTGACTGGACGGGCGAAATCGGGCTTATAAAGATAACCAACGTTGACAGGATTCAGGACGGAGTTGACAGGATCGAGTTCGTTGCCGGAGAAGCAGCTGTTAGATACGTGCAGACAATGTATTCAGCTTTTCAAAACCTCAGAAAGACTCTGAACGCGCCTGACCTTGACTCTGTTCAGATCTCTGTGACCGAGAAGATAAAGGAAACAGAAGACCTGAAGAATAAGTATGAAGAGCTTCTAAGAAAGTACGCCCTAGTAATAGGAAGCAATGTAAAAAAGAACCTGGTACTGCTTGAAGACAGAACTATCAAAAAAGACGATGCGATAATAATAGGGGATACAGTTGCAAACAACCTAGGCAAGAACTTTTTGTGGCTCAACTGTGAACAGAACGGCTGCTTTTTCTTTATAATGGTTCCAAAAGACAGGTCTAAAGATGTCCAGGAAGCAATCAAGGTTCTGGCTGAAAAATGCAAAGGCGGCGGAGGGGCAAAGAACAACGTAGCCCAGGGCTTTGCAAGGTGCGATGAAGAATCTATAAAGAATGTGTTATCGAGTTTGCTTGAGAAAGACAGTAACGCTTAAAGCAAAATACAAGAAACAAAATAATGGCGGCGGGTAGGGCCGGGGGGTTAGCCGTCCCCCATTCCCGAAACCGGCTATATGCGGGGGCCAGATAAGGCAGGTTAAAACCAGAACCTGAACAGGGTTAACGCAGGCCGCAGGAATGAAATGGCGCCGGCGTGGGCCACCTTGGCGCTATCCTGATCCGAAGGGGTCGGGTAAGCGCCAGTCGCCGAAACGGGTCAGGCCCGGGAGGGAGCAGCCCTAAGGCGAGAAAGGGGCGCCGCGCCGTCACCGCCTAGACCGTAAGCCTGCGGGCATCCTGTTCAGGGTCTGGGGATACCTGCCGGCCGCCGCTATTAAAAAAGCCGATCTTTAGCACGCATTGAAAGCCTTTTTGTTATTCCTCATCAGTTCTGCTTTAACTTAACCGGGGAGTTAAGGGGGGGTCCTATCTATTACAGAAAATTTTTTAAGACTTTCAGCGCGCGATCTACAGGCTGATAACAAGCATAAACTGCGCCGTCCTTGCGGAGTCTCTGGTAAAAAGATGAAAAGAATGCAAACATAAGAAAAGAAACTCTTTTCAGGATAACATCCGAGGAGGTTATGACATATTAGCTCAAGGTTAACAACAATCAAGATCTAAAAGGTAAAGCTCACGTTAAAGCGTGGCGATAGACCAAGAAACTTCAACCGCTAGGTTGAGGTAATTCACTCCATAAAAATTACAGCAAAAATTTAAAATGATATCAAAATAGAATTAGCTAAAGATAAAAGCTTAGGTCGACATATTTATAAATATCAGCTGCTTAAATCGAAAAGATGAATAATAGCGTAGAGGATGCTTGGGTTAAAAGATGGGAAACCCTTGGTATATTCAAGGCTGAAGTTGATAAATCTAAGGATAAGGTGTTTGTAACTTTTCCAATACCCTATATGAACGGCCCGCTTCATCTTGGACACGCGTTTACAGCATCCAGAGTTGATAGTTACGCTAAGTACAAGAAACTTAACGGTTTTAACGTGCTTTATCCTCAGGGCTGGCACTGGACAGGACAGCCAATAGTTTCTGCTGCCGAAAGGCTTGCGAAAGGCGATGAGAAAATGGTCAGAGAGTTCAAGGAGATTGACAAAGTACCTGATGAAATACTTGAAAAATTTAAAGACCCTGTGTTTATGGCAAGGTACTACACAGATAGGAACAGGGAAGCAATGAAAAAACTTGGGCTTGGGATAGACTGGAGAAGGGAATTCGTCACTACAATTTATGATAAAAGGTTTTCAAGTTTTATAGAATGGCAGTTTTTAACGCTTAGAGATAGGGGTTATGTTACAAAAGGCTCACACCCAGTTGTCTGGTGCCCCAGAGATAAATCTCCAGTAGGAGACCATGATAGACTTCAGGGAGAAGGCGTTTTTCCGGTTGAGTTCAGGCTTATATTTTTTAAGCTAAAGGATGAAGAATCTTATCTGGTTGCTTCAACGCTCAGGCCAGAAACAATTTTTGGAGTTACAAACATCTGGTTGAGCCCTGATTTAACGTACGTAAAAGCTAGGATAAACGGCAAACTTTGGATAATAGGCAAAAGCGCTGTTGAAAGGTTGAAGGACCAGCTCTTTGAAGTCGAGGTAATTTCAGAAATTAAGGGAAAAGAGCTCATAGGTAAAAAGGCGATTGCCCCCCTGGTTAATAAAGAAATTCCTATCCTTCCTGCAAGCTTTATAGATCCTGAGATAGGAACCGCTGTTGTTTATAGTGTGCCCGCGCACGCGCCCTACGATTATCTCGCGCTCAGAGACCTTCAGAAAAGCGGTTATAAGGATGTGCAGGGAATAAACCCAATAAGCATAATCGAGGTTGAAGGTTACGGTGAATTTCCTGCTGTTGAAGAGGTTGAAAAACTCAAAATAAAAGACCAGAACGATCCAAACGCCGACGTTGCTACCAAAAACATTTATTCAGCTGAATTCAGAAAAGGAGTTTTAAAACAAAATTGCGATGGTTATGCCGGACTTTCCGTTAACGCTGCGAGAAAAGTCGTTTATGAAAAGCTTGAAGAATTGGGATTGGCATCTTCTATGTGGGAGCTTCCAGAACCTGTAATATGCAGATGCACAGCAAGGTGCCACGTTAAAATACTTCAGGACCAGTGGTTCTTGAAATATTCAGATGAAGGATGGAAAGAAGCCGCTAGGGAATGTGTACGAACAATGAGAATCTACCCTGAAGAAGCCAGACAATGGTTCCTCGACGTCATAGACTGGCTTAACGATTACCCGTGTGCGAGGCAAAGCGGGCTTGGAACTCCTCTACCATGGGATAAAAACTGGCTTGTAGAAACTCTGAGCGATTCAACTGTATATATGGCCTATTATACAGTTGGGCACAGACTTAAAAAATACAGCCATGAACAGTTAAAAAAAGAGCTATACGATTACGTGTTCTTTGGAAAAGGCGATCCATCGTTTATAACATCCATTACTGGAATACCTGAAGATGAGGTTCGCGAAATGAGAGAGGAATTCCTTTACTGGTACCCTGTAGACCTTAGGGTATCAGCCAAGGAGCTTGTTCCAAATCATCTTACGTTCTTCATATTTCATCATGTTGCGCTTTTTGAGAGAAATCACTGGCCAAAAGCAATAGCTGTAAACGGAATGCTTAGAGTTGAAGGAGAAAAAATGTCAAAATCTAAGGGAAACGTGATAACTCTTGAAGAAGGTATTAGGGAGTTTGGGGCTGACGCATTAAGGATCGCTCTGCTTAGCAGCTCCGAATACATGGACGACGCCAACTTTAAGAGAGAGTACGCGGCGTCTATAAAAGAACGGATTGCGAAGATCCTACAGGATATAGATCAGGACCTTAAATCGTCATCCAAAAGAGATAAAAATGATTATGATGTCTGGCTTTTGAACAGGGCTTCAAAGGTTTCAAAGAACATAAAGGAGAACATGGAGAAAATGAGCGTCAAGCTATCTGTAACTGAAGCGTTCTTCATAATGGACAATGCGTACAAGGATTATAAAAAATACGTAAATTCAAATATAAACTATGCGACCTTGAAAGATTTTATAAAATACTGGGCAATAATTCTTGCTCCATTTGCTCCATTCACAGCTGAAGAAATGTATAAGAAAGTTGGTGAAAAGGATAGCGTGTTTCTTGAAGACTGGCCTTCTGAAATACAATATGAAGAAGTCAAAGATGTTGAAATAGAACTTGTTAACAGGCTGGTAGAGGACATAAAAGAAGTAATTAAAATAGTAAAGAAAAAGCCAACACAGATAACAGTGTTTGTACTGTCACAAAACGATGCAATAAATTTTGTTGATGGAAAGGTAGGAAAAGATATGCTGAGCAAATTTATGAAGATTAAAGTCTCTATGCCGGATTTGTTGAAAAATTATGTTGGAAAAATTGAAGAAAAAGAGGTATATGAAAAACATTTGGATTACATTGCAAGACAAGTAGGAGTTCCCATAAACATAAAGACCGTTTCCGAAGCGAGCAGCGAAGAGGTTCAGAGGGCTAAAAACGCTCTTCCTTTCAAGCCAGCTTTTATTCTTAAGTGATTTTTATTAGGGTTTAAGGCTTTTTATCAACATCTATTCAGAGCACGGTTAAGCTTTTTTCTGAGTTTATAGTTGATTTTAACCTTATGCTGGAGCAGACGGTAGTCTCTTATCCTCGTTAAGGATAAATAGTTAAGTATAAATATGAGGCGTATTTATCTTCAATGTCATGTCAGAATTAAACAGGGACATAACAATAAAAGTACTTTCGGACAGTCTACATAAAAAAGTCCTGATCAGATTAAAGGGAGGAAAGAGAATAAGGGGTAGTTTAGAGGGTTTTGATCAGCATATGAATTTACTTCTTAACAATGGCGAGGAACTGCAGGACGATGGATCGTTTAAGTCTTTGGGATCTGTTATAATCAGGGGAGATAACGTTATATTGATATCTCCTTTGACGTCCTAGAAAATCTTAACATGAAAAATTAGTATCGGATTATACGTTTTTCATCTTTCACATAATGCTTAATTCGTATTTTTTACCAGCGCGCAAGGCACCTGATGCGTCAAGAATTACACTTGTAATAAAAACAAAAGTTTTTGATAACTTGAAACGTCGTTCTTCCGCTTTAAACGTGATCAGAGCTCTTTTAATACATGTATAAAGTTGTTTTAAATGGACTTAAAGCCTCACAGTTCAATGCTGAAATGGGTCATAAAGTGCTACTACGAAGATTAAGCCATTTTAAAAATGACTCTACACCATTTAGCCAAATCTATCAAACAGGTATAGGAGCAAACAGCCCCAATCTCGCAGAATGGGAATTCTGGTCCCTTAACCAACATAAGGTTAAATTATTAAGGATCTAAATATAAACGGCTGTTTGATGAAGAATCTATCGCATTATTTTGATGATTTTAGGTTTCTGAACCTTTTTGCTAACGTTTACTTTGCAATATTTGAGTTTGCTCTTGGCCTTTATGTGCTTTATCTAGGAGGAAACTCACTGGATGTTGGGCTTGCCTATGCTGTATATAATTTTTCGTGGATTGTGTTCATGCCTTTTTCAAAAATATTAAAAAATTCAAGCACTGTAAAAAGATCTCTTTTAACAGGTTTTGTATTGCTTTTTTTCGGGCTTTTTTCTTTTTCTTTGCTTAAGATGCCATTAATTTACGTTTCAGTATTTTTGATAGGTTTTTCCTCCAGCATAATAAGCGCCTCGATGCTTTACCTTGTTGGTTATTCAGGAGGTTATAGGGATGCCAATGCATACGCTCAGCTCATGTATTTTGGAATATTAGGTTCTGGTATAGGCGCTTTTGTGGGTTTTTTGTTTTTTCTTTATTCTCAGTTTAGCGGCAAGTATCTTTTTTCTTTGAGAATTACGTTTTTTATCTACAGCTTACTGGCTTTATTTGCTCTTCTATTTGCCATAAACGTTAAGTTAAGTTCTGCTGGTATTGAAGCGGTTAACGAAAAAAAGCATGGAACTGAAAACAAACTTATACACATTTTGATCCTAGCTTCAACTTCCTTTTTGGGCATAGGTCAAGGAATAGTCTACCCTATGATAGTGCCTTTTGTAGTAGCAAAGTACAGAACAACTCCTTTGATCTTGATGCTTGCTTATGCGCCTGCAGGAATCGGATGGTTTATATCAAGTAAAATTGCAGGACCAATAATAAACAGGTTTTCAGAATCTAGATCCATAGCTTTTATAACAATTACAAGCGCTTTGATTGCTTTTTTGCTGCCTCTTTCTCCAAACCTGATAATGTTAAGCCTTTTATGGGGGATAGAAGCTGTAGGTTTGAGCGTCTGGACCATCTATATGCAGCATATGGTCGCCAAATTTATGCCTTCAGAACAGTGGGGATCAGGCTTTGGTTCTCTAAACGGCGTATACTATCTATCTTATGCTATAGGTTCGATGGCTGGCAGTTCTCTTTATTTCTTCAGAAATCCGTTCTTCTCTTTCTGGACCGGAGGGCTTTTTTTCCTTTTAATACCTCTGCCTGTAATATTTTTGCATTCACTTAAAAATTATAAAAGATAATAATTTCAAAAAAACTTTTGTCTGATTTGAATGAGCAAAGCCTTAGATCTTATGATCTTTTATGTTTGAGCGTTTTTGCAAGCTGGCTAAAATATTTTTTTATAAATATTATTTGTAAAACTTTACCTCATAGGAGTTAAAAGTTTATAAAACATCAAACAAATCGCTTATACCTAATAAAAAAGTATATTTTAAACGTGGCCATGTTGTAAAAAACGGTTGTTAATTCTGTCAAAAATTTTAAATATTATAATATTATTTTCAATTTACAAAATTTGTAAAAAGTAACGTTTATAAATACATAATGTTATACCTATAACGGTGTTATTAATATGATAAGTGGAAATAATTCAAAGGAAAAAGGTGTCGTTGAGGAAGGTAAGGTTACAATAGCTGAGATTGAAGTTCAATCAATAGTTCCATCACTTGTAAGGCATATAATTAAAAGATACTTAAAAAAGGTTGGGCTTAACAACATAAATGTTACGCATAAAGTTGGAAATACCCCTTTTACTCTTAAACTGATCATTGAGGCGGAAATCAGCAAACCACTATCAAGGGAACAGAAGAATCGGGTTAATTACCTTGTTTCAACCTTAGAATATCTTGTATACAAAGTAAACGGAAACGGATCAAAACTTGACCCCGAAGAGCTAAGAACTGCTCTCGCTAAAGTGGAGCCATCGTTAAGAAAGGTTTATTACAAGTTAAACTGATAAATTTTATTTTTTTCTTACTTCTTTTCCTCTTAGTAAAGAAAAGACTATAGCTATGTACATAATTATGACTGAAAATTTAAATGAAGTTTCTATTCCTCTTGTAAATACATAAGCGAATTTGGAGCTCAGAACGCTGGTGCCCAAGAAGATCTCCTCTGCTAGATATGATGGCATTGTGAGCGAAGCAATATAAATAGAAAGAGCGAAGCTGACTACCATTCCTATGTTAGCAAACATCCTTAAAGTTCCAGAAGCCGCACCATAATGTTCACGGGGTGCGTTTGCCATCACAGCGCTGTTGTTGGCAGGATAAAACATTCCTGAACCTATGCCGTTGATAGAAGCTGCAAGAATTATTAACCAGAGAGGAGAATTTACGTTCAGCAAAGAATAAACATATATTCCTATTGATTGTGCAAAAAGCCCAATCGAGGCAGGTATCCTAGCGCCTATCCTGTCTGATATTCTCCCCATAAACGGGCCTAAAACTCCCCCTAAAATATATCCGGGTACCACAAGGAGGCTTGCGTTAAAAGGGGTAAGACCTCTTACGCCCTGAAGGTACATTATTACAAGAAAAAGAACTGAATAGTTTGCTAGCGCCTGAAGAAGTGCAGCAAGTATCGAGCCTGAAAGAACCCTGTTTTTGAGCATTACTATATTTATGATCGGATCGCTGAATTTTGCCTCGTGATATACAAAAAGCGCCAGCAGTATTATCCCTCCTATTATCAAGGTCTGAATAAATGGATTGATCTTCGATCCAACTGCTGTAGTTAGCCCAATAAGAAGTGATGTAAGAGATGCGCCAAGTAAAGCTGAACCTCTTATGTCGAGCTTTTTAACAAGTTTCGGAGATCTTTCCTTTAAGTACTTGAATCCTATGTAAGTTGCCAGAAACCCTATCGGTACGTTTATAAGAAATATGTAACGCCACGATACGTAAGTAACTATTATGCCGCCCAAAATTATGCCCAAAATAGCGCCCACGTTCCATCCAAGAGCAGTATAGCCGTAAGCTTGTCCCCTTCTGTTTGGCGGTAAAAGATCAGCGATTACAGCCCCGCTGTTGCTGCTTATCAGTCCGCCTCCAAGCGCCTGAAGTCCTCTGAAAGCTAGCAGCATGTACGCGTTAATAGAAGCAGCACTGAGCGCAGATCCTACGGTAAATATCAGGAAACCGACGTTGTAAAACTTTACCCTGCCATACTTATCTCCGATCCTTCCCAGCTGCGTTGAGAGGACTGTTACTACAAGCAGGTAAATCAAGATAACCCATACCATTTCAACTATGTTAGCCCTTAGATCCTTCATCATGACCGGTAACGCAAGGATCACTATGGTTGAGTCTATTGCGCTCATAAGAACGCCAAGTACTATTACAAAGATGCCAATGATCAGCTCTTTTTTTGATACTTCATATTCCTGAAATTTATAGTCCATAAACTTTTTAAAATCAGCGCGTCAATAACTTAACCTTTGTTATAATTTTTAAAGGTATATAACGAAGAGTATCAAAGCGTAAGGTGTGGTTAGAATAGCGCTGATTCAGAACGGTTCAGTTTATTTACAGGAATTAAACGAGCTATTGAACAGAATCTTTGAGAAAAATCAAGTAATTGTGCTCAGTCCATGGGATAAAATAGATGGCTATGATGCTTATGTTTTAAGCGGAAGGTCTTCCAGAAAACAGACAAAGCTAAAAGATATTTTTATATTGATAGAGCGAATCATTGACAAGCCTTCTCTTTATATCTGTTTTGGAGCAGAAGCCTTTAACATGTACCTTGGAGGCACGCTGAAAGTTCATGAAAGTCTGCTAAAAGGAGAAATAAAGATAGATTTCAAAGGATCAAGCTACTTTCCTGACGGAACGTATAACTTTTATGTTTCTAGACACCTGAATATTGGAAGACTTAACAAGTACAGCAAACCAGTAGCGTTCAGCATATTCGGCGTTGAAGCTTTTGAATACAGGAATTCCTTTGCTTTGATGTTTCATCCAGAAAAATCAAATTCGCAGGGCGAAAGCCTGGTAAAATCTTTCTTTGAGAAAAGTTTAAAAATCCTGTAAAAAACATCTGCTGTGATGTCAGTTCATATCGTCTATTAAAAAGGTTAGATGGGCCATACCAAAGGGTTCTTTAGAGCAGGATACCATTTCGCTCATAAACTCTTCCATCCTGAAAATAAAAGGAAACGAGAGGAGTTACAGACCTTCTATAAACGATGACAAAATAATAGTAAAAATACTCAGACCGCAGGAAATACCAAAGTATGTTGAACAGGGGCTATACGACATAGGTATTACAGGAACGGATTGGCTCAAAGAAACCGGCGCAAAAGTTCAGACTCTGGCTGACTTGGAATATGGCAGAGTAAAGCTTGTTCTTGCAGGTCTTCCAGAATTTAAAAAAGATCCGAACTTGATAGTAAAAGAGTTCAATGAAAAAGGTAAAAAGCTCAGGATTGCTACAGAATACCCAAACATAACTTCTGCTTTCTTTCAAAATCTTCAGTATTACAAAGAAACTTACGGAAATCTCAGGCCTGTAATAATAACGCCCTGGTATACGTTTGGGGATAACCAAAGCGTTGAAATATACCTTTCCTTTGGTGCTACGGAAGCTAAACCACCTGAAGAAGCAGAGCTTGTAGTGGATGTAACTGAAACCGGAACAACGCTCAAGGAAAACGGCCTAGTTGAAATAGCTGAAATTATGAGGTCGAGTGCAGTGCTGGTTGCAAACAAGGATTCCATTAACGATGATTTAAAAAAAGAGAAGATTCTGGATATAATGGCTCTGTTAAAGGGTGCTGTGGAAGCAAGAAAGAAACTGCATATATTTTTGAACGTTAGCGAGAAAAACCTGCAGAAGCTTCTAAAAGCTCTTCCAGCGCTGAAATCGCCGACAATTTCAAAGCTTTCAAAAGAAGGCTGGTATGCTGTGAATACTGTAATCGATGAAGACGAGCTGCTAAAGGTTCTTCCTATATTAAGGAAATATGCTCAGGGGCTCGTAGTTCACAAACCATCTTCCATAATGCCGCTGGAGGAGATAGGTGTTGCGTAAAGCAGAAATAAAAAGAGAAACAAAAGAAACTCAAATATACGTAGAGCTAAACGTTGATGGAAGCGGAAAAGCTGACGTGGAAGTTGAAGATATATTTTTTCGGCACATGATAGCTACTTTAGCAAAGTTCAGCAGCATTGACATAAAAATAAGGGCAAACGGTGACCTCCCACACCACATAATAGAGGACACAGGTATTACGTTGGGATATGCGATAGATAAAGCCGTAGACAGGGAATCGATCAAGAGGTTCGGTTATGCTGTTATACCCATGGATGAAGCGCTGATCATAAGTTCTGTTGATATGGTCAGAAGACCCTACTTTAGCTATGGTCTTAACGTCCCGAACAGCTCGGAGTTTGACCCCGCCTTGATCGAGCATTTTTTCAGGTCGCTCGCGTTCAGCACTCCTATGACGCTCCACCTTTACCAGCTTAACGGAAAAGACCCTCATCATATAGTCGAAGCTGCTTTCAAATCATTCGGAACTGCTCTAAAACAATCTTTAGAAAAATCTCAAACCAGTATGTCAGTAAAGGGATCACTATGAAAATAATCATTTACAATTATGGGGCAAGCAACCTGTATAGCATTTACAGCGCACTTAAAAGGTTGAATGAAGACACAAAAGTTGTAGAAAGAATAGATTCTGAAAAACAACCAGACCTTCTAGTTCTGCCCGGCGTTGGAAACTTTTCTCAGGCTTCAAAATCGCTTAAAGATCAAAAAGAATCTATCGTTCAAATGGCCAGAGAAGGAACGTTTGTGTTAGGGATATGCCTCGGGCTGCATATGTTCTACGAAAAAAGCGAAGAGGGAGAGGGCGAAGGGCTTGGCGTTCTTAGAGGAACGGTGACGAAATTAAACAGGGGGAAAGTTCCTCACATGGGATGGTCATACACGGAGCTCTTAAAAGAAAATTATGTGTGGAAAAGCGAGAAAAAAGGAGACTGGTTCTATTACGCACATTCCTATTATGTTCCTGGCGAAGAGAGGTTTGTTTACGCTATGGCTGAAAACAACGAGATAAAGATACCGGCGCTGATAATCAAGGAAAACTTCATTGGAGTGCAGTTTCACCCTGAAAAATCCGGGGAATCAGGGCTCATGATACTTAAAGGAGTGCTTGAGGCTGTTAAAAAATGAACGTGTACGCCGCCATTGATTTAATGTCTGGAAAAGTTGTAAGGCTTAAGGAAGGAAAGGCTGAACACCTAAAGCTATACTCAGAAAACCCGTTGACAGTAATCAGACGTTTTTATGATGAAGGTTTTGAGCGTTTTCACATAGTTGACCTTGACGCCGCCCTTGGCCTAGGCGATAACTTTAACCTTATTTCTGAAATGCTGAAAGAGAAAGGTTACAAACAGGTTGCAGGCGGTATAAGAGACGTTAAAAAAATAAAGAAATACCTTGATAGTGGTGCAAACAGGGTGGTTCTGAGCACGCTTGCCTTTGTAAACCCACAATCATTATTGCCTATAAAAGATAAGATTACAATATCGCTAGACGTAAAAGACGAAATAGTATCGTACGAAGGATGGAAAAAGGACAGCGGGTTAAAGCTCACTGAAGCGCTTTTAAAATTTTCAGAGATGGGGTTTGAAGAGTTCATAGTTACTTCGATAAACAGAGATGGAACCATGAAAGGTTTTGACAGGAAGATTGCTCAAAGCATACCGTTTGAATACAGAAAGAAGATACTGCTATCTGGAGGAGTTCTGCTAAATGAAATTAAAGAAATTGAAATGCTTGGGTACAAAGGATGCATAGTAGGAAAAGACTTATATGAAAAGTACTTTGGTGATGCGTAATGCTGGCCAAGAGAATAATTCCGTGTTTGGACGTTGACAAAGGAAAAGTTGTAAAGGGTAAGTCGTTCGTTAACCTTGTAGAAGCTGGAGATCCTGTAAAACTGGCAGAAATGTACAGGGATATGGGAGCAGATGAGGTTGTCTTTCTTGACATTTCTGCTTCATATGAGGGAAGAAAAATACTTATCGAAAAAGTAAAGGACGTCGCATCAAGGCTTGACATCCCTTTTACTGTGGGAGGGGGAATATCGAGCCTAGAAGATGCAAAACAGATACTCTGGAACGGTGCCGATAAAGTGTCTTTAAACACATATGCTGTGCTCAAACCTGAGCTGATAACGGCAATAGCAGATGTTTATGGGTCTCAGAGCGTTGTTGTATCGATAGACGCTAAAAAAGAAGCCGATGACTATTATGTATACATAAAAGGTGGTAGAGAAAAAACTGCATTAAGAGCAAAAGATTGGGCAAAAAAGGCTCAAGAGCTGGGAGCCGGTGAAATACTTATTACGTCCATAGACAGGGACGGAACGAAGATGGGTTATGACTTAAAGTTGACAAAGATGATAACGGATTCTGTAAGCCTTCCTGTAATAGCCAGCGGGGGTGGTGGCAGGCTTGAACACTTTTATGAAGTTTTTAAAAAAGCCAACGCGGATGCTGCGCTTGCGGCTTCAGTGTTTCACTTTAAAGAGATTTTAATAAATGAGCTCAAGCTTTACCTTAAGGAAAAAGGGGTTGTGGTTAGAATATGATAGAGCTCAAAATAGATGATATAAAATACGATGAAAAAGGGCTTGTACCTGTGATAGTTCAGGACTGGAACACAGGAAAAATACTAATGCAGGCTTATGCAAACAGAGAAGCCGTTGAGCTGACAATAAAGACGGGACTGGCGCACTTTTATTCAAGGTCAAGAAAAGAGCTGTGGTTAAAGGGGGAAACGTCTGGCAACTATCAAAAGGTAAGGAAAATACTCATAGATTGCGACGGGGACAGCCTGATATATGTTGCGGAACCAAAAGGTCCAGCCTGTCACACAGGAAACTACTCCTGTTTTTACAGGTCTCTGGAAGGGTATAAAAAGGTGGAAGATATAATCGAAGAGATAAAAGGATATTACGAAAATTCTAAGCTGATAGAGAAAAGCTGGGTTAGAGACGAAAGCGAAAAAGTTTACAAATACATTCTTAACCCTATAACTGAAAACGTGCCTCCTCCATCGACAAGAGTTATGTCATTCCTTGCTGACACGATAGACAACGTAACAAGGGACGATTTTGACAAGGTGCTTGTGCCAGAAAGCTTCGGGTTACCAATAGCTACTCTTATAGCAGAAAGGAAGGGAAAACCGATGGCAATAGTCAGGAAAAGAAACCTGGGAGATGAACCTCTGAGCAAAGTAGATTATGCATCTGGATACGAAAAAGGGACGTATTATATTTACGGAATATCTGAAGGCGAAAGTGTGCTTCTTATAGATGATGCCATATCTACTGGTGGAACCTTAGAAGCTATAATAGGCGAGCTTCAAAAATTCAAAGTAGATATTGTTGATGTTGCCGTTTCAATGAGTAAAGAAACTTATGGCGGGAGAAATCTGATATTTAATAAGTTCGGGTACATCGTGAAGGCGCCTGTGCTTTTATACGTAGATAAAAATGTAACCAGGGCAGAAGTCCATCTTGACGGAGGCGTTAAAAAATTTTTAGAAAGCATAAAATAATTTTTTAAAAAGATAATTTTATGGCGAGAATTAAACTTAGAGTATTCTACGAGCTTATAGATGTTCTGGGGGCTCATGAAACTGAAATAAATGCAGAGAATGTAGAAGATCTTCTAAATACAATTTTAAAAAAATATGGAGAAAGAGCAGAGAGAGCTATCATGAACAACAAAAGAGAATTTCATGAACACTTTCTCGTTTATGTTAACAACGCTTATGTGAAAAGGGAAAATTATAGCAAATTAAAGCTCAATAACGGAGATGTTGTGATGCTCATTCCTCCTGTTGGAGGAGGTTAATAAAATATTTTATTTAATCGGTTTTGACCATAAATTCCCAAATTTAATCTTTAAATAAGCTAACGCAATTGCTTTCCGTGATGCTTGTTTGCATTGCAGCAGATTAATTGTTGCAATGCTGCACCTTTTATTTGCCTTTTTATGAGCCATGGCATTAGCTAACAGCCATCTTTGTCTTTCATTCATACCATATGGTATGCCAGGGATATTGCATTCCAAACTGCTGCCCTGCATATAGCTTCTAAAACCTGATTATGAAATATCCTTGACCTTATTGAAGATTGCATCCTCCTCTTCATTGTTGAAAATACTCTCTATTACGCTTCTCCTGTTGTAATGCTTAGCATAATCATCATGGTTTTCTCTGTACATATTAATCATCCTGTTCCATGCAGGATAGCCATGAGATTTTGACTTCACATTAATTTTTATTGCTATGTAAGGAACTGCCCCAATGTCTGCTATAAGCTGGGCGTTTGCCCTTGATAGGTATCCTTTATCAAGGTACATTTCACCAACATTGACATCAACGTTAGAGATCATATCCATCAGTTCAGCTGCATCTGAAGCTGTACCCTCAGTAACTTTTGCATAAATGAAGAAAGGCATGTTAGCTATTGCGTGCAGCTTGATGTAGTGCCTCCTCTCACCTTCACCGTACTTAACAATTTACCACCTGCCGTACATATTTGTTGAAAGGCCTGTGCTGTTAGCTGAAGCGTTAACATTGCTCCTTGTCTGCAGGTTCATTATCATCAGCGCAATGAGCCCAATGACCCTCTGAAAGTAGGCTTACAACTCATAGTGGGCCTGCATAGTACTTGGTGCAGGTTCAACTCCGAGCTGTACTCCACGTTGTCGTGGAGCTTGGAGAAGGTGGAGCGGTACGAGGTGCCAAAGAAAGCCCTGAAGATCAAAAGCTTGCCCTTGGATCAGGTCTTGCTACCGACGCTGCCCTTCTCCCTGACTTTGTACGAAGGATCAAGGGCATTACTTGATATTATGTTAAGGACAAGCATTTCATCTAACCTTCTGAATTCATCGTACTTCTTCCAGTCCCTTGGCGTTGACCTCTTACCATGGCTTTTGCTCAACGTCATCAGCCTCCGCTTAAACAGGGTCAGCTACCATTAAGAAGAGAGAATAGGTAAAATGACTCTATTTCAGCAGAGATTTATTTTTTGAGACAAATATAAGCACTAAATTCAAGGCCAACGTTGTTGTTATAGCGCTTGTATGTGATAATTTATGGTCTAAACCATATTATAAGAAACTTTTATAGACCATATAAGTATTCAAAAATAATATTTGTTGAAAAATATTAAAATTACAAACAAAAAATATATAAAAATACAAAATAATGAGCTCGTGATGGAGCAGCCTTTATTGAACAGAAGCACGATGATTGTCCTTCAGCCTTCAAGTTTAAAAGAATCATTAAAACTTTTAAACGAGAACCCTGATGCTGAAATAATAGCAAACGCATCAGACCTATGGCCTCGCATAAGAAATGGAGAAGTAAAACCTAAAAAGCTTCTCGATATTTCAGGCCTTGTTAGCGAGCTGTCATATGTAAAAAAGGATGGTAGTTCGATAAAAATAGGAGCGCTCGTGACGGTTTCTCAGCTTGAGGAAGAAAGTATTTTAAAAGAAAAAAGATTTTCAGCCTTTAAAGATGTCATAGCAAAGTTTGGAAGTCCTCAAATAAGGAACGTAGCAACTGTAGGTGGAAACGTTTGCGCCGCTTCAAGCAGCGAAGATTTTATACCGCTTTTATTGGCGTTTAACGCCAAGGTACGGCTTTCCAGCGTTGATGGGGACAGGTATGTCAATCTTGAAAAATTCATAACTGGAAAAAGAAAAATTAACAGGAGGCCAAACGAAATTCTTACAGAAATATCTTTTGAAGACCCTGGCGAGGGTTACATTTCTGCTTTTGAGAAAGTTGGCAGGAGGAACATTTTAATAATAAACCTAGTCAACATGGCTGTTGTAGGCAAAATAAAGGATGGAAAAATTGAAGATGTAAGAATTGCAGCAAACAGGATAAAAGGGAAGATCCCGGAAAGAGCGAAGAATACAGAGGAGTTTTTAAAAGGAAAAACTTTTAACGAAAACACAGTAGCGGAGGCAAAAAAGGTTTTGAGCGAAGAGGTTTCCCTAACAGATGATTTCAGGGCTTCTGCAGATTATAGGAAAGCTCTCTTGCTCGCTATGTTGGAAAGGCTTTTGTTTAAGTTAAGAGGTGAACAGTAAAATGGCTCAGATGCTCGTTAAATTAAACGTTAACGGTATTGAAAGGGAAGTTCTGGTTGACCCAGATGACAGGTTGCTTGATGTATTAAGGGATGAGTTTGGATACAAGTCTGTAAAAGAAGCCTGTGGAACAGGCGATTGCGGACTCTGCACGGTGCTCATGGACGGGAAGCCTGTTCTTTCCTGTATAGTTCCTGCTTTCCAGGCGAAGAATCACAAGATAGTAACGCTTGAAGGCTTGAACAACGATCCGCTGATGAAAAAGATTCAGGATCAGTTCAGGGCTCATCAAGCAGCACAGTGCGGCTTCTGCACCCCTGCCATGGAGATAATGGGCTGGCACCTCCTTAACAAGAAAAAGGAACCAAACAAACAAGAAATAAAAGAGGCTATAAGCGGAACCCTCTGTAGGTGTACGGGTTATTATGATATAATTGACGCTATTTATGATGCGGGGCGACCTGAATGAACGTTCAAACTGCTGAAGAATTTTTAACAGAAATTCAGAAAAAGGCTGAAAGAGGAGAGCTTTTATACATAGGAAAAGAACTGAAAAGGATTGATGATCTCGAAAAGGTACTGGGATCACCGATCTATACTAACGATCTGATCCCTAGGAATACGCTCTATGCAAGGCTTGTTCTTTCAAAGTATCCGCATGCCATCATAAAGAACATATCTGTCTCAAAAGCGATCAATTATCCCGGCGTTAGGTACGTTCTCACACATAAAGATGTGCCAGGGCTTAATGAATCATCTACAATAATACCCGACAGGCCTCTTTTTGTATTTAACAAAGTAAGGTCAACGGGTGATATAATAGCTGCGGTGATAGCAGAAAAGCCAAACAGGGCTCAGGAAGCTGCAGAGCTTGTAGAAGTTGAATACGAACAGTTGAAACCGGTTTTTGATCCTGTTGAAGCCATGAAACCTGATGCCCCCAAGATCCACGATGACGGCAACATAATAAAGCATGTTAAGGTAAGAAAGGGAGACGTCGAAAAAGGGTTTCAGCAGGCTGATTATATAATTGAAAACACTTTCAGAACTCAGCACCAGGATGCAGCTCCTATGGAAACTGAGACGGCTTTTGCTGTACAGCGTGGTGAGAAAATTCTGATAATAGGCTCAATGCAGACTCCGCACCACGTTCAGGCAGCGGTTGCCAAGGTGCTTGGATGGACTCTTGACAGGATAGAGGTTATTCAGGCTGTTACAGGTGGTGCTTTTGGACCAAAATCTGATGAACCGCCGTACGATGTTGCGTCCATAGCTGCGCTTGGAGCAATAAAGACAGGAAAACCAGTGTTAATGAGCATGACGCGCGAGGAATCAATGATAGCGCACACAAAGAGACACCCTGCAATTATAACACATAAAACCGGAGTTAAAGCTGATGGTAAACTTACAGCGTCAAAGGTTCAGATAGTTCTAGACGGTGGAGCTTATGCTTCATTAGGGGTTCTTGTAATAGTAAGAGCGACATTCCACGCCAACGGCCCCTATGAAATACCCAACGTATGGAACGACGGTTATAAAGTTTACACTAACAACACTTATACAGGAAGCTTCAGGGGATTCGGAGCTCCTCAGGCTATATTTGCCGCAGAATCTCAGATGGATGAAATAGCAAAGAAACTGAATATAGATCCGCTGGACTTACGTTTGATCAACATGCTCAGGCCTGGGTCCAAAACGAGCACAGGACAGCTTATGGATGAAAGCTGTGGGTTGCCCGAATGCCTCGATGCAGTAGTTAAAGCAAGCGATTATCGTAAAAAGAAAGAGCTTTACTCAAAACAGGATGGAAAGATAAGAAAGGGAATAGGAATAGCAATGTTACACCATGGCAACGCGTTGGGTCCTGAAGGAAACGATTATGCATATGTGCACCTTTCTGTAGAAAAAAGCGGAAAGATACACCTTGGGACCGGACTTACCGAGTTTGGAACGGGCGCAATTTCAGGTTTAGCCCAGATAGCGGCCAGTGTGCTAGGCGTTCCAATAGATTACTTTACGATAGACAGGCCCAACACTCTGGTACACCATGAAACTGGACCTACAGTTGCATCCAGAGTTACAGTCATAGGTGGGAACGCGGCGAGAGATGCTGCGCTCAAACTTAAGCAGAAGGTTTTGCCTGTTGCTTCTAAAGTGATGGGTTGCAAAGTTGAAGACGTCCAAATAGTTGATGGATATGTATATTGCAAGGAAAAGAAAGCTAAAAGCCTATCTTGGGAAGAATTAGTTAAAGAAGCGTATGAAGCCAACATAGAGCTGAACGCTCTAGGATACTACATGGCACCATCATGTAAATGGGATGAAGAAACCGGGCTTGGATCACCTTACAACCAGTACACTTTTGGTGCGGCAATAGCTGAAGTAGAAGTGGATACAGAAACCGGTCTCTATAAAGTCCTCAATTACTATGTAGCTTTTGATGTTGGCAAGGCGATAAACCCAAAAAGCGTTAGAGGACAGCTCTACGGAGGAACAGTTCAGGGACTTGGGTACGCAATGATGGAAGAGCTTGTGCATAGGGAAGGTTACGTGGTAAACCCAAACCTGAAAGACTATTATATACCAACAAGCCTTGACATACCTGAACAGATACAGACGTTTATCATAGAAAAACAGGGCTCGATGGGGCCTTTTGGAGCAAAAATAGTCGCTGAACCCCCAGTTGTGTTGCCTGGACCTACAATCAGAAATGCTATCATGGATGCTGTTGGTAAAGGCGTAAACAGCCTCCCGATTACATCTGAAAAGGTCTATAAAATCATAAAAGGTTAAAGATTTTATTATAAAGCTTATATTTTTTCAAAATGTTTATCTTAAAAGTCTGATGCAGATAAATTCAAGAAAAATCTTCATAGTTCATACGGATCTTGACGGTGTATGTAGCGGCGCAATAGCGAAGAGGGTTTTCGATAACTATTTAAAAATAATGTTTTCAGGTCCTAGGACCATTGCTGACACACTAAAGAAAATCGGAAGCTGCAGCGTGTTGGGAATAGTGGACATAGCGTTAAATCACTCTGATTATATAGATGTTGAAAGAGAGATTTTGAGAATAAAGTCGTCTGGCTGCCAGATAATCTGGATTGACCATCATGAATGGCATGAAGCTGATAAACAAATTTCGCAGCACATCAATTTGATACTTGAAAATTCCCCAAGCGCCGCATCGATACTTTACAGACGTTTTGCAAAAGACGATGAAATATCCAAAAAGATAGCGGAGATAGCAGACGATGGAGACAGCAACAAAAACGAGCTGGAGCTTACACTGGCCTATAAGATAGGTACAAGAAGCAACAAAGATAGATTAGAGCTTATAGATATGTTTTCTCGGGGTATTTTTTATAACGAAAAAGTGGAAGCGTGGAAAAAACAGGTTGAAGAGGAAAACAAAATCATAGATATGGTAATAAAAAAAGCAAAAATTTTTAACTCAGAATCTGACAAGAAAGTAGCTTTTGTGGATTTAAGGGGAAAAAAACTAATAGGCTCACTTTTAGCAAAAAAACTCCAACAACTAGGCGTTAACATCGTTTTCATTCTTTATACTGAACGCTCTGGTGTTCTTTACGGTGATGGAAAAGTAAACCTTCTTGAAATAGCTTCGAAGTATAACGGTGGAGGCCATCAAAACGCATGCGGCGTTAATTTTAAACTTGGCCTTTTAGACAGAATACTGACAAAAATATTGAAAAAACACATTCCAGCAGGAGCAAAAAAACTTCTAAAAGACCTCAAACGGGTCTAGGTTCAATCACTTCTGACATCCTCCCCGCCTTAAAAGGTGATGGTTCCTTCAAGGCGGATCATAGGTTCGTGGTTTACCGCCTTCATTTTCATGACTTCATAGCTAGTGGTTACCCACCCCGCTCCGCTCGTCCAGCGATAGACCACGGGCTGTGCCTTCAGCCACTTACCCCTATCCTTAACGGACTCGGGGATATGTAGAGCCCTCGTGTGGCATTCCCTTACGGGACACGCTTTAATACGCTTTACAAGGTTTTAGTATTTAAATTTTACACCGCCTCTAGAAGAGGTCTCTTATCTGGAAATTATTACATGCCCTTAGATACTTAAAAAATAAAAGTTATTTGAGCGATTTTTGGATAAGCATAGTTAAGAGATACAGTATGAGCAAACTTAGCAAAGAACAGATAGAGTGGATAATAAAAGCAAAGGTTAATGGCAAGCTTACCAATAAAGAGATAGCAGATGTGCAGGGTATATCAATTAGCAGAGTGCAACAGCTTTATAGAGAGTACAAAAGAACAGGGGTTATTCATGTTCAGAAAAGAGCTGGAAGACACAAAAAGCCTTTGCCTGAGAGCGTTAGGAATGAAATCGTTGAGCTGTACAGAAAATACAGAAT
>JAWDMM010000001.1:0-98520 GCA_046536595.1 Nitrososphaeria archaeon | reverse complement strand
CCATCTTTTGTTATTATTATTGCGGCTGTCTTTTGCACACATAAACAAGGAATTGACAGCCGCCCTATAAATAATTATTCAACACAGCACTCTACGATAAAACAATTAAATATCGGTTGGCTTAACTCAATTGCAGTGATAAAAGGAACGGCGGACCTTCCCCTTCACTGGGGCAGGGCTCCAGAATGGCTTTACAAAAAAATGGTCGTTCTAGCAGGACAGATAGCTTACTTGATAGTTGAGGATAAGGGTAAAGACGAATTTTTAAAAAAGATATCAGATCCTTTCTGGTTTCAGGCGTTTGGTTCTGTACTCGGGTTTGACTGGCACAGCAGCGGCCTTACAACAGTAACGATGGCCGCTCTAAAAGAAGCTTTAAACAGAACTGAGATTGGCATAAAAGTAGCTGGTGGGAAAGGTTCTGCAGAAAAAACTCCCGAAGAAATTGTAAAGATAAGCGAAACGTTCAACCTTAACGGAGAAACTTATGTAAAATTTAGCAGGCTCTCTGCAAAGGTTGATGGGGTTGCTGTACAGGACGGTTACTCAATATACCAGCACTGGTTCATCATCTCAGAAAATAAAGGCTGGACTGTTATACAACAGGGGCTTAACGGAGAAAAAGGATATGCAAGAAGGTACCACATAACTGGGGATGATAAAAAAGATATGCTCAACGATCCTCATTCTGGCATAGCTGCACTCGATCCTAACAGGAGGGTTCTGAATCTCGCATCAAGAGAATCCGAGGAAAACAGAAACGCAACGCTTGAAATGCTGACAGCCGGAAGGGGGCTGGACAGCTATATTTATGGGGTGAAATCCCTGCACCTTGAGAGGTTCTTTGATAAACGCCTTATGAATATAATCAACAGAATTAATCCTTCAACTTATGAGGAACTTCTGCTAACAAAAGGTATTGGCGCAAAGGCTGTAAGGGCTCTTGCGCTTACTGCATCAGTTATATACGGAGCAGAACCATCATACAGGGATCCTGCTGTTTTTTCTTTCGCTCATGGAGGTAAAGATGGTGTGCCTTATCCGGTTGATCGCGCAATTTATGAAACAACAATAAAATACCTGCAAGAAGTTATAGAAGGTTTAGATACAGATCATGAAGATAAAAAGAAGATGCTCAGAAGACTATCTTCAAACACATGGTTAAATCTCACTGTAAAAGATCTAAGGATATGATTCGGTTTAACTGTGGAACCAACACATCACTTTATAAAAACAAGAACCGGGTTGACACAAAAGCTTTGGCCGGTGTTTTATGATAAAGAAGACAGCAAGTTCAAACCCTTCAGTGACAGGTAGAGGTCAGTTTTTATCCAGTCCTGCTTTTGATCTTTTTATAAAGCATGTACGCAACCAGAATCGAAAAGCCGTTTTGGATTACGTTAAATATTGCCGTAAGGATCATTACGCTTTCAAGCGGATTAAATCCAAGGAATTTGTTTACATAACTCAAAAACCCAGGCATATAAAACTCTATCAAAACATAGTTAGCAAAAGTCATTACTGCAACCCTGAATAGCGTTGAAGTAATAAAAGACCCTATCAACGATTTTTTGTACAATGGTGCCGCTCCAGCTATTCCTGAGGCTACTGCAAGGAACTTAAAAACGGGGCCTATCGGTACAAAGCTACCCAGTCCCATCAGTACAATAGCGAGCAAAAGGGATCCAGCAAGAGCTGACTCAATTCCGTTATAAAAAAGAAGAAAGAAAACCGGTATCTCAGCTATATCAAAAGTAAGGTATGAAAGCAGAGGGAACGGAATCTTTATAGGAAGCGCTTCAAATATAACTGCGGCCGCTGAAAAAACTGCTGTTATAGCTAGTTCTTTTTTGTTCATAGTAAAAACCTTTCAATTTTATAATTTAAATTTTTTGGTATAGTACTAATTTTTTAGTAAATAACTTTTAATTACTGCTCGTTTATAAAAAAGGTGTGGTATACATATTAAAGCTTGAGCTAAAAGGCTTTAAGTCGTTCAGAGATCACGTTACTCTGGATTTTATAAAGGGTTTTAACGCTATAACTGGGAAAAACGGAAGCGGTAAATCAAACGTTCTTGACGCAATAAGGTTTGCGCTAGGTTCCAACAGCCCAAAATCATTAAGGGAGAGTCGCATGAGCAGGCTCATAAACGAAGGTTCCAGAAACAAGATAGCGAGGGTCAGCATAACATTATCTAATGAAAACGGATCCATTCCAGTAAATTCTGAAAAAGTCACTATAACGAGAGAGCTCATGGAAGACGGAACGCAGAGGTATTTTTTAAACGGCAAAAGAACAACTAAAAACGCTATAGAAGATGTACTTGCAGCAGCCTCTATATCTTCTGATGGGCTTAACATAGTCCCCCAAGGTTCGCTTAACGCGATAGCTGAAATGTCCCCTTCTGACAGAATGCAACTTCTGCAAGAGATAATAGGCATCAAAATTTATGATGAAAAAAAGGCAGAAGCTTTACAGAGGCTAAAGGAAGCTGATGAGCAGCTTGCTGTAACGTTTGCAAAGATGGACGAAAAAAGAGAAGTAATGGTAAAGCTTGAAACCGAAATGAACGAACTCTTAAGGTTAAACCTCATAAACGCAGAGATCGAAAGGTACAGAAAGGCCATCCTTTTAAAGAGATTAGCTGAAATAGCTGGAGAAAAAGAACAAGTCATCAGATCCATAGATGAAACGCAGAACAGGTCAGATACCCTCTCGAAGGAGCTCGATGGACTTATAAAGATGCTTGAAGGCGGCGAATCTTCAAGGAAATTCTATGAGGATTATGCTGATGCAAAGAGCAGACTAAATTCAATAGAATCTGAGCTGCATTACATAGAGCTCAACGTCAACTCATACCTTGAGGAAGTCGAAAAGGCTTCCAGCGCTCTATCTGACCTGAAAGAGATGATGAAGAATCTTACACAAAAAGAAGCTTCACTGCAAACAGATATAGATTCAACACAGAAAGAGTTAGAAAAGTTAAACCAGGAACTTTTGCAGCTAAACGAGGAAATATCAAACCTGCAGGATAAGAAGGACAACATCATAAGATTGATAAATGAAAGAGACAGCTACCAGAGGAGACTATCTTCAGCTATTGAAAGGTTGATAAACGCAAGGATCAGGATAGAAAAAAACCTTGAATATTTGAAGGAGATGCTTACAAATGAAAAGCAAAGGCTCGAAAGCTACGAAACATTACTGAGAGCCCACGAGGAACTAAAAAGCAAAATAGAATCTATTCCTTCTAACATGAATTCTGAAGAAACTACAGAGTATGTTTCAAGGCTTGAGGAGCTGAAAAAAAGAAGACAGGAAATGATAAACGAAATAATAAAGGCTAATGACGTGCTGGTTAAAGCAATAGGTTATGCAACGGCTCAGAAGATCCTTAAAAGCATAAAGAAAGACGACTATGAAGATGAAATTTTGGATTCCGGTTTGTTTGAAGGTTACCTGGGGAGGCTCAGCGATATAATAAGACCAAAAGCGGGCTATGAACAGCTGATTAAATCGGTCCTGGAGTTTCTTAAGGACCCGTTGATTTTTTTAAGTTTTAACGAAAAAACGCTGACTTTCCTGAAGAATTCGGGCAGAAAAAGGGCTGTATTTATGAATAAAATTATAAAAAATCACCCATGCGAGGAATCCATAATAAAATACATCGAATTTCCGGAAAAGTACAGAGAACTCGTTGAATATATTTTTGGCAGGATCTGCTTTAATAAGGGGGACTGCTGTGAAGCATTTATTCTAAAAGATGGCACGATAATTTATAACGGAATGTACGAAATAGGACAAATAAACGCCTTAAAGTTAGACCTTGATAATTATGAAAGAAAGCTCAAGAGGGTAAAAGAAAGCATAGACAGACTTACAAAGGTTCTTTCAAAGAGAACCCAAACGATCGCTGAGATATCGAACGAAATACTTGAATTAAAACAGAAAACCGCTATACAGAACGAGGAATCTCTTGGGAATCAAATAATTAAAGAAATCGAAGATACAGTAAAAAGCGAGGAAGAGGCTTTACAGAAATACATTCAGGAGTTTAACGAGTTGAAAAAGATGCTCGAAAAAAACGCATCAGAGATAAGCAGGTACGAAAACACAATAGTCAAAATAAATGAAAGGGTAGAAACGATCAGGAACAGGCTTAAAAAGGCAGAAAGTTTAGATTTAAGTACGTCTGAAGTTGAAACAAAGCTAAATGAGAGCTTGAAAAATAAAGAAAAACTGGAATCCCTGATCATAGAAAAGAAAAACGCTCTTAACGGGCTGAACTTTAGCTTGAGTTCTGTAAAAGAAAAAATTAACGCGACTTCTAACAGCATTGTGGAATTAGAGAAAAAAATAGAATATTATAAAAACAAGATCTCAGAATTATCAAACAGAAAGGAGTTTCTTGATAAAGAAAAACAGGAACTTGAATTTTATCTTAAGGATCTTGAACCAAGAGTTAAAACGCTATCCGAAAATGAAACATCAAAAGAACAGCTTTCAAAGGAGAAAGATAAGCTGCTCAAAGAAATAAAGGATCTTAACCGGAAAGCTGAAAAGCTCAAGGTAGAACTTGACACACTTATTTCTGAAGAAAACAGGATCAAAGAAGAAATAGACGCCATAAAGTATGAGCCTTATGACCTTGCTGGTGATTATGAAACACTAATATCTGAATTAAAAGACGAAAAAAATTACCTTGAGACAAGAGTTAACAGGATGGCTGAAAAAGATTATACAGAGTATTACAGGTCATACAAAGAAGCTTCAAACAGGAGGAATGAGCTTGAGAGGGATAGAGATGCCATATTAAAGTTCATCGAGGACATAGAAAAGCAGAAAAAGGAAGCTTTCATAAAATCTTTTGAACAAATCGACAAAAGGGTAAGGGAAATATTCAAGCAGATAGTTGATGGCAACGCATGGCTGGAGCTGGAAAATACAGATAATCCTTTTGATGGAGGTGTTTTCCTTATCGGACAGTTTGGCGATAAACAGCCAAGAGAATCTGCTTCTCTAAGCGGAGGAGAAAATGCTGTACTTTCTGTCTCATTTTTGATGGCAATCCAATCTTCATACCCTGCGAACTTTTATATTTTTGATGAAATAGATGCAAACTTGGACGCTGAAAAGGCTGAAAGGCTTGGGAACTTTTTAAAAAACTGGTCCATGTCGTCTCAGATCATCCTGATATCGCTAAAGGATACAATGATCTCAAAAGCTGACAAAGTTTTTGGCGTTTATGAAAGGGAGGGCGTAAGTCAAGTTATTCCTCTGGAGATGAGCAAAGTAAGCAATGAGCAGCGATGAGATAAGCGGCAGCATAAGGGTTTTGTTAAACCCAGATTTAGTAAAGAGACTTAACCCATGGGAGCTTAAGATTTACGTTCTTCTGGAACTTTTTAAGAAGTATCTTGAAGAGTCTAAATTAGCAGATTTTAGGCTGAGCGGCATAGCGATCTCTACTTCTAGCTTAATCTATGAGATGAAAGTCAAAAAAATACTGTATGAGCCAAAGAGGAGAGATCAGGTTAAGGAAGAAGTCCCTTTGAACATTAACGTCAGCCTTCAACCGTACGTACCACTTGAAATACCTGTGGCTGATCTGGATGAGCTGATTGAGGCCTTTAAGGAAATGATAAAAGGGCTTACAAAAAGACAGGAAATGATACCGAGAGGCATAGAGCCGTCTTCGTTGCCAGTGATAAACGAAACTCTAGCCATAGAAACCATCAGAAAGTACGAAGATACTGTGCTTTCTATTTTAAAAGAGAAGGGAAAATCATCGATTTATGATATTCTTAAGGGGAAGAATCCTCTTGACGTTATAAGGATTTTTCTAGCAATTTTACTGCTGCTTTCTGAAAGGAAAATCGATATAGATGAAAGCATGAGCCTCTTTCTGAGCAAACAGGACGATTTTTCATAAAAATATCTATTATTTTAGATTATCAGAAATACGTTTATTATGTTTTTTTTGATATATTATTGTCCATGAGCGGAACAAAAAAAGCTGAAGAACCCAAGGTTGGTGACGCGCTCTATCATATACGCATAGAAAAAGGACAGATACCTAGGTTTGTCTTTTTACCAGGTGATCCTGACAGGGTAAAGGTTTTTGCAAAAAGCTGGGATTCTAGCCAGATGGTAGCCCAGGAAAGAGAATACCTTACATATAAAGGGGTTTACAAAGGCGTGGAGCTTGCATGCACTTCAACAGGTATCGGTTCGGGGGCCATAGCAATAGCCATAGAAGAGCTTCTCAGAGTAGGTGCTGATACTCTTATAAGAACAGGCACAACCGGAGCGCTATGGAAAGATATAGATATTGGGGACCTTATAATATCCCTTGGAGCTTACAGAGCTGATGGGGCAACTATTGCCTATGCACCGATAGCTTATCCAGCGATAGCAAATTATGAAGTTGTAAGCGCTCTTGTTGAAGCTGCAGAGACAGTTGGAGCGAGATACTGGCTTGGGATCACTTATTCTACAGATAGCTTTTATCTTGGACAGGGTAGGCCAGGTTTTGGCGGCTTTACAAATGACTTTTCAGAGAAAATAGTTGAGAATCTTAAAAAGTTAAACGTTATAAACATGGAAATGGAATCTTCCACTCTTTTTACCCTTGCATCAATATATAAAGTAAGAGCCGGTTCAATATTTGCAGCAATAGCAAACAGGGAAACTGGAGAATTCGTACCAAACGCTGGGGTGGAAACCATGGTTAAGGTTTCAAACGAGGCTGTAAAAATACTAAAAGAATGGGATGAAAAGAAGAAGATAAACGGAAAAAGGTATTTCTATCCATCACTTGTGAAAAAATGAAATGTCTTTATCACAGAACGATCCCGGCGGGATTCGAACCCGCGACCTCCGGCTTAGAGGGCCGGCGCTCTGTCCAAGCTGAGCTACGGGATCAAAAAATAATAAAAAATGGTATTTTTAACTCTTTATTTGTTTTCCTTCATTGAAGTCCTAATTCTGGAAACTTTGATTTTTGTAAACCAAGCTCTTCCTGTAATGTTCTAATCCTGTTTGCGTATTCTAACATCTTCTGTTTGTCTCCCTGGACTTTAGCTATCTTGTAAGCTTTCCATGCTTTCTTCAAAGCTCCCCATGTTTGTCCTTTAGTATATTTATCGGTCATTTTCTTTCAACTATATTTTAAAAATTGTAAAATAAAAACTTTTCGTATGAGAATCAGATCAAATAATTTTTTTCAAAATCTTCCAGTATTTTTAACAGATTTGTACCTCCTGCGTTACTCTTGAAACCAAAAGAGTTTATCAGCTTTATAGTGCCGTAAGACCCTTTATCTTTTTCGTATTTTAAAGCCCTTACAACATCAACTATTATGTTAAACGCGTTTGGGCCATCGCGGGTTTTGTATTCAGCATCTATGTAGAACTTTTCGTTAAATGGTCCTAACACTTCAACATAAAAGTGGCTTATCCTGTAATCCTCCAGGAATGGCACAAAATCTGTGGTGCCGGTTATAACTTCAGAGGCTTCATCCTCTCTTTTTATTGCAGAACTTTTTATTTTCTTTTTATGTTCTCTGATCCTTTCATCCATCGTATTGAGCGTTTCAAAGGATCCACCCACATCCAGTTGGTACGATTTAACCCAGGTGCTTCCAAACTGCTTGAAAGCCAGCATCAGTATTCTATGAAGCCAGGTCCCACCAAGCTGACTTTGCAGGTCATCACCAGCTATCAAAAGCTTTCTATTGATAAATTCGCTTAATATTCTTTCTTTTTGCGCTATTAGCGCAGGAGTTGCGTTGATAAAAGAAGATCCAGCTTCAGCAGAAGCCTTTGCAATGAGTTCGCTGGCCATCTGTTGTCCGGAATTTATTAAATTTATAACCTGATCGGCTCCTACCTTTTTTATCTCGTTTTTAAAGGCTGTCTCATCTGTTTTAACGAGTTTAATGTTTGCGGCCATTTCTCTGCTTATTTCATCTGAAAAAAATACTGACGGTTTTATCAAAACGTCGGGACCAGTTTTATAAAGTTCTCGGAGGCTCTTTCCCACTTTTCTTTCATCGACATCAAAGGCACCAACAACTTCTATATCGCTAACATCATAGCTTCCCACGCTTTGATGCCAAGGTTTTACATTCTCGTATATACCTTTTACAACGTGCTTAGTTACATTTCCAGCTCCTATAAGCACAACTCTGATCTTGCTGTGCATGGATATAATAAGAAAAAGTCCGCTTTTATATTTACCGAAACAAAGATTTTTATTTTTAAAAAAAGATTAAGTTAAAAACTCTCCAGGTTTCACTCTACGTAGACGCAAGTAGGTATGCATCAGCATACCTATCGTACGCGTAGAGCTTGGGCTTCACAACTTCATGCAACCCCCTCACGAGTTCATAGGGAGTCTTCCGCTCCGCCCCTGTCAGGACGCACCCACCCAGAAGGGATGGCAGAACCACTTTGTCCCACCACTCCTTCTGGGAAGCGCCCTCCATCTTCAGTTTAACGCGTTTTTTGCCATCCCAATTTGTTGTGTACCCGAACTTGAGGCGCATGTAGAGGTTTATTGCTGCGTTTAGCTGTCTGTCTATTCGGAGCCCGCACCTACTACACTCAAAAACTGCTCCATTCAGGTCTTTGTTCTCCCACCCACACCTGGAGCAGTATGATGATGAGCCGTAGGGGTCGAGCTCCTTAACTTTAGCTTCACCCATCTTACCTATAAGTATCCTTGAAATGCCCCTCCAGTCGCTCCTCGAAATCATTCTGTTCCATAAGCGAGAACGCGTGTACATGCCATGCTTTGATAGCTCCTCTAGGCCAACAACACCTGCTACAGACTGGATTACGCGAGCAATTTCTAGCTGATGCTTTTTAGCACGGTTCCTCTCCCTTTTCGAGTACTTAGCAAGTATCTTCTTTGCTTTCTTTGACTTTGAAGCCTTCCTCTGGACGCTTCTTCTTTTTTCAAATGATGAGATGTGCACCGACGCTAGCTTCGATGTGTCTATCCTAACCCAACCTGTCTCTGGTGAGTAGCCGTCCAGGGAAAGCAGGTTGAAATCCCAAGCCACGCTTGGCTTTTCTTGGCTCTATCCTTATAGTGAACTGGAAGGTGCACCTTTTCAAGCGTTATTACTGGTTCGCCAAGGCCAGCTGAGGACACTTCCTTAGGCAGAGGAAAGTACCTTTTAGAAAGATCAATGTACAAATATCCACCAGGTTTAATCGTTAACCTAAGCCTTTCGCCTTCAAGCTTGATGAGCGTTTGCTTTACTCTTGCGAATAGCCTTCTTGCTGTGGGCTTATTCCTTTTTCTCTCTCCTTTAACGTAGTTCTTTCTCCATGATTTAAATATTGAGTATGCTGTCTTTATTGCTGAGTCAACCCAATGGGCTGCGTAAGGCCAATCCTCAAGAAGATTGTCCCTGAGCTTCTTTTTGTACTCTTTGCTGTGGATGTCCACCTTGTACTTTGGTAAGAGCCTCCACTGCTTCTTTCCATTAACCTTCCTTTTTTTCCACTCTATGCTATTCCAAAGCTCTTTAGCACGCTGTTAACAGCATCTATGTACGCTTTGAGGAGCGGAAAGAGCTCATTTCCACGCTCATGCTTTAGCGAATAGCTCTTTAGCACGCTTCACGACCTCCTAAGTCATATTTGTACTAGAAGAATCTCTTGTATATCCAATAATTGTCCTTGGGTGAAGGCCAAGGAGCAAACATGCCTCTTTCAAGATCTTTCAGGCACAAAATACTATATGACAAGCACCAATATAAAGCTATTTATTTTGAAACTGTTTTTGACGGCGCAGATTTTCGTAATCAAAAAATTATTTTTTCAGATTTAAATCATGAAATTTTATAATTATTTGGCAAAAGGTTTAAATTATAACGAAAAGCAATTTTTGAGAGGTGATTTATTTGTTTCAGATATTAACGCTTGAGGACGTTGTACGTATACCACCTCCCGATTTTGATAAAGATATAAATGAAATTGCAATAAAACAGTTAAAAGAAAAGTACGAAAGCACTGTAACAAGAGATTACGGGTTTTTGATAAAGATACTTTCCGCAAGTGCTGAAAAGATAGGTAAAGTTCTGCATGGGGACGGAGGAAAGTATCACAGGGTTCAGTTTGATGTTTTGTCGTTTTACCCGGTTTTAGGTGAGCTTATTGAAGGTGAAGTTGTTGAAATTACTGATTTTGGTGCTTTTGTTAAAATCGGCCCCGCGGATGCGCTTTTGCATATAAGCCAGGTAATGGACGACTATGTGACAGTTGACCTTAAAGGCGGCATGATAATAGGCCAGAACACAAAGAGACAGCTTAAAGTGGGAAGCAGGGTAAGAGCAAAAATAATAGCAGTAAGCATAGGCAGTGGTATAAGTATGGCCAAGATAGGCATAACTTGCCGTCAGCCCATGCTAGGTGCAATTGAATGGATAGAAGAAGAGATAAAAAGGCTGATTTCCCAACAGCAGCAACAGGGGTAATGTAACATGCCATCTGAAAAAGCCTGCAGAAACTGTCATTTCATAACAAAGGAGAACGTTTGTCCAGTTTGTGGTTCTAAAGATCTATCGATAAACTGGTCTGGCGAAATAATAATACTTGACGTGGAAAAGTCAGAAATTGCCAAGCTGCTAAGCATCAAAGTTCCAGGAAGGTATGCGATAAGCGTTGTATAGGCTTACAGATCATTTAAGAGAAGAACTAAAAAAACCTCTTGGAATTCTCGTTAAAAAAGGTAAAGAAGCAGATTACATCAGAAAAAACCTCTTAAATAAAGATTTCGTCATAACTGTAGGTGACAGGACGACTGAATCTTTTGTGCTGGCAGGCGGCAAACCTAAATTAGAGATCGTGGATCTCAAAGAAAAGAGGTCTACAAGAGAAAAAACTGAGACCGCAGCAGAGGAAATAATAAAAGTCAAGAATGAAGCGGGGACAATAAACGATGAAGCAATAGAGGTCATTAAAAATTCGCTGAACTCTCCCAAAAGAGTAAGAATCGAAATAGATGGCGAAGAAGACCTGTTAGGGATCCCATGCATAATTTACGCTCCAGAGGGAAGCTACGTGCTTTACGGTCAACCCAATGAAGGTCTTGTCGTTGTCAGAGTTGACAGAAACATGAAAAACAAGGCTAACGCGATCCTTTTATCAATGGAGAAGGTTCAAAATTAGAAATTTTGCTGAAAAGATGTAAACTGTAATAATAATGTTTTAAAATATCTTTTCTTTTATTCTATGAGGTTGCCTAGATATAGGTGTGAAAACTGTGGATATGAAGAAAGCTTAGATAAAAATATGTATTTTTGTCCAAATTGCGGCGACCCATTGACCATAGTTTATGATAAGAATGAGTTAAAGGAAGTAAAATTTACGGGTAAAGGGGTTTGGAGGTACAAAGACCTATTGCCAGTTAATTATGAAAAGGCTGTGACGCTAAACGAAGGAGGAACGCCCCTTCACAGAAGTGTAAAACTGTACAACGAGATAGGCGTTAAAGACCTTTGGATCAAGAACGAAGGCCTTAATCCCACTGGAAGCTTTAAGGACAGGGGCATGACAGTGGGCGTTACAAAGGCCATTGAGCTGGGCGCGCGTTCTGTTATATGCGCTTCAACAGGCAATACCGCAGCGAGTTTATCTGCTTATGCTGCTCGAGCTGGAATAACATCTTTTGTGGTAGTGCCAGAAGGTTCAGTTGCTATTGGCAAGCTGGCTCAGGCGAGGGCCGCAGGCGCGAAGATAGTTAAAGTTCGGGGTAACTTTGATTACGCACTAAAGATCGTCAGATCTCTTGCGGCAGGTACCACAGAGACGTACCTTCTTAATTCAGTTAATCCTTACAGGATCGAGGGGCAAAAGACCATAGCTTATGAGATAGTAGAAGAATACGGGGTTCCGGACTGGATATTTATACCGGTTGGAAATGCGGGAAACATCACTGCTCTCTGGAAAGGTCTTAAAGAGCTGAAAAGTATGAAGTTTATAGATCGTTTGCCGAAGCTAGGGGGCGTACAGGCAGAAGGCGCTTCACCAATATACAGGGCTTTTGCAGAAGGTAAAGATGAAATAATTCCCGTACAGAACCCTCAAACAGTTGCTAGTGCGATAAAAATAGGTAATCCCGCAAGCTGGAGAAGAGCAATGCGGGCCGTAAAAGAATCAGGAGGTATAATGTTAAGCGTGAGCGACGAGGAGATACTCGAGTACCAGAAAAAGCTCGCATCGAAAGAAGGCATATTTGTAGAACCAGCCAGCGCAGCTTCTATCGCAGGTCTTGCAAAGGCAACAGCTTTAAACATAGTTAAAAAAGATGAGCATGTCGTCGCAGTTGTTACAGGTAACGGTTTAAAAGATCCGGAGTCTTTGATGAAGATAAGTGCAGAAGAAATAACAATCGACGCCGAGCTAGAAGCGCTTAAACGCGTGATCAAAGGATGAGAATCGGTATAATAGGCTATGGTTCCGTAGGAAGCGCTTTACATCAGCTGATTTATGAAAGAGCATGGGATTTCAAGAACAGATACGGTCTTGTGCTTCAGGTTGTTTTTGTATGTGACAGATCAGGCTGCGTGTACAGGGAAGGAGGCATAAATCCATCAGAAACGCTGAGCGTTAAAAAATCATTAAAAACTCTTTCATCAGGTTTCAACGTTGAACCTGTGCTTGAAACAATTAAAAAAGGAGTTGTAGATGTGGCCGTCGAATGCACTCCCGCAAATTTTGTAAACGCAGAACCGGCATACACCCATATAATCGAAGCTCTTAAAAACGGATCTAACGTGATAACCACAAACAAAGGTCCCATGGCCCTTTATATGCCGACCATCTTAGAAGAAGCTGATTCTAGAGGGCTTGTTGTGCTGTACAGCGGAACAGTTGGCGGTGGAACCCCATTTATCTATTTTGCTGATAAAGCGCTGAAGGGTAACAAAATCGAGTCTTTCAGAGGCATTCTTAATGGGACGTCAAATTTCATTCTTTCTAAAATTATAAACGAAGGTTCAAGCATGGAGGATGCTCTTTTTGAAGCAAAAAAGCTTGGAATAGCAGAGGCAGATCCTACGCTTGATCTTAACGGAACTGACAGCGCAGCTAAGCTCGTTATACTTCTTAATCATGTTTTTGAAGATAAGTACACTTTGAAGGATGTTGAGATCAGCGGTATCGAGAAAGACATACCCAAAGTAGATTCTCATCACACTGTAAAGCTCATAGCAAGTTCAACTCCAAATCCCCATGTTTCTCTCGAAATAATACCAAGAGATGACCCGCTGAACATAGATGGGACTTACAATGCTGTTGAGTTTAAAGTTGAGGAACTGGGAAGCGTGTATCTCATAGGCAAAGGGGCTGGCGGAAGGGAGACAGCAGGCGCTGTCATGAGGGATCTTGTTGAACTTAAAAACAGGCTGCAGATTCAGTATCTAAGGAAAGGGTATTCACATATTTTTTAAAAGTAACTGTTAAATAAAAAATTATGTACATAAATATCATGGGAAGGCCTGCGCTTATAGTGATCGATATGCTTGAAGAGTTTGTGAACGGCAGGCTTTCTACTCCTGAAGCAAAATCAACTGTTAATCCGGCCAAAAAGGTTCTTGAAGAATTCAGGAAAAGGGGACTTTATGTATTTTATGTTAAAGACTCACACCAAGAATCTGATTTTGAAATCAGATTATGGGGACCTCATGCAATGAGGGGATCAAAGGACGCTCAAATTATAGATGAACTGAAGCCTCTATCCGGAGAAGAAGTACTTGAGAAGCACACTTATTCTGGCTTTTTTGGAACGCCCCTCGATTATCTGCTGAGGTCAAAAGGGATCGACACAATCTTCCTTATAGGTCTTGATGCCGATATATGCGTCAGACACACTGCTGCCGATGCGTTCTACAGGGGCTACAAAATTTATGTCGTTGAAGATGCTGTGGCCGCTTATATTGATAAAAATTGGAAGGAATACTTTGAAAAAGTTTACGGCAGCACGATAATAAAAAGCGATGATGTAGGGTTTGTTTTGGATAAAAACCGGAAATTATAATTATTTATAAGCTCACCGCACATAAAAACGTTTAATTTAAGTCAGAACCATATATGTAGCATGCAGCATCAAGTTAAAGATCTTAACCTGAAAGATCAGGGCAAGAAAAAGATAGATTGGGTATCAAAACGCATGCACGTTCTTAACGAGCTCGTTAAACAGTATGAAAAAGATCAGCCCCTTAAAGGCGTTAAAGTTGGAATTAGCCTTCATCTTGAAGCAAAGACCGCATACCTTGCAGTTTCTCTTAAAAAACTTGGAGCTGAAGTAAGCATTACCAGCAGCAACCCAATTACAGCTCAGGATGATGTTGCAGCAGCTTTAACTGATTATGTAGACCATGTTTATGCGTGGAGGGGGGAAACTCCACAAGAATATGATCTGAACCATAAAAGAATTCTTGAGCTTAAACCCAACATAATAATCGACGATGGAGCTGATCTTTCAATAATGTCTATAAAAAACGAGGTTTATCATAGCATATATGGTGTTTCAGAAGAAACAACAACCGGCGTAAGGAGGCTCAGGGCGCTCGAAAAAGAAGGCATACTGAAATTCCCTGCAGTAGCCGTGAACGACGCTAAAGGCAAATACCTCTACGATAACAGGTTTGGCAGCGGACAGAGCGTCGTTGATGGGCTGATGAGGTCAACAAATTCTATGATCGGTGGAAAAGAAGCAGTGGTAGTAGGTTATGGATGGGTCGGCAAAGGAGTAGCGGAAAGATTAAGGGGTTTGGGCGCAAGGGTTACAGTGGTTGAGGTTGATCCTTTCAAAGCACTGGAGGCTTATTTTGACGGTTATAAAGTTGCAAACATGGATGAAGCATCCCGTTACGGTGACATATTTGTCACCTGTACTGGGGACGCTAAAGTAATAACTGGCAAGCACATGCTTAACATGAAAGATGGGGCGTTCTTAAGCAACGCTGGACATTTTGATGTGGAAGTAGACATGGCCTGGCTTAAGGAAAATGCAAAATACGCTGGAGAAGCTCGTCCAAACGTGTCAGAATATATACTTCCAAATGGAAAGAAGGTTTATGTTCTTGCTGAAGGAAGGCTTGTAAACCTCGGCGCTGCAGACGGTCACCCCATAGAAATAATGGATCTTTCATTTTCTCTTCAACTTATGAGCGTGCTCTTCCTTAACGAAAACAGAGACAACCTTCAAAAAAAAGTGTACACTGTGCCGGAAGAAATCGATAAAAAAGTCGTAGAGACGTTTTTGATCGTAAACGGGATTGTGCTCGAAAAACTAACAGATGAGCAGAAATCCTATCTCGAAAGCTGGAGATAAAGATAGCTTATCTCTTAACGATCTCGAAAAGAAAATACTCGTTCATATTTTAAAGTACGGTCCAGATAATTCTTGGCTTATGGCAAGGAGGCTCCTCGGAATAAGCGGATGGAGACCAACTTACAGTGAAGATGAAATCGAGAAAGCCTGTATGCATCTGGAGAATCTGGGGCTCCTTCAAAAGTACAACGGTTCTCTGAAATGGTTGCCGACATCATCAATAAAGCCCTGGCTGAAATTTAAGCAACGTAACAGGGATAAAAAACCCAAAGGAATTTATTACGATTTAACAAAAGAAGGGAAAAAAGTTGCAAAAAGACTAAAAGAATCAATAGCTTAAAATTTCATTTTAACGGTTTTAAACGGAACGGCTATCATTAAAAAATAAATATGTTATTAAAAAGTAAACTTAATATTTATCCTAATTAAGGGTTAAGCGAAGAAGTATGTCAGAAAGAAACTTAATTGTGATAGCCCTCGGTGGAAATGCATTGCTGCAGAGGGGTCAAAAGGGTACTTTCCAGGAACAGTACGAGAACACTAAAATAACAGCGAAAAAGATAGCAGATCTGATCGAAAGAGGCTATAAAGTTGTCGTAACCCACGGGAACGGTCCTCAAGTTGGCGCAACTCTTCTGAGACACGATGCAGGTCAGAAAGTTTATGGCGTTCCAGCTTTCCCGATGGACGTAGCTGGAGCAGAAACACAGGGTTTTATTGGTTACATGATTCAGCAATCACTGAGAAACGAGCTTAAAACCAGAAAAATAGACAAGTACGTCGTCACAATAGTAACCAGAACCATAGTGGATGAAAACGACCCTGCATTTAAGAACCCAACTAAACCAGTTGGTGCTTTTTACAAAAAGGAAGATGTGGATGAACTGAAGAAGCAATTCCCCGAATGGGTCTTTAAAGAAGACTCTGGAAGGGGATGGAGGAGGGTTGTACCATCTCCAGATCCTAAATTGATAGCTGAAAGGTATGCAATTAAGACTCTAGTAGACTATGGGTTCATAGTAGTAGCCAGCGGAGGCGGTGGCATTCCTATAATAGAAAAGGACGGAGTAGCCCACGGTGTTGAAGCCGTAATAGACAAGGACCTTGCTGGCCAGAGGTTAGCAACTCTTGTTGGAGCAAGCAAGTTCATAATAGCAACTGACGTTGACGGTGCTTACCTGAACTATGGTACTCCAAACCAGAAGAAACTTGATAAAGTTTCTGTAGAAGAAATGAAAAGATACTATGCTGAAGGACACTTTAAAGAAGGAAGCATGGGGCCAAAGATCTTAGCAGCAATAAGGTTCGTGGAAGCTGGCGGAGAAGCCTCAACAATAGGACATCTATATGACCTTATAGAACTCGTTGAAGGAAAGAAAGGCACTACAGTTTACTCTTCAACTGGTTAATTCCTGAACAGCTTTATTTTTTTCCTCGTTTTTCTTATCTTCTTCTACTATTTGGTTTATTTTCCATTCAAGAGCTTTGATAAATTCTGAATTATCTTCCTGCTTAAGAGGGTTACCGCACTCCGGGCAAATGAAAAAATACTCAATAGCCTGCTCAAAAGTATACTTTTTGCATGTGGGAGTTCCACACCAGTAAAACGCGTGAGTCTTTTCATACTCTAACCTGCTTTTTAACTTTTTCAGTATAACATCTCTGGTCCTTTTTAAAAACACATCGACCTGGTCCCTCTGGATCCTCCATCTGTATACAAACCAACCTTTTTTGGGATCCTTGTCCCTTATTCCAGCTATCAAACCTCTTTCATAAAGATCATATAGAACTTTCCTAACTTTGTTGATCTTTAACCCGGTTGCGCTCGCTATTTCTTCGTCTGTTGCGTCAGGGTTATTCAGTATAGCCCTCGCAACCTTGATATAATCTTCATCGCCAATCATTGCAGATACTTTCACAAAGGTGTCCTCGTATTCCAGCTTTACCATGACATTTTTAAAAAAGTCTCAAATATAAATTTTATAATAAAAACAAACTCAACATTATTGCTTTCCGTGGTTAAGTAACTTTGACAATTATTCTTTTAAAGAAATTTTAGTTTTTATTAAATATAGAATGGCATCTTCACTTATAGTTAGTTTTGATCCTCCGTTACCTTTAAATAGACTTTTTGTTAGCGAACGGTTTGTCAGAATAATTCATGAGTTAAACATAGTTGAAAGATACTTTGATAACAAGATGGTTAAAGAGATGTTTGAATATTATGATAAAAATTCGTACAGACCTCTGGTAAATTCGCTTTTAACTGCAGCCAAATTAAACATGCCCGTGTACATTTCAACTACAGGCGTTTTCCTTGAGATGGCTTATAAATATGATCAGGAGCTCTTTAAACAAATTTATGCTGCTTCATCAACGGGCATGCTAAAGGTTATACCCAGTACCTTTTATGGTGGGCTCTATCCGCTTTGCGAAAATTCTGGTGAAGAGATAGGAGAACAGTTAAAGCTTGTATCAGACCTTACAAGCAAATACGGACTTAACAAAGCCTCAGCGTGCGTCATGCCTTACCTGATTTATAATGAATCTGCAGAAAAAGGGGCAAAAGCTGCAGGTATCGAAACGCTAATAACGGAAGAAGTAAACGGTTTTACAGACCACAGGTTTGTATATACTAATGTATCAGGGGATCTCAGGATAGCCATAAGAAATAGAGAACTTTCTGAAGCTTTGACCACAGGTTCTTTTGAAAATATAGGAAACAAAGATGGTATAATATTTATCAGCGCAGAAGAGATAGCCACAAAGGGACAGAAATACGCAGAAGTCGTTGGCAACTATATTTATAACGGCGGGCTTGATCTTGCTTATATTCCTCCAGTAAAGAACCCCACAACAGGCACGCTGTATGCTCCTCAGAAGCCATATCTCTTTAACACGTCTTACAGTGACGGTTCTCCTTTATGGTACAGGAGCAAGTCACAGACAATGCTCATGGACAAGATGTGTGCCCTTTATCAATATGTAAAGTGGCTTGGAGATCAGAAACTCTTACAAGTGTGGAGGATATTGATGCAGGCAGATTTATTTTATTCTCTTATAGGTGAAAATACAAGAAGAGCCAAACTTATAGCAGATCCCGACGAAGCAAAGATAGTATATTCTTATATCTTGAGCGACTTTGAAGGAAAACTCGCAACCATGATTCTTAAGAAAAAGGAAAAAGCATCAGAAAATGAAATAAAGACAAAATTATAAGCAACGTTTAAACGCATAATTTTAAAAAACAATAACGTAATGGAAAGATCAAACATAAGCAAGTTCTTGAACATAGAAAAACCTTATTTTCTTATTCCAATTGTTACAGTTATTTCGTTTGTTCTGTTTTGGCTAGGGATTCTGCTTTTTTCATATTCATCACTGGCTGAGATTTACTGGTATGCTTTTTCTGTAATTCTGGCTTTGATCTTTACTTTTTCTGTTTATTCTTCTGAATCTTTCAGGTCTTTAAGGGTTTATGTTGGATCCATTTTGCTTTTTTATTCGCTTCTTGCTTTTATTGGCGCGATGCCTGGTTATTATATGGCACGGATGCTTCCTGCCGTGGTTAATCAGGCTAACCAGACAATAGTTTCCATAAGGACTGGTTACCCAACAGTCTTATCTATGGCAACAGCTATATTTCTTAACAATGCAAAGATAGATATCGCAAGTTTTATTCCGTTTATAGGCCCGTTTGTGTTGGGAATATCGATAATAAACACAAGTTCCGTTGTATGGGGGTTGTCTTTCACTCAATTTTTCTCAAGGAATCCATACTGGTTTCTTGGACCTTTTGCAGTGATTATCGCGCCTGATACTTTTACAGAATTTAGCTCTTACATTTTATCTTTGATAGGCGGGTTGTATCTTTTTAAAGCCTTAGCATTCTATGGTGCAGAGTCAACGGTTCCCAGAAAAACTCTTTACATCAAAGCCTTTGCATATTTTGCTGCATCTTTAGCTTTGCTTTATCTTTCCGCTATATTGGAAGCCTTTCTGATTTTAAGGCTAGGTCTTTAGACCACTATAAAAGAAATAACAATAATTGAGAAAACAATAAATGAAAAATTTCTAAATTAAATGTTTCGAAAACTATTGTGCGTTAAACCCTGAAATTCAAAGTTCAAATTGGATGCGTTATGTTCATAAGTTAGTGTCATGAAGATATCATAGGTGAAAAACACTAAAGCCGTTCTCTATGGATATTCTACAGAAGGTATAACCTTAGTTAACACCATGCTTAAAAATGAACCGTTTATGATAGTGGATGAGAATACAAGGTTTGCAAATTCTTACGAAAAAAACGCGACTAATACATCGTTTAACAGTGATATCATAGATCTTATTCCGGCAGACATAACTATAAACGGGGCAAGCTTTATTTTTTTTGGCCCAAAATTAAAGGTCGTATCAGATTGGCCTTTTATAACGTTTCATTTAAAATACGTAGCAGGAAACATAAATAAGGGTCAGCACTTTATAAATCTCCTACCTGTTGAAATTGGTAAAAACGAACAAATGATAGAAATAATTGAAGCAGTAAGCGGTCTAAGGGCAGGAAAGGATTTTGGATTTCATTATTTTCCTGTAGGGAGCCCATCAGTTTTAGCTAGTTCTTTTGAGGGGAAAAAAGAATCATGGATGGGTCAAACATCTGATCTTAACAGGGCAGAAGAAAGGTTTCTTCTTGACGCTTTAGACGCATTTACAGAAAAGTTCAGGAAAGTCTGGCTTAAGGGGAAAGCTCAAATATTTTACTCATATTATGTTAAAGGTTATTATACGCTCTCTTTAATTCCTAACAGTTTTGGGAAAAATTCACCTTTAAGCGGTCTTTCAAAGATTTACATGAAATCAGCTGAAGATTTTGCGCTGGTTATTCTTGACAAGATCAAAGAAAGGGTTAAGAGTTTATCTATAAAACCTACAAAGGCATCCGTATATATTGTCTGGGACATTGATACATATGAAATGCTAGGCGAATCAGAATATTTTAGAGCCAAACTTATTGAAAAGCTAAACGAGTTCTTTTCACAGACAAAACTTTTAAGCATAGAGAGGCTTGAGAGCTACATACTTAATTATCAGCTAACAAAAGAAGAACTTTTGCTAATATGCGACGAAATTTTTGAAAATAGAATAAAAGATAAAGTAGATGCACAGAAAATTATACGGGCAACGGTTTAGTCAGTAATTGGATAAATAAATTTGTGAGTGGGACTCATTCTAATATATTACGATATAATTTTTCATGAGTTTTTCCTGTTTGCAGAAAATGCGTTAAGCTTGATATGTTTGAAAGGGAGTTCACTTGCCCCTGTTTTAACTCTGACAGGAATGTGACTTCAGCTTTGGTTATTATGAAGGAGAGGCTTTGCCTGTGGGACACAGGCGAGACGCTCTGAGATGAAAACGCCTCTGCTATGATGGAATACTTTTCAAGTATTCCACACGTAAGCGTATCGATGAACCGGGAAGCCATGGCCATAAGGTCAGGGTAATTCACATTGTGTAGATCTCGTAGGTTTGTCGCTTTTTTGCAAAATATCTGTCAGCTAGTAGAATGAAACTTCCTCACACTTAGCCTTCAGTAAGTTAAAAACTTTTAAACCCGCAGTTTCTCTAATAACCGTATAAGCTTGAAATTCAATATATTTGGCAAAAAGGAAAGGGCAGAAATGACAGAAGATGAAGCCAAAAGAAAGTTAAACATTCTGAAGTTTCAAAAAGAAATAGTTTCAGATGCACTTTTGAGGGTTTACAGCATGCAGGATTTAGATCCCGATATAAAAAACAAACTTATTGAAAAATACAAGGAAGAATTAAAATCAGTAAACAAAGAAATCTCCAAGATCTCTACTTTAATAGAGGTCAAAGAGCTTCAACTGTTAAGAGATCAACTGTTGAACATAATAAATGAAAAAATTTCTGAAATTGACAGGAGACTTGACGAGCTCAAGAAAGAAATGGAAAAAAACCAAGTTGAAATTAAAGAAAGCAAGGAAGAAGAAAAAAATGTAGAAAAGGACGAGCTAGACGTGCTTTATGAGCAGGTCAATTCTATACTGGAAAAGCTGGAAAAAATAGACGCTTAAAAATTTTTATAGCACAAAGAACGTATAGAAGCTAATGAGTGTTAAAGCTGCCCTTTTATGCGGAGGTACAGGTTCCCGTTTAAGGCCATTGACCTACTATTTTCAGAAGACGATGTTACCTATAGGTACATCTCAAAAACCTATACTCGAATTTATAATCTATTATTTAAAATCTCATCAAATAAAAGAAATAACGATGCTAGTAGGATATAAAGCAGAGCAAATAGTGAACTATTTTCGCGACGGCTCAAATTTTGGAATAAAAGTAGATTATTCATATGACAACGAAGAATTAAAGGGTAACGGAGGAGCGCTTATAAACGCTTACAGAGCTGGAAAATTTGACGGTTATGAAGATGTGCTCATCTATTACTCAGACATACTTACAGAAATGAACCTGGCTGAACTTCTTAAATTTCACAAGGATAAAAAATTCTCTGCAACTATAGCAGTTTCAGATCATTATAAGCTTCCCGTTGGGGTGGCCGAAATAAATGGAGAAAGAGTCGTTTCGTTTAAAGAAAAGCCATCCATAAACATAAATCCGACAATAGGAGTCCTTGTAATGAAAACAGAAGCAATAAAGAAATTTTCAAATTATAAAGGTGAAGTAGACATTATGGGCGACATGGTGTCCTCTCTTGTAAAGGATCAGAGCGTTGGAGGTTACATAACTAACTCTTACTGGATTGACGTAGGTACTACAGAGACGTATGAAAAGCTGGATCACGAACTGATAGAAAAGATGTTCAGCAAATACATGCATTAATTTAGCAATGTTTATTTAATTCTTATGTAGCCTATTTTTAGAGCATGTCAAACGTATTTATGAACGATATCGTCTATATCTCAAACATAATTTGGATAATGCTTATCGTAGTTTTCATAGCATATGGTCAGAGGATTCAGCTTGAACTTAACATGAGGTCCGTATCAAAGCATCTTAATGTTCTTGAGAACATGGCCAAAGGTTCTCTTGACAGGTTTATAAACGAATTAAAAAATAGGGGCGTCAAAGAAGAAGATGCAAAAAACGAAGCCAACATAATAGTTAATTCTTTTATGATATCTCCAACAGATCTCGATCCTCATGGGATAATAGAAAAGCTTGACCAGTTAGTAAAAACGTACGAAAAATTTTTCATAACAAGGCTAAAATCACTGGTCCAGGCTGATGACGTTCAGATCAAGAACCTGAGCGGTTTGGCTGAAAGCGCTCTGGCTTTGAACGAGATTTACAAGTATGCCAGGCACCAGTACCTTTCTGCGAAAAACTATCATGATTACTATTCGCTTATAATGCTGCAGGTAATGCTTCCTTTTATAATGGAAGAAGCAGAAGCATACTATGCTAGCCTTGATCCTATAATAAACGGGAAAAGTATAGGAGATGCTCTAGGACCTCTGGTTGCAGTGCAGCTCGCAAACGGTGCGCAGTTTAAAGAAATTGAAGAAGATACAGAAATAGCAGAAACAGACTATAAGGGAAGAAAGGTGCTGGTTCTAAAGGCAAAAGGTCCAGGCTCTACTGTCGGAAGACCAGGAGATGCCGTGAAAAAGGTAATTGAGAACTTTAAGCCTAAAATCATAATAACTGTAGACGCAGGACTGAAGCTAGAAGGGGAAGAAACAGGAGAAACGATCGAGGGATTTGGCGTAGCCATGGGAGGACCCGGAAACGACAGGTTCAAGATAGAGGAAAGCGCCACACAGTATAATGTTCCAATTCATGCTTTTATAGTAAAGATGTCCTTGAAAGAAGCTGTAGGTGAAATGAACGATAATGTAAGGAGGGCTGCACTTCAAGCTGTTGAGAAAGTAAAATCCCTTATAGAAGAAAAAACCTCAGAAGGAGATAGCGTTCTTGTTGTTGGTGTAGGAAACACCATAGGCGTTCCATAAATTTAAAAAACAAAAGATTTTAAGCCACTTTAAATTTTATTTAACCATGAGCTCAGCTGAAGATATGCTAGAGATTTATGAAAGATGGCACTCAATGTTTTCGCCCATCGATGTCAAATTTGATGTAAACATTTCGAGCAAAGTTTTTGGATGCGGTTACGGTGCATCGCTGATACCTCTGCTCATATCAGGACTTTTTTATGGGGAGGATAAGATTTTGTGTTTAAAACCGGGCGAAATGCCAAGCGAAAAGCATAAAGGTGAAACAATAGTGGTTGTAAGCCATTCTGGAGAAACGGTTGAAACTTTGGAATGCGCAAGGAAAGCGCTCCAGTCAGGCATGCAAGTATATGCAGTTACTGGCGGTGGCAGGTTAGAAGAATTTGCTATCAAAGAAAAAATTAATTATGTAAAGATAAATAAAGAAAAAAGCACGAGGTTAGGGTTTCCGTACATAATGTCAGGGCTTGTTCCATTGCTGGATAAAATATTGAACCAAAAAATGACAGAAAACATAGGATTATACTTTAAGAAGCTCTCGGAAAAAGAAGAAGCTCTTGGTGAACAGGCCAGAAAAATAGCTGATTTTTTAAAAAATTCATTCTTGGTTGGGGTTTATTACTCGAACGGTGGCGAAGCCCATGCTTTAAGGTTCAGGTACCTTCTTAGTGAAAACGCAAAACTGCATTCTGTTTATGAGAACATAATGGAGGTTGCACATAATGGTATAACCGCATGGGAAATGTATTATAACATGCCGATCATGATGATCGGTTCAGCAGAAGATGACAAACTGGTTTCAGAAAGGTTTAAAGTTATTTCAGAAGCTCTGCAAGCGTTAGGACATAGGGTTTATCAAATGAACATAGGCAAAAACGATGACATCATAGACAAGCTGTTCGTTATTGACGTATCAACGATTTTTCTTTCAATCTACAGAAAAGTCAACCCTTTTATTACAAGAACTCAGGAGACCGTCAGGAGAAAGGTCGGTCTGAACTATGGGTAACAAAAAAAGGGGTTATGACTGGGAAGACAAGGTCGTCAAAATTTTTATAAAAAAAGGCTGGAAAGCTATTAGGCTCGGAAGCCCATCAGTGCACCTTCCAGATGTTTTAGCGATAAACGATCAAAAAAACATGATCGTAGCTGTAGAAGCAAAAGCTTCGAAAGACGATAAAATATATGTTCCATTAGCTGAAATAACCAGGCTTTTTAGTTTTCTTGAAATGTTTGGCGCATATAGAAGAAAAGAAGCTGTGCTTGCTATTAAGTTCTTGAAGGTTAAAGGAAAAAAGATGCGTGAAGAGTTTTACAGGCTGGACTGCATACCGGAAAGAAGCCTTTTTTTCAACAGGAATTCTGAAGTTAACATAAAATGTCTTTCAAGATGGTAGAAGGCGTTAGCTCTGAAAAAGTTTTTATCGATTGATTTGCTTTGTTTAAAATATGAGAGCTTACATACTCGCTGGAGGGCTTGGCACGAGGCTGTATCCGTACAGCCTCATTCTCCCCAAACCACTCCTTACGCTTGGTTCAAAAACGGTAATAGAGCATATTCTTGACTGGTTAACAAGCTATGATTTTGAAGAAATAATAATCGCTATAAGCGGAAGAAAGTGGGCATATGAACTTGTGCTTAAAGATAGCTATAAAGGAACAAAGCTAAAGATAAACAGTTCAGAAAAGCCTCTGGGAACAGCAGGGCAGCTCAAGTGGGTTGCTAAGGATGAGCTTGATACCTTTTTTGTAAGTTATTCTGATTCGCTCATAAATGCTAACATTGATGATGTTATAAAAGTTCACAGGAAAAACTCAGCCGTGGTAACTGTTCTAACTGCCAAAATAAAAGAAAAGCTAAGATACGGGGTTATAGATGAAGAGAAAGGGTTTATGAAAGAATGGAAAGAAAAGCCAGAGCTGTACTACAGGGTTGCCGCTGGTGCTTTTGTGTTTGAACCTGAATTTTTAAGATACATACCGGAGCAAAAATATGGGATGAATAACGCGGTAATGAATGCAATAAAGGCCAAAGAAAAAGTTCTGATTTATGACGTTGAATCCTTTGTTGACGTGGGAAACGTTAGTTCTTATAAAAAAGCGGCTTTTGAATTTGCTGAAAAATTTGGGGAGATTCCTTGAAGTTAAAATATGCAGTTTACGAAGAGGCCTATCCGGACGGTTTTTATCCATTTTCACTCGTAAAACCTTCTTCTTTTATTATATATAGATACAGAAAATTAATAGAATGGATAAAGGAAGAAGTTGGAGAAATTGAAGGGTTTATAGCCCCTGAATATATAATTGACGCTTATGAACTCAAAGAGGCAAAAAACTTCGATGCCATAATAAACTCAAGAATTAAGCCAGAACGTATCCGAGAGGCGCTTGATCAGCTAAAGGATGGGGAATCTTTATGGGAAAACAGTACGCTTGTAGCTTCAAAAGGATCTGTAAAAAATTCAGTAAAAAAGGAAGTTAACGGTTTTCTTTTTAAAGGTTCATGGGAAATTACAGGTTCTCTTTTCAGTCCACCCTTTGAAAAAAGTTCGATAGAAGGTGAAGTAAACAAATTTTCTACAATAGATGATTCAAAGGGTCCAGTTATTGTTGAAAAAGGTGCTAGGATCGAAGCTATGACTGTAATCTATGGCCCAGCCTATATTTCAACCGGTTCTGTAATTTCTTTTGCAAAGGTCACCGCATCTTATATAGGAAAAAATTGCAGAATAGGTGGCGAGCTGGAAAGATCAATAGTAGAAGATTTTGCAAACAAAGTGCATTTCGGCTTTGTTGGTGATAGTTATATAGGCAGTTATTCAAATTTGGGAGCAGGAACCACTACAAGCAATTTAAAAAATACTTACGGAACGATCAGAGTTTTTAATGGTAGAAAAAAAGTTGATACCGGCAAAATAAAGGTAGGAGCGTTTATCGGTGATTTTGTAAGAGCCTCGATAAACACTTCGATAATGAGCGGTAAGACCATAGGGCCGTTTTCTCATGTATCAGGAACTGTTGACAGTGACATAGCACCCTTTTTATTTTATGGCACACCAATGGATCTGACAAAGGTCATTGAGCAAACAAAAAGATATTTTGCAAGTAAAAACACCGAGCTCAAAACTCACGTTGAAGAATTAATAAATGGAGCGTACAAGACCTTTACTGAAAATAAATCTTGATGTTGTAAGTGTAACACCAAGACGCTTATGTCACCCCCTCTGGCGCATGGTCAATGGGAAGCACTGACTCCAATTTAAGCATTTTAACCAGCCTAGTGTACCATCCTTCATCATTGAATCCATGGTATCTCTCTGCAGGCACTGATCTTGTAGTGGATACAGTTGTAGCATTGTTGTAGAAGTCCATGTATGCACTTATGTTCTCATCAATGTCTCTCATGTTAGTGCTCCTTCCAAGCCTGTGCTTTAGGAACCTCTTCAATCCCTTCTGCATGTTTGCCCATGGTCTGTGGGTGATGAACTGAAGTCCATATATGTCTTCCATTTATGCTGTTTTCACAGTACTTTTTCATCCTGAAATTTTTCCTTGAAAATTGTGATCCGTTGTCAGTTAGAAGGTTTTCATATTTATCTGGATGAAGCGTTTTCATCGCATGAACAACCCTTTCATCTGTCTGATCAATCATGCTTGTTGCCCATCCATTTCTTGAATGGTCATCTTCCATGGTCATCAACGGCACACCGTTGAAGTATGTTATGTCTGCTTGAATCAGTTCATCAGGACCATTCCATTCAAACGTGCTGTATTCCTTTTGCAGCCTCCTTTCAGCTTCAACATTCCTGGCAAGCACGTTGTAGCATGTAGTATCGCTGACTTTCTTCCTTCCCTCAATTTCTAGTCTCTTATTCACTATGATAGCTATCCTTTCTGACCCAAATCCTACCTCACTTCAACTATCCTCTTTTCAACATCTTCAGGTATCCCTGTTTGGTGATATGTTTGGCCTGGTTGACTTCTTCCTTAATCCTTCTATTCCCTCTTCCCTGAACCTATCCTCTGCAACTGTCTCTTGCTTAGACCAATCATTTCTGCAGCTTCATTTCTTGTAATCCTTAACGGCTCAGGTGCTATGGTTTTTGCTACCGCAAAGTACCTCTGCTTCACATACTCTTCCTCACTATTTATTAATGGGATGTGTGCATCATCAAGGTACAACTCCCCTAACGTGATGGTTATCATCAATATCACCCCCATGCGTCGAGGGGTGACATATGTCCATTGATTTACCATATTACATTTATCAATGCTGTGCGAACAGATTTTTATAAATTAGCATAAGCTTCGTTTATTTTTTTCTTAAACTTATAATAAAGTCTTGGATTCCTTAATACTGCGGCTGGATGATAATCTACTATTACTTTTATTCCTATAAATTTATATTCTTTTTCAAATGCTACGTTGATCTTTTCTTCTCCCGTTAAAAATTTGCTAGCAGTAGAACCCAACGCTATTATAACTTTTGGCTTTACAATCTTTATTTCTTCTAAAAGAAACTTGGAGCACGTTTCTATTTCGTCTTTTTTCGGTTTCCTGTTGTTTGGAGGCCTGTGTTTTACTACGTTTGTAATGTATACGCTGTTTAAACCGTTCTTATCAAGAGCCTTACGTAGCAGTTTTCCTGCTCTGCCTACAAAAGGCCTTCCAGCTCTGTCTTCTTCTCTTCCCGGAGCTTCACCTATTATCATGATTTTTGCGTCTTGGGGTCCTTCACCTAGAACAGCTTGTGTAGCATACTGCCATAGGTTACAATTTTTGCAACTTTTAATTTCTTGGTAAAGTTCTTCCAATGTCGTCATATCTCAAGTTCCAAAAGATCTTTTGCTATTATAGTTTCTCTAAATATCTTTACGGCTTCCGCTTTAATTTTTGCTGTATAATTCGATATTGAAGGAGGTATATGTGTAAGTAGCAGCTTTTTAACGCTTGCCTGTAAAGCTTCCGTCGCAGCCTGTCTTGCTGAACTGTGTCCTACACTGTTAAGGTATTCTTCGTTTTCCGCAAAACCAGAAGATTCATGAATTAATAATGAGGCTTTTTTACACAGCCTGACAATACTTTCGTTTGGCGATGTGTCACCTGTATAGCACAAGGGGCCCACTCTATAAGCAATGTCCTGAACAGAATGTTTTCCGCTTTCTGTACTCAATTTTAAACTGTCCAGTTTAAGGTTTTTTCCGGGCTCAATTTCTGTGTATTGTACATCAAATCGCATAAAAGTTTTCGGGGTGTTCGCGAATTTTATTAAAGAATCAAAAGCTTCTTTGACGCCCTTTGGCCCAATTACAGTAACAGGTTCGGTCCTACCCTGGTAGGACATACCCCAGAAAAAGGCTCCAATATCAAAAAAATGGTCTCCATGCAGGTGCGATATTAAAAAATATTTTATTTTGAGAGGATTTCCGCCATATCTTAAAAAATTCTTATATGAACCTGGCCCCGCATCAATTACAATTTCAGAGTTCACAAGGTATGAAGAGCATGCCCTATTAGCGCTCTCAGCTGAACCGCCGCTTCCTAAAACGACTATCTTCATCAATATTTCCTAAAATTATTAAAAATAAAAGCTTACCTTGAGAAAATATTTAAAGCGGCCTTTATCAAGTTTATTATTAATAAATATTATGTAACTAGAACATTATGAAACCTCAGTTACAGCGAGTAACAGTTACAGTATTTAAAATAAACTAAAGAAAGCTCAAGTATTTATGAGCAATTTTCAAAGAAATTGGGAAAACAAAAAAGACGAGAGCATAGGTGATAAAATTAAAACCGCAGTTAAACCGGATGAGCCTCTTAAGAGAAAGCTCGAACAGGCTATAAGGCTTATTCAGATCCAGATAGCCAAGCTCGATGGAACGGCTTCAAAACTAAAGGAAAAAGATCAGAGATACTTTGAAAAGGTTGTATCATATTTACAGAAACACGATAACGAAAGAGCAAACATATATGCAACAGAGTTGGCTGAAATCAGAAAGATGTACAAAATGCTCACTCAGGCAAAACTTGCGCTAGAACAGATTTCAACAAGACTCTCTACCGCAACTGAATTAGGAGACGTGGTGGCTGTTCTTGACCCCGCTATGAAAGTGCTGACCAGCATAAGAAGGGGCGTTAGCAATGTAATGCCAGCTGCTGAGGACGAACTGGGAGAGATATCAACCCTGTTAAACAACATAATGGTAGACGCCGGGCAGATTTCAAGTTCAGGTATTAGCTTTGAACCGACAAACGATGAAGCTGAAAGCATACTATCACAGGCGTCAGCTGTAGCAGAGGCAAGGATGAAACAGACGCTGCCTGATATAAGCGGCCTGGGTCTGGGTGCAGAAGGATCTAAACAGTAAACTTTAAGCAAAAATTTTTAATCCAGTCAAATTTTTTTTCTAGAATTATCTTGTTTTTAAAGGAGCATATTTCGTCCTTTAGTTCATCTAAATCAAGAAAGATGTTGCAGCTCTGCATTTCTTCGGTAAAAGTCTGAACATTTTCTAAAAAATCCATGTAACTTTTAATCTGTATCAGACCGGGCTTAACGCGAGGCCCTCCGAGCACCAAAAGGTTTTTTATAAAATTAGGGGCGGAAAGAGTGAAAAGGTTAGAAACAGTAATGGGACCCTCTGTTCCAAATAAGGTTTTCATAACATTCATCATTTTACAGAGCCTTTCTGATGCTTTTTTATAATCTAAAATGTTTTCATTCACATTAACAAGCGAAAATCCAAGATCTGTAAGCACTAGCTTATCCATAGCAGAATGCATTTTTGTGATCTGAGGGATCTTTCTTTCGACTATTTTTGTTATGAGTTCAGCGTTTATATCTTGATTCGGCAGCTTTGCAGTTTCAGCAGCAGCTTCTATTATTCTATTTTCTAGGTAAAGCGGAAATTTTTCAGGAACATTTCTTTCGCTTATTGGTGATATTCTTAAAGGCCTTGGTTTTAGGCTTCTAATTAATTCTCTTGTTTTTTCAATAAAGTAAGGATTTAATTGTAAAGGATCTAACATAAAACAGTGATAGCCCAAGTATTTGATTGCTCTTTTCTTTAGTTCACCCATCCTAGAATTGCTAAAACAAAATGCCGCACTACCGATTATAAAATCAACATTAACGTTAAAAGAAGTTGTTATCCAGAATGTTCTTCCAACTTGAACCTCATAACTTTCTTTCATTCTCCTGGTAAACTCTTCCAGAATCTCTGCATGTTCAGCGGTCCAGTTCAATTTAGACAAACCTCTTAGATTTTTTTACCATTCTGTTTATATTTATTTTTTATAAATGTTACAGCTATAGGATGTCAAAACAGAACGATAAGACGTCGTTAAAAATGAAGCTGGAAGCGGCGCTGTTAGCTTCAGGAAGGCCAATTTATATAGAAGAGCTTTCTAATATTTTAAAAGTTAAACCGAAGGAAATAAAAGAAGCGTTAGATTCTTTAAAAAATATATACTCAAAAGATTCTGCTTTGGAGCTCGTTGAATTTAAGGACAGCTATATGTTAAGGATCAGGCCAGAGCTCGCGCCCGTGGCTAAAAAATTCGCTGGAAAGCCGTTTCTGAGCAGATCTATGGCTAAAACTCTTTCTTTAATAGCTTACTATGGTCCGATAAGCATTAAAGAATTAAAAGAAAAAAGAGGAAGCGTTGTTTATTCGCATATAAAGGCATTGGAAAAGATAAGGTTGATAAAGAAGGAAGAAACAAATGGGCAAAAGATGTACTCTGTTACCGATGATTTTTTCAAGCTTTTTAACGTGCCTCAAAGCAAAGATGAACTTAAGAAAACATTGTTTAACAACCTCCAGCAGTTGGAGGGAAAGCAATAGCTTCCTTAACATCATAAAGAACCTCATCCTCTGGTAGTTTTTTACCGTTTATCATCACGATAATCTCCTGGACATTAACTTTTAAAATAGCCGATAGCTTTTCTTTTAGTTCTTTTATGTTTGAAGCTTCTATATCTATGTAATCAGCATTCGCTATTTCTCTGAATTTTGCAAAAAGTTTAACTCTCACTTTCAATCTTAGCCGCCATTTCTAAAATTTCTAATATTCCTTTATCAGTTTCTTCCTGAAAAGGGGCTTGAGAAATAACAGCGTACCAATCCTTTAATTCTTTTATCGTTATGCCTTTCTTTTTTCCCCAAGCTATCAGGTTTAAAGCTACCTTTTCAGAATAGGTTAAGGTGTTAGTTTCATCTATTTTGTTATATGCTATAAAGTTTTTTAGGATATCTGGGGTCAGCACGTTAATCTTTATTTATAAAAGCTAATAAAAGCGTTTTGGAGGTTTAAAAAACGTTTTTCTTATTTCTAAACCTTTTAGAAACCCCAATAAGCTTTCTATACCTGATGTATGACCCTTTTTAAATGCGTCATAAATGTATTTTTCGGGGGGCTTGCGATCGTTCCCCGCCTTGATCAGCTCAGCTAAAGTGGCTGAAAACTCTCCTAACGTTGCGCATCTGAGAAATTCCCCGCTTATCTTATTAGTCCTGAATAAATTTTTTGCAACAATATCCCTGAGATGGTTAAAATAGTATGAACCTTTTAAAGAAGCTATAAGCCCTATTAGAAAGTCATCTCCTGAAGGCGTCATTCCTATGCCGAATCCTATCAGACTTTCAATTTTTTGGGTGTTCAGTAAACTTTCAGCTTCGATTTTTAAAAGGATATCACATACTTTTCTTGAAGAAGCAGGATAAAGATCACAAGAATATTTATCCTCTACAAATTCTTTTATTCTAAAGTAAAAGCTTTCATCAAAATTCTGTAAAGACAGGTCTGCCGTCGAAAAAACTTTAGTTAAAGAAACGTCTATTCTGTAACCTTCGATCATCAAAACGTCCTGTTGAAAAATGATGTACCTATGGTTAAGTTCCTTTAATCTTGAGAAATTTTTTATAGTTATGGATGATGGCTCTGGATCTACTTCATCGGATATTAAAAAAAGCGCACCGTCATCAGAGATGTAATCAAGAACTTTATTGTCTTCATAAATCAATTTTGCTTTTAAAGGTTTCAAACAAGAGGATTTTAAGGTCGCATCTGGCCAATTTTGCTGCTTTTCGTTCATTTTAAATTTAAAGTTCTTTTATAGCTCTTAGAACTTCCCTAATTTTATTGTCAAAGTTTACAGAAGAAGTTATGTATCCTCCAACCACAAAAACGTTGACTCCAGTTCCTTTAAACGCATTTATTCTTTCAGGGTTTAGCCCTCCAGCGACAGATATAACTCTGTTACCTTTTTCGAGCTTTCTGAGCTTTTCAAGCATTTTATCTGCACCGCTTGAATGCTTTTTTTGTACGTCGATCGGTACATGAAAAGAAAAAGACTTCACTCCGATCTTTTCTAATTCTTTCATTCTTTCTTCTGGATTTTCAAGGTTTATCAGATCAACTTCTAACAGGATCCCATGTTTTTCTGATTCTTCTTTAGCGCTCTGAATAGTTTCGTTTGTCGCACATCCGAGCACAGTAACTATGTCAGCCCCTGCTTCTGCCGCCATTTTTACTTCAATATCTCCAACGTCTGCTGATTTCATATCAGCCAACATCAACGCTTCTTTCGCTTCTTTTTTTAATTCTTTTATTATGTCTGTACCGTATCTTTTTATCAGGGGCGTTCCAGCCTCAATAACACTAACGTTTAGAGCATCTGCTGTTCGCGCTATATCAAAAGCAACCGTTTTATCGATGATATCAAGCGCTACCTGTAGATGTTTACCTGAGCTCAATTTGGAAAAAGCCTTGGCTTCCACGTTCAAAGTATATGCCCAACTTATAAAAACATTAATCACATATCAGCTTAAAAATAATTAAAAGGAAAGTTTTTTGATGTTATCAACGCTTAAAATTAATCAAAGGTAAAAATATTTTAAAGGTAAAATTTGTAATACATCACTGTAAAATAAATATATAAATAAGGCTTTAAAAAACTAAATACAATGGGGAAGAAATTTACTCTGGTTTTAAAGAACGAGTACAGGGACTCTGTTTTTCTGATGAGAATAAACGAGCTTGTAGAGAAAGCTGATGGCGTTATAAGAGCTGCTGTAATGATGGGAACAGAAGCAAACAAAGACCTTATGAAAGAAGCTGGCCTTTATACTGAAGAAGCCAGCAAAGCCGGTCCTAACGACCTTGTTATTGTAATAGAAGGGGAAGATGAAAGTTTAGTAAGTAAAGCCCTTGAGTATGCTAAAAAACTAGTATATAAAACCGAAAAAGAAGAAAAAGAAACGACTCAAAGTTATTTAAGTATTCGCAGCGCAGTGTCTTTTGAACCTGATATAGATCTTGTTTTAATTTCGACGCCAGGCGAATATGCGTACAGAGAAGCAATGAGGGCACTTTTACTTAACAAGCACGTCATGGTTTTCAGCAGCAACGTGCCTTTAGAAAAAGAAAAGGTTTTAAAAAATTTTGCAAAGACAAAAAACCTGCTTGTCATGGGGCCCGATGCAGGTACAGCAATCATAGGTTCTGTTGGGCTTGGTTTTTTCAATGTCGTTAAAGAAGGTCCTGTAGGCGTTGTTGGCGCTGCAGGTACTGGCATTCAGGTGGTTACTTCATTGTTAGATCTTGCAGGTACTGGAATAACCGCCGCTATAGGTACCGGTTCAAACGATGTAAAAGAAGATATAGGAGGCATAACTCTGAAGACCGGGATAAACATGCTCTCTTCACATCCGAAAACCAAAGCGATAACTGTAATCTCCAAACCTCCTTCTGAAAAGATAGTCAACGAAACGGTTGACGTTTTATCAAAAATAAACAAGCCAGCCGTTATGAATTTTATAGGATTTAAAGGCAATGACATAAGCAATTCTATTAAATTTGCAGATACTTTAGAGGATGCAGCTCGTATATCTTTCAACCTTACTAACAGAGGGGAGTTTAAACTCCCTGAGTGGACATCAGAAACCGAGGTTAAAGAAGCAAAAGACAAGTTATCCAATAAACAATATTATATTAGAGGTCTTTTTTCCGGAGGAACCATTTGCTATGAAACACAGTACATAATGAGCAAAAAAGGAATAAAAGCATATTCAAACTCTCCCCTCGATAAGAATTATGAAATTGGTGGCTTCGATAGTTCAAGAAAAGACACAGTTATAGATATGGGTGCTGAAGAGTTCGTCAGAGGTATACCGCATCCAATGATTGATTTCAGGTTCAGAAAAGAAAGACTTTTAAAAGAAGTTGAAGATAAAGAAGTTGCTGTGATACTTTTTGATATTGTCTTAGGTTACGGAGCAAACATGAACCCTGCGTCAGAGATGGCTGAAACCATAAAAAAAGCTAGATCTATAAACGATAAGGTTTCTTTCGTTGCTTCTGTTATAGGCACCGAAAACGATCCGCAGGGGTTAAAAACTCAGGTAAGACAGTTAAAGGACGCGGGCGTGTTGGTTTATCCTTCGAGCACTAAAGCTACTCAGGTAGCTTTAGAGATAGCTAAAAGGTGATTGGCATGAGCAGCATATTTGAAAAAAAGGTAAAAGTTCTGAACGTGGGCCTTGACAGCTTTTATCAGGACCTGATTAAAGAAGGCGCAGAAGCCGTTAAGGTAGAATGGAAACCTCCGGGCGGAGGCGTCCCAAGGCTTTTAAAAGTATTGGAAGCTCTGGAAACAGAAGAAACTGAAGAAGCAAACAAAAAAGCAATAGAAGCTTTTACTTCGGCAGATCCGGTTCTTGTAGATATAAAACTCGCAAAAGAGGTAATACCGGAAATTAACAGCAGAATTTTCGGGCACGCAGGTCCTCCCATATCCTGGGAAAGGATGTCTGGACCTCTAAAAGGTGCTGTGATAGGTGCTGCAATTTATGAAGGTCTTGCAAAGGATGAAAAAGATGTGGAAGAGCTTATCAGGTCTGAAAAATTAGGGTTTATTCCAAACCACGATGTATCTGCTGTAGGGCCTATGGCAGGAGTTATTTCTGAGAACATGCCATTATTTATAGTTAAAAACTCCAAAGGAACTAACGTTGCTTATACAAACTTTAACGAAGGTGTTGGGAAGGTCTTAAGGTACGGCGCTTATTCTAAAGAAGTCATAGACAGGTTAAAGTGGATGAAAGAAATCCTATTTCCAATACTTAAAGAAGCTCTGAAATCTCATGGTCCTCTGCCGCTAAGGCCTATAATGTCTCAGGCCCTTCAGATGGGCGACGAACTTCACACAAGAAATAATGCAAGCACTCTTCTTTTTCTAGGTGAAATTGGCCCTTACATTGAGGGAAGGGGGTTCGCCAGAAGCGAAGTATCAAAAAGTTACGAATTTATAGCCAAGAACCAGCTTTTCTTTTTAAACCTCGCTATGGCTGCTGGCAAGGTCATGATGGATTCAGCTTCTAACATAAAGGGCAGCACCCTTGTGACTGTGTTATCAAGGAACGGTACAGACTTCGGAATAAAGGTTTCTGGGCTTGGCAAAGAGTGGTTTGTGGCTCCAGCGCCTGTCCCAAAAACGCTTTTCTTCCCCGGTTTCAAGGAGGGCGACGCAAACCCGGACATAGGAGACAGCGCTATCATGGAAACTAACGGATTCGGCGCTTTTGCATCTGCAGCTTCACCGGCAGTAGCTCAGGTTACGGGAGCTTCAGTAAGTGAAGCGTTAAGGATAACAAGGCTTATGTATGAAATAACTATGATCAAAGATAAAAGTTTTCCAATACCTTACATGAATTTTGAAGGTGTTCCAAGAGGAATAGACCTCAGATTGGTTTTAGACACAAGTACAGCCCCTTACATAAATACAGGTGTGGCTCATAAATTAGCTGGCAGGGGCACAGTTGGATTTGGTATTGTTCAAGCACCTATGCTATGTTTCACAAAGGCTCTTGAAAGGTATGGAGAAATAATTGGAGCATTATAAAATGTCTTTACTTATAAGGACTGACCTTAAGATGAGCAGGGGCAAGATGGTAGCTCAGGGCGCTCACGCGGCTGTCGCAGCAGCGCTTATGTGCAGGGATATGATGCCTGAAGTTTTTTCAAGCTGGTATACACAGGGAGCGGCAAAGATCGCTCTAAAAGTTAATTCTGAATCTGAAATGATAGATCTAGTCAGGAAGGCAGAATCTCTTGGTCTTATAACATATATTGTAGAGGACATGGGTTTAACCGAAGTGCCTCCAGGCACCAAAACTGCTGCCGCTATAGGACCAGGACCAGAAAGCAAAATAGATCAGGTAACTGGAAAGCTCAGGCTATTATGATACCAGGAATAAACGCAGAACCCTTAAACAATATAAGGATAAAGGGAAAGATAAAGGTTTATCCAGAAGATTTTGTTGTCGCAGAGATTATAAAGAAGGGGTTATCTTTTAAAGAGGGTAAGCATCTTCTTGCGGTTGCAGAAAAAAACAATTTAGAGCACGCTTTAGTCAGAAAGATCTTGGGGAACACTGCAAACTATCTTGGCATAAAGGATAAAGAAGCTTTAGCGTATTTTTTCATTTCTTTTAAGAGGGTTAAGGTAGTATTAAAAGATGTAGAGGGGCTCAAAATAAGAATAGTAGGTAGGACTAAAAGAATGTTGACAAGGAAAGATCTTCTAGGAAATGCGTTTAAGATCAAAATAAGGGATTGCGACTGCGAAGAAACGGCATTCCTTAATTGGAAAAAAATACTGGAAACCTGGACAGCTCCAAATTTTTATGGCTATCAGAGGTTTTCAAACAATAATCATATTATAGGCGAAGCTTTGGTAAAGAGGGACTTTAAAAAAGCAGACGAACTTGTGAGAAATTCTGGGTACGAAGGTCTTGCTGCTGTGCCTCTCTGGTTAAAAAGATTCTATGTACAGGCTTATCAATCGTACCTTTTTAACAGAGAAATTTCCAAAGTTCTGAACGGAGAAGTTAAAGGTCAACCCACAACTATCAATTTCGCTGAAGGTTTTTTTAACGGAAAAACTGAAGTAGCTTACCTTCCGGGTTACGGTTTTAGGGACAAAGGCGATATTTATTCCAAGGCACTGGTAGAAGTCGCAAAAGAAGAAGGAATAAAATTCCGCCACTTTTACATAGATGAACTTAAAGAGTTAAGTCAGGAAGGTGGCATCAGGCCAGCTAAAATGATCACGCATAGCGTTAATTTCCGTATTGATAGAAATGCAAAAGAAGCAACTGTGAATTTTATACTTTATAAAGGAATGTTTGCAACCATAGCTTTAAGGGAGCTTTTAAACTATTAACGCATAAGGGTTAAGGAGACTTCCGCACCTTTTTAGTAGTTTTTTTAAATAACTAAAGGTGATTTCTGTGCATCCAAACGTAAAGAAGAATTTTATAGAGAAGGTAGAAGGAGAGCAAACGCCGCTCAGAAGAGAGAATCAGAAAACCATAAAATTATTAATGAAAGTTAAAATGGACAAAATTTTAGAGCTCACCTGAGGACAGGGCAAAGCTAAATATTCAGGAGCGGTCTGAAGAGCTAAGGCTCAAAAAAAAAGATTATTAAAGGAAAGTTTAATCAAAGAATGATCAATCTGTATAATACTATGGCTTTTACAAAATGAACGAAAGCCTCGCCTCTTCAAGTGCGGGGAGGAGGTCAGAAATAAAGTTCTTCAAACTTTACATATGCTCCATCTATAAAATACTTTGCTGACCAGCCATAAGAAGTGGCTCTTCCTTCGTTTTCTTTTACGATTTCAGCTTTAATTCTCATGTGTACGTATGGGTCTGTATACAGGTAACCAAGGGGTTTTCCTTTTATTGAGATTATTGGATTTGTTACAACAACAGTATTACCTCTTATAGCGTAAAGAGAAAGCAATCTTGATAAAAACGAAAGCTCGTGAAATATCTGTACTTCATAAAAAGGCAATGACATGCCATCCCAGAGTATCGTTTTGTATCTTTTGTTAGCTATCAACCTTGAAATTTTTTCAAAAAGGAATCCTGGCTCTGTAGCTTTGAGCACATCAATTCTTCCCATGATTTCGATTTTTATCATGTTATCTTCTACAATTTTTTCCGGTTTGAAAGAGCCCCTGCTATCTATGTATAAAACCACTTCGCCCATTGACGCTTTTTCCAGCGCAATTGAAATCAGTATCATTTCTTTTTTTGATTTCAAGTCACCGAAAATTTCAACATAACAGTTTTCACACTTTTTATACAGAAATTCGCTAGAATATATCATTTAAGATTCTGTTTCAGCGTTCCGCTGTAGATCTTTTAAAAACAATACTGCCTTTTTCAAACGTTACCTCATATATATCATTAACCTCAAACTGTATTCCCAGTTGCAGGTATTCGTTTTCTTTTAAAAACAGAACTAGCTTTGGAGTCCACAACTCCTTAACTGATTGTATCGGGAATATAGCCTGCAGCTGTGATAAAAAGCTCTTTGTCATTTCATCTCCAGGAAAAGGAATGGTTGAATATTCTGTTAATTCAATTAGCCTTCCAGGCGTTCCTGTTATTGGATCGTTCATACCAGTTATTCTACTGACTTTTACAAGTACCATATTCTTATATTATAACAACCAGTATAAAAAAGCATTCTTTTTCATAGAATTATTTTTTCAACAAGACATTTTTTAAAATAGCTTTCCTAAATTAGTTCAAAGTAAACTAGATGCGATAAAATTCTGTAATTTTAGCTGGTTTCACGAATCGTTTCTAGTAAAGACATCATGTTCCAGATTAAAACCCTTACATGTGAAGGTATGTTAGGATCTTGGGATATTTCCTCCAGAACACTTACTGTGTTGGCTGCCCTTATTGCAGGACTTACGCTGTTGTCCTGTAATTGATCTAGAGTTTCTTTTAACATGTTCCTTAAACTTCGTGGAATACCCTTATTAGCTAACAAAGGCGTAAGCTGCTGGATAACCTGTTCGATCTTCTTTTCGTTTTCTAAGTTGTTTGATGCAGACATAATTCCAAATTTTTAGCTATAATATATTAACATTATGTTAATCCTTCTGAGTATAAATTAAGCAAGATACCAAAAATAAATCTCTTGATTAAATCGCTGCATTTTTAAAAAAATTTTTAAAGCAGACTTTGATATATCTATGTTATGAAAGTCATAATCGCGCTTCTTTTGATAACGATGGTAAGCTTTTTCGGAACGGTAAACGCAGCAACGGCATCTTCACAGAGTTCTCCTGTTTTTGCTGTTTATTCGATCTGGGGAACACAGCAATCTCCAATATTAGCATATCCGGGAGCTTCAGACCTACCATTGACTGTGCAAATAACATATCTAGGACCTTTAACGCTGTATGATGTTAACATTACTTACTCACCTACATTTCCATTAAGCTCGATCCCAGGTCAGGGGAACATAACAGTTTTCCTCCCTGAATTAAACCCAGGACAGGAGCTGAACCTTGCAGGATTTTTTAACATAAGTAAACAGGCAAAGAACATGGTTTACAATCAAACCATAAAAATAAGCTATAAAATTTTGGTTCAGGTCCCGCAACTTGGAGAAGAATTTTTATCGGCAAATGAAAACGTTTCTTTTAAGGTACCTATAATCGGCAGTTATAATATAAAGCTTGTTGGATTTAAAACGGTGCCCATAACGATTTACTCTGGCATGTATGCGGGTGGTATAACTGTATACCTGACGAATAACGGAAACGTCATGGCAAAAGACATCAACGTTACAGCAATATTTGAGAAACCTCTTGAACCCCTTAATCCATCTTCGAATACTGCGTTTCTATCTTATTTACCTCCTGGAGACATCGTAAACTTAACTTTTCCTTTTGTTATAAATTATCAAACCCAAACGCCAACTGCTATAAACGCTACAGTCGTACTGAATATAAAGACACCAGTTAATATTTACAACATTAGCCTGCCTGTTCAGGTAAAACCCGCGGCATATTTTCAGTTAAGCGGAAGTTCCTACGCCAGAATGACCCCTGGAGGCAACGATGAATACGTTAACATCAACATAACGAACATAGGCGGCTTTAACGCAAAATTTGTTACCGTAACTTTACTTTACAATCCAGTATTCAGTCCTTATTCTCCATCAAGCGAAAATCCAATAATAGGTGCATCATCGATAAATCAAACCTTCTACAACATAGCAAAAGGCCAGACATTTACAGTTAGCTATGTTGTAAACGTGGCTTCAGGCATAAAACCATCGACTTACTATCTTCCATTGCTCATAAGCTGGAGGCAGCCTCCAACAATGCAAACCATGTACCAGGTAATAGACGTTCCTATCAATGTTACTTCTTACAGTCTCTTTGATGGCTTTAGAGGCGATATACTTTATATAACCGCAGGAATAGTGCTGCTCATACTGATTATAATGGCTATATATGGAATAAGGAGGAAGTAAAATGAACTCCGGAAGGGGAGGACCTTATGCTACATTAATAGTGTTAACTTTTGTTTCGCTTTTAACTATGTATGTGGAAGCAATGGTTATACCTTCCCTTCCAAAAATTGAAAGCATCCTATCAGCATCAAGCGAACAGGCCGCATGGATAGTATCGTCTTACCTTATAGTCGGCGCAGCTGTCGCTCCTCTTTTTGGAAAACTGGGAGATGTTTATGGGAAGAAGAAGCTTTATCTTGCGTCTCTTTTGGTTTATACTTTAGCCGTCCTGCTGGCTGGTTTTTCTCCAAATGTGTACTTTCTCATAGCTATAAGGGCTGTACAGGGGTTTGGCTTTTCTCTTTTTCCTTTAAGCTTAGCAATAGTTACTGACATATTTCCAAAAGAAAAGGTGGCATTGGCACAAGGAATCATAAGCGCTATGGTTGCAATAGGAATGACCATAGGCATGATAGCAGGAGCCTACATAGAAGAATATTTTGGCTGGAGAATGATGTTTCATATTGGGTTTGTATTTGCCGCGTTAATGCTCTTTTTTGCATATATTGTGATAGGAGGTGTAGCGCCACCGCATAAAGAAAAAGTGGATTACTTGAGTACTGTAATTCTATCTTCGGGTACTGCCCTAATTTTAATCTATTTAACGGAAACGCCGTACAGAGGATGGTTAAGCTTCGAACAGCTAATTTTGCTCTTTCTTGGCGTGTTACTTTTTTCTGGTTACCTGTTCTATGCTTCAAAAGCATCAAACCCCCTTATTTCTTTAAACCTGCTAAAAAAGAGGAACGTGTTTGTTGCGAACCTCTCAGGGTTTCTTTCAGGCGTAGCCATGTTTACCCTTTTTCTTGGAGTAATATATTATTCAGAAGAACTACCTCCTTATGGCTTGGGTCTTTCGGTTTTAAACGCCGCTCTTACGCTTTTTCCCGCAACGCTGGCAATGATTTTTATAGCACCGCTTGCAGGTTCTGCAACATCAACCATTGGGCCTAAATATGTCCTGATTTACGGAAGTTTAGTATCCATGACAGGATTTTGGCTAATGATTAATTATAGGGCAACCCCTCTGCAACTAGTAATCGATTCTTTTATTACTGGCGTTGGCGTTGTATCGATAATGATACCCATGGTTAACATGATTGCCGTTTCTATGCCTCCCGAAAATGTAGCTGTTGGACTTGGTTTCAATACAATGGTAAGATTTTTGGGATCTTCCGTAGGTCCAGTGCTTGCTGCAACCTTTATGACTGACTATAAGTACTATGTGGTTTATGGGGCAACAGCTTCAGTTTTTAAAGAAATGTTCAGCGAAGCAGGGACTTTAGCTTTTAATTACATATTCTTAACTGGATTGATCTTTAGCTTCTTGACTTTGATCGTTTCTTTCTTTGCTAATAACTATATAAGTAAAAACATTTCTGTTGCAAAATGAACGAAAGCCCCGCCTCTTCTAGAGGCGGGGTAAAATTTAAATACTAAAACCTTGTAAAGCGTATTAAAGCGTGTCCCGTAAGGGAATGCCACATGAGGGCTCTACATATCCCCGAGTCCGTTAAGGATAGGGGTAAGTGGCTGAAGACACAGCCCGTGGTCTACCGCTGGACGAGCGGAGCGGGGTGGGTAAATCCCACTAGCTATGAAGCGATGAAGATGAAGGCGGTAAACCACGAACCCATGATCCGCCTTGAAGGAACCATCGCCTTTTAAGGCGGGGAGGATGTCAGAAATCGGCTTCAGGTTCTGATGTGCTGGAAGTGTTTAAAATGAGCGATGCGCAGGTAGTTGCTGTAGTAAATGAACACGGGGAGCTTGTAGGAACAATACTGGAAAAGGAAGTTCTCAGATATATACTAAAAGGAGAAAAAAAGAGTTAAAAAGCCCGTTTAAAATTAAGTTAAGAAAGGTTAAATTACCCTTTTTGTTTAATTTTTACCATGAAGGTAATAGTTGTTGGTGGCGGAGCCGCTGGAATGAGCGCTGCTTCAAGAGTCAGGAAGCTTTTACCGCAATCTGAAGTTAAGGTTTTTGAAGAATCTTCTTATGTTTCTTATGCACCCTGTGGCCTCCCGTACTATGTAGAAAACCTCGTTGAAGATATAAACGATCTTGTGACGTACACACCAGAGTTTTTCAGAAAAGAAAGAAACATCGATGTTCATATAAACACCAGAGTTACGAAAGTTGACTTGAACGCCAAAGAAATAACACGAATTTCAGATGAAGGCGAAAAAACAGAAAGCTTTGATTATCTAATACTGGCTACAGGGGCTATTCCGTTCGTTCCTGACAAAAAATGGTTAGAGATAAATCACGTTTACGCTTTGCGTCATCTAGAAGATGGGGAAAGGCTAAGAAAAGATCTGCAGGGCCTTAAGAATATAGCAGTTATAGGAGGGGGATATGTAGGTGTTGAGATGGCAGAAGCGCTATCGAAAATAAATAAAAACGTAACCGTGTTTGAAATGAAGCGTTTAATGCCAAATCTTGATCCGGATTACAGCCAGTTTCTAAGGCAGGAAATGGAAAAAAAATCTGTAAAGGTTGTTGAAGGTTTCACAGTTAGAGCGCTTGAAAATACAGGGGAAAAGGTAAGAGTTGTTGGCGACTCAGAGCAGCCGATTTTTGACGCTGCTGTGCTCGGATTAGGTGTAAAACCAAACGTAGAGCTTGCTAGGTCGATCGGTCTGAAGATTGGCGAAACAGGGGCCATATGGGTTGATGAAAATATGCGTACTAGCAATCCTAGCGTTTATGCAGCAGGCGATAACGTTGAAGTGAACGATCTGGTAATAAAAGGAAGAAAAAGGTATGCACCATTTGCTCCGGAAGCTAACAAAGAGGGATACGTGGCTGGTTCTAACATAGGAAACCAAAATATAAAGTTTCCGGGAAGCGCAGGGAGCTCTATAACAAAATTTTATGATACTGAGATAGGTGTAGTTGGAATAAGCGAAGAAGATGCTAAGAAACATGGAATCGAAGTCTTTCCTGTTAAGATCAGGCATAACGCAAAAGCGAGTTATTATCCACCCCCTGAAGAAGTTTATATGAAAGTAATATTTGATAAAAAAAGAAGGGTGCCTTTAGGAGCTCAGGTTATAGGAAAGAACGTTTGGGGTCGCGTGGCTTATCTATCCCTGGCAATAGAAAACGAAATAACGGTTGATAACATGTTCTTTTCAGGCGTTCCATATGCTCCACCTTTCGCTCCTGTCTGGGATTCTCTGATCGTAGCTTCGAGGATATTTTATGAACGCGTATGAGCTAGCTGACATAAAGAAGCTTAGAAAAGCTTTGGGGCTTTCGCAGAGAGAACTGGCAAAGCTTTCTGGTTTAAGTCAATCGTATATAGCTAAGGTGGAGAAAGGTCATATAGATCCGAGTTACAGTAACGTCCAAAAAATATTCAAAGCGCTTGAAGACGTAAGATCTTTAAACGTAAAGGTAGCCGCTGAGATAATGACAAGAGATCTAAAGTATGTAAAACTTGGTTCAAGGGTCATAGATGCTATAAAGATAATGCAAGATAATTCAATAAGCCAAGTACCAGTCCTTACTGAAGATGGCAAGGTAGTTGGAATGATAAGCGAATCTAACCTTGTACAGCATATGCTTAAAGGCAAGGATATAAAAAAAATTCAGGAAAGCAAAGTTGATGAGTTTATGGATCCTCCATATCCAATAGTCGATGAATCGACCCCGATAAATTTGATTATGGCTATCTTGACCTTTTATAACGCTGTTCTTGTATCCCATCAGGGAAAAGTGATAGGTATAATAACCCGTTCTGACATACTTAAAGGATAAGATGATTATCAGTGCCAAAAAGATACCAAAATATGAACCCTCTATGGAATTTGTGGAAAGAAAAGGAAAGGGACACCCCGATACGATATGCGACGGAATAAGCGAAAATCTAAGCGTATCCCTAAGCAAATATTATCTCGAAAAAACCGGAAGAATACTGCATCATAACGTTGACAAAGCAATTCTGGTAGGGGGTCAGGCAAGAGCTTGGTTTGGCGGAGGAGAAGTCGTAGAACCAATATATCTTATGCTCGTAGGAAGGGCTATCGGAAGGCTTGACAAAGAAGATACGGTTCCTATCGGAAGACTAGCTATAACAGCAGCCAAATCTTACATAAAAGAAAACCTCAGGTACCTTGATCCTGAAACTCATATAATAGTGGATTACAGAATAAAACAGGGAAGTGCTGACCTTGTAAAGAACTTTGAAGCAGGTAACGATATTCCTCTTGCGAACGACACAAGCTTCGGCGTTGGATTTTACCCGATGACAGATTCTGAAAGGCTTGCGCTAGAAGTAGAAAAATTCATAAACTCAAAAGAAGGTAAAGAACTTTTCCCGCAGGTAGGTGAAGATATAAAAGTAATGGCACTAAGGCACGAAAACGAAATTAAGCTTACGATAGCTGCAGCAATGATATCAAGTCTGATAAAAAGTAAGGAAGATTATCTGGAAGTAAAGCGTCAGTTAACTATCAAGCTTCTTGAACTGTCTTCGCAAATAACAAAAATGAAGGTAGACCTTACAATAAACGGTGCAGATAAACCTGACAAAGATATATACTATCTGACTGTAACAGGCACAAGCGCAGAAAACGGCGACGATGGACAGGTTGGAAGAGGGAACAGAGCTAACGGGCTTATAACGCCTTTTAGGCCTATGTCGCTTGAAGCTACAGCAGGAAAAAACCCAATAAGCCATACCGGTAAACTTTATTCTGTTCTGGCAATGGATATAGCGAAAAAGTTGGTTGAAGAAAACAAACATATAGCGAGCGCCAACGTTTATATGCTCAGCCAGATCGGATCTCCAATAACTGAACCGCAGTCGGTTTACGTTGAAGCAAGCGCAGACATTTCGGATGAAGCTGTAAGCAGCTATGCTGAAAGCGTTGTGAAAGATAGTTTGCAGGAAGCGCCTAAACTCTGGTTAAAAATACTGGAAGGAAACGTTTCACTATATTAAAATGAAAATATATTTTGAATTACCCGAAATTTATTTATCAAATTTTGAAAGAGTAATAAACTATACTGTTGCGTTAAAAAACCTGATAGATGGCATTTTTGTACCAGATCTGCCTCTGAAAAAACCAACTATAGATGCATGCGCTCTGATAGGCGTTCTGAAAGATAAAATAAACGAAAAAGAAATAATAATAACACAGTCAGTTGGCCATAGAAGTCTAGCTGCAAACAAGTCTCGTTTGCAATGTATAAAAAAGATGGGCATAAATAGCGTTCTTTTGGTGCAGGGACCTTATTCTTTTACTAAAGTTAAAGATGTTTTAGATTACGCTTCTTCAAAGTTCAGAATAGGGGCAGTTTTTAATAAAAAAACACTGGAATCGCGAATAAAAGGCGGAGCTAAATTTTTTGTTACGCAGGTTTTTCCAGAAGTAAAGGATTTAGAAGCGGTTAAGAAAATTTCTGGTCTTGATTTGTTTTTGCTCATAGGGATTTCAAATAAAAAAGAGGATTATCTAAAGTTAAAGGAAAAGGGTTTTAATGTACCAGAAGAATTCCTAAAGTCCGATGAACCTCTAAAGTCTGTTGAAAGCTACTATGCTTCTGTAGCAGATCATATTGGCAAAAATCCAGATATATACGCTATACCTTTAACAAAAGAAATCGATTACTTGCATGTGTACGATTTTGTTAAAAGCATCAAAAATAAGTTTTAAAAATTAAAAATTTTTATTTAATTATGCCGATTAACGAAATCATCAATTTTATATAAAAAAATGCCATAATTTTTGAATAAATATTACATATTAACCTTTGATTTTTTATATATTTTTTATAATTGCTTTCGTTTTATAAAAATATTTTATTATAAAATTAATTTTTAATAATCATTTTATATTACAAAAATTTATAAAACGTAGTTTTAATATGTTAGTAATGGCGTCTTATTTAAGTGGAGCTCAAGCCTTAGTAAAGGCATTAGAAGAGGAAAAAGTAGAGGTAATATTTGGCATACCGGGAGGAGCTACGCTGCCTTTTTATGATGCTTTAAAGGACTCGAACATCAAACACGTTCTGGCGAGGCATGAGCAATCTGCCGCTCATATGGCTGACGGTTACGCAAGAGCGTCTGGCAAGGTGGGCGTTTGTACTGCAACTTCGGGGCCAGGTGCTACAAACCTGCTGACCGGTGTAGCCACAGCTTATCTTGATTCGTCTCCTGTGGTAGCTTTAACGGGTCAGGTCGCAAAAAGTTACATAGGTAAAGATGCATTTCAAGAAATAGATACGGTGGGCATCTACAGCCCCATTGTAAAATACGCGTTTCAGCCCCTTTCCGCTTCTGAAATACCGTTTGATATAAAAGCTGCTTTCTATATCTCCAGCACGGGGAGGCAGGGACCAGTGCTTGTAGACCTGCCAAAAGACGTTCAAACGGAAACAGCTGAAATCGAGTTTCCAGAAAAAATAGAAATTAAAGGTTATAGGCCGTACATAAAACCAGATCCAGAAGCATTGAGAGAAGCGGCAAAAATGATCATACAGGCCCAGAAACCGGTAATTCTGGTAGGTGGAGGAGCAGTAAAGTCAGAAGTTGGTCCCCTGGTATTAGAGCTTGCAGAAACGTTCATGATTCCCATTGCAAGCACATTGATGGGTAAAGGAGCTGTACCAGAAAACCATTTCCTGTCAGTCGGTCCCATTGGAATGCACGGCACATATCATGCAAACACACTTATAATGGAAAGCGACCTGATTATAGGAATAGGGGTTAGGTTTTCTGACAGAACTACGATGGATACTAAGGAATTTACAAAAGACAGAATGATACTACACTTTGACATAGATCCAACTGAAGCTAGAAAAAATCTTGTTAATGAATTTCCTGTGATAGGAGATTTGAAAGAATCGCTGAGCATTTTGGTTTCGGAGATAAAAAAGATGATGCCTTATATAAAAAGTTCTCCATGGCACAAAAGAGTTAAGGAACTCAAGGATTATTACGATGACAGAATCTTCGGAGAAAAAGTGATGAGCCCGCTCATCATAAAGAAAATCAGAGAGATACTTGGTCCAGATGATATCGTGACTACAGAAGTAGGCCAGGCGCAGGCATGGGCTGAGCTGTTTTATAAGGCATTAAAGCCCAGAACTTTCATAACAAGCGGCGGTTTGGGCACCATGGGTTTCGGATTTCCAGCTGCAATAGGCGCTAAAGTTGCAAAATTTGATAAAACTGTAGTGGACATTGCAGGGGATGGAAGCTTCTTGATGACATCTAACAGCTTGGCCACTAGCGTTTCAGAAGGCATACCTGTAGTGGTGGTTATCCTGGATAACGCGACGCTAGGCATGATAGCTCAATGGCAAAGGATTGTATATAATAACAGATACATAGCATCATCTTTAGGAGAAACTCCTAATTTTCCAGCGCTCGCAAGAGCTTATGGCGCTGAAGGTGTCAGGGTAAACGGTCTTGAGGATTTTGTTAAGTACTTTAAAGAAGCCGTTAGAAGCGAAGTTACCTATGTTATAGACGTCCCCATATCGCCAGAAGAAAACGTTTTCCCATTTGTCCCGGCTGGAAAAAGTTTGAGGGAAATGATAGTATGAAAAAAGAAAGGGTGTTTTTTATAACCGTAGCAGATAAGCCAGGAGTGCTTTTTAAAATAACTAACGTATTCAGGCGCAGAAACTTTAACATAGAGAGCGTTACAGTTGGCAAAACGCTGGCAAAGGATGAATCTCAGATAATAATAACTATAAATGCTGACGACGAAGAAGCGGATAGCTTTGCGAGAATGGTAAAAAAACTAATAGATGTTTATGAAGTTGTTGAAGCACCAAAAGACTCATGCTATGTACAGGAGCTTTTGCTGGCCAAATTAGAAGGCGATCCAGATAGATTGCAAAATGTAGCTAATAATTATGGTGCGCAGTTGATAAAAAATGGTTCATTGATATTAAAGTATGTCGGTGAGCCTGCGAATGTCGAAGAGCTTATAAATGATCTTTCCAAGTTCAAGATAATACATATATCGAGGACAGGAATAGCAGCTGTGGTGAAAGAAGATGGTAAAGATATATTACGATTCGGACGCTGATTTAAACAATATAAAGAATAAAACCGTAGCTATAATAGGTTACGGTAGCCAGGGAAGAGCTCACGCTTTAAATCTAAGAGATTCTGGTATAAATGTAGTTGTAGGAGTAAGAGAAAATGGCAGATCATGGGAAGCAGCAAAAGCAGATGGCTTTAACCCTAAAAGCATAGAAGAAGCTTCACTGGTTGGGGATCTTATCGCTGTGCTCATACCTGATACGGAGCACGGTGTAGTTTATGATAAATACATAAAGAACAGCTTAAAAGAAGGCAAAACGTTGCTTTTTGCTCACGGTTACAGCATAAGGTTCGGACTTATCAAACCCCCGAGTTATGTTGATGTCGTGATGGTAGCTCCAAAATCTCCAGGTCCAAAATTAAGAGAAGCATATTTGCAGAATTTTGGAGTACCATCTCTGATAGCTGTCCATCAGGATTATTCTGGCAAGGCAAAAGATACAGCTTTGGCATATGCAAAAGGCTTGGGATCAACCAAAGTCGGTGTACTTGAAACCACTTTTGCAGATGAAACAGAGGAAGACCTGTTCGGCGAACAGGCGGTATTGGTTGGCGGCCTTATGTATCTGATTAAGAACGGGTTTGATGTGCTAGTGGAAAACGGTTATCCTCCGGAGCTTGCATATTTTGAAGTATTGCACGAAATGAAGCTCATCGTAGACCTCGTCTATTCTTCAGGGCTTACTGGTATGTTAAAAGCAGTAAGTGATACTGCAAAGTACGGAGGTATAACGCGTGGTAACATAGTTATAGATGAAGGTGTGAAAAAAAGGATGGAAAAGCTTCTCGCTGAAATTAAGGATGGGAGCTTTGCCCAAGAGTGGACCGGAAATCCAGAGCAGAGCAAAAAGAAACTTGAAAAAATGATGAAAGAAATAGAAAACCTTGAGATTGAGAAAACAGGCAAAAAAATTAGAAAACTAGCAGGATTGGAAAAATGAGTAGGAGAGTATACGTTTTTGACACAACCCTTAGGGATGGAGAACAAACTCCAGGTGTTAGCCTGAGCATAGATGATAAATTTGAGATAGCAAAGGCTCTCGATGCCCTTGGGGTAGATATAATCGAGGCTGGCTTTCCGGCAGCTAGCGAAGGAGAATTTAATGCAGTAAGAAGAATTGCAAATGCGGGGCTAAAGGCCAAAGTAGCGGCTCTGGCAAGGTTAAACCCCAGTGATATAGAAACAGCTCTCTCTACTGGTATAAAGAGGATTCACGCATTTATTGCAACGTCTGATATTCATCTTCAATATAAACTTAAAAAAAGCAGACAGGAAGTTCTTCAGATAATAAAGGAAAACATAAGCTATCTAAAAGATAAGGGTGTTGAGATAGAATATTCCGCTGAAGACGCAACAAGGACAGAAAAGGAGTTTTTGCTTCAGGCTTTCTCCAAAGCTGCAGAAAGTGGGGCTTCTGTCCTAGACATTGCAGATACAGTGGGCATAGCATCTCCCAGCCTGATAAAAGAATTGGTTACATCTGTAAAAAAGGAGATCCCTGACAAAAGGGTAAGCGTACATGTGCACAACGATCTGGGACTTGCAACTGCAAACACGCTGGCCGCTATTGAGGCCGGTGCAGATCAATTTCATGGTACTGTCAACGGTATAGGAGAAAGGGCAGGTAACGTTAGCATAGAAGAAGTGGTAGTTGCTCTTAAGGTCCTTTATAATATTGAAACAGGTATAACCCTCGAGAGGATTTACGAAACATCCAAACTTATAGAAAAACTTACGGGAATAAGGATAGCAAAGAATAAGCCGATAGTTGGGGAAAATGCTTTTGGGCATGAAAGCGGCATTCACACTCATGGCATACTGAACAATCCAATGACTTATGAGCCGATAAGTCCTGAAATGGTTGGGAGAAAACGATGGTTTATGGCCGGAAAGCTTTCTGGAAGTCACGGCATAGCTGCACAGCTTAAAGAAATGGGCATCCAGGTTAACGACCAACAGTTACAGGAAATAGTTAAGAAAGTTAAAGCTCTAGGGGATGCAGGTAAACACGTAACAGACGCTGATCTTTACGCTATAGCAATGTCAATAACCGGAAGCTCACCTCAAAAATACCTGAACCTTAAAGGAATAGTTTCGGTAACAGGTATGAATATTTCCCCTACGACGTCCATAAGAATAAGCTTCAAAGAAAAAGACTTTGAATCTTCCAGCACAGGTATAGGACCGGTTGACGCTTCACTTAAGGCAATTCAGAAAGCTCTTGAAGGGGTAATAAAAGTGAACCTGATAGAATACAGTATAGATGCTATAACGGGCGGTTCTGATTCTCTGGCGCAGGTAAGCGTAAAAGTTGAAGATGAAGAAGGTCATATTGCATCTTCTACCGCAACTGGTCCAGATATAGTCATGACGAGCGTAGAAGCAATGATAGACGGTATTAATAAGCTGCTATTGAAAAGGGTATAGTTACAGATGAAATACAGGATAGCTTGGATGAAAGGAGACGGTATAGGGCCTGAAATTTCTGATGCTGCAATCAGGGTGCTGACTCTGTTGGGAGATATTTTCGGTATAAATTGGGAAATAAATTTTTACGAAATGGGGGATGAGGCAAAAAAGAAACTCGGTACAGCTTTGCCCGAAGAAACGATTAAAGGAATAAAATCATCAGATCTGGCTATCAAGGGTCCAGTTGGTGAGACAGCATTCGAAAGCATAGTTACGTTGCGCCTTATTTTAGATCTTTATGCCAACATACGTCCAGCAAGGAGCTATAAAGGTGTTCCTTCAGTTAAGCCTTTAGACATTGTAATAGTCAGGGAAAATACAGAAGATCTTTACAAAGGAATAGAATTTAAAATAAACGATACAGCAGTTGCTTTGAAAATATTTTCAGAAAAGGGCACAAAAAGAATAGCAAGAATAGCTGCAATGTACGCCCTTAACAGAAAAAAGAAGGTAACCATAGTGCACAAGGCAAACGTAATGCGTATAACTGATGGCTTTTTTAGAGACATTTCAAGAAAAGAACTGGAAAAGTTTGGAATCAATGTTGATGAAAAATATGTCGATGCCATGAGCATGGCGCTCATAAGGAATCCTCAAGATTTTGACGTAATTTTAACCCCCAACGTTTACGGGGATATCCTCAGCGATGAGGCTGCTCAGATCGCAGGGGGCTTGGGTTTTGCTGGTTCGGCCAATATTGGAGACAATTTTAATCTTTTTGAACCGGTTCACGGTTCAGCGCCAGACATAGCAGGTAAAGGCATCGCGAATCCTTATTCCATGTTCAACGTTATTTTAATGGCATTGGAATATTTATACATGAAGAGAAATGATGTTAACGCACAGAAAGCGAGTGAGGCTCTTGGGAAATCAATAGAATCATGCATAAGCAAAGGGTTTTTAACGCCAGATGTAGGGGGTAAGTTTAAAACTGACGACATTACAAACTATATCGAACAAGAGCTGAAAGCTTATGCCAGATGACATAGAAACGATGAAGAACAGGCTAAAGGAGATTAACGGTGAACTTGACAAGCTTATGCAGGAAGTAAAAGAACTTAAGGTACAAAGAGAACAGGTAACTTATGAATTATCTAAGATCAAGGTACCTAACATTAAAGTAAACGAAGAAGAGATAAAGAAGCTTGAAGGTCTTTTGAAAAAGCTTGATGATGAAGTTCAAACAAAAGTTCTCAAACCTGATGAAGAAAGAAGAATTTTTGAAAGAATCAAAGAAACAGAAAAAAGATTGAGCGGCTTAAGGTCCGTAAAAGATTCGCTTGATAAAAATCAGGAACTTAGAAACAGACTTAATGAAATAAAGAAAAGGTTAAGGGAACTCCATGAACTCATAGAGCCGCTTTTAAAGGAAAAAGAAAAGCTAAAGAACGAAATACAGAAGCAGATAATTCTGGAAAAGCTGAGAAAGTATAAGGAAAAAGAGAAAGAAAAAGGATACAACATAAACTTAAAGTTTGAAAAAATAAACAAAAACGAGGTAAAAGAAACAATAAAAAAGAAACTTGAAAAAGGAGAACCAGTTTCTCTAGAAGAGTTAAAGGTGCTTTATGATGAAAGACAGTAAGGTGCTTTCATTTGACCTTTGCGGAACTTTAAACGAATGTAACGTTTACAACAGCATGTGGTATGAAGTTATACCTGAAATGTATGCTAAGTTAGAAGGTATAAGCCTAGAGGAGGCGAAAAAGGCGTTAATCAAAGCTTATAATCAGCTCGGTCCCAACAAACTTGAATGGTATCTTCCAAGTTACTGGATAAATAAATTTGGATTGAATTATCAAGAGTTTCTCAATAAATGCAAAAACATAAAGATTAACGTTCCTTCAAATTTGAACAAGCTAAAAGTAAAATACAGGCTTATTCTTTCCACTAACGTTTCAAAAGAAGTTCTTGAATTTTCTCTTTTGAACAGCGTTTTCGATCGTGTTTATTCTTCTGTTGACATGGGATACCCGAAAAAGGATGAAAGGTTCTGGAAAGAGGTAATCGAAACTGAAAACTTGCTACCACATGAACTAATACATTTTGGTGATGATTATGTTTATGACTACCTTATCCCTTCATCTCTTGGCGCAAGAAGCAAGCTTTCAAACACAAACAATTTAGGATTTAACGTTTTTTACATGCTTGGAATTAGGCTTTAGACTAATTTTTTTATAATCAAAGGCATATTTATAAAGCCAATCATTTTTGTTGTATATATGCGTCTGAATTCAGCCATACTGGGTTATGGTGCATATGTTCCGAAGTACAGGATAAGCACAGAAGAAATAGCAAGGATTTGGGTCGGTGAAGGATCTGGTCCTAACAGAATGAAAGCGGTAGCTTCATACGACGAAGACGCGTTAACAATGGCTTACGAAGCAGCTTCAATAGCTCTAAAGATGGCAAACTATCCGGAGATAGAGGCTATTCTGGTTGGTTCTGAATCAAAGCCATATGCTGTAAAACCAATGGGTTCTGTTTTGAGCGATATTCTTGGCTTTAACAAGATACTTGGCGTTGACCTTGAATTTGCATGTAAAGGTGGCACAGAAGCTGTTCAGATGATAAGCGGCATGATAACATCCGGAGTTATAAAACACGGTCTTGCGATAGGATCTGATACCGCACAAGGCAGACCATCTGATGATCTGGAATATACAGCAGCTAGCGGTGCAGGCGCGGTAGTGCTAGGTCAACCAAACGGTAAGGAAATAGCTAAAATAACACATTCAGTAACTTTCGTCACCGATACTCCGGATTTTTGGAGAAGGCCAAAAGAGCATTATCCGATGCATCTTGGAAGGTTCACGGGTGAACCGGCATATTTTACCCATATCATGTCAAGCGTGAAACTCTTGTTTGAAGAAACAGGGTATAAGCCGTCAGACTTTAATTATGCAATATTCCATCAGCCAAATCCAAAGTTTCCAGTAGAAGTAGGTAAAAGACTCGGGTTCAAAGATGAACAGCTAAGACCAGGATTGCTTAATGACGAGCTGGGTAATTCTTACTCAGCAAACACTCTGGTGGCTTTGAGTGTAGTGCTTGACGTTTCAAAACCTGGAGATAAGATTCTTTTATCAAGTTTTGGAAGCGGTGCTGGAAGCGACACTTTTGTAATAGAGGTTGTATCAAAAGCTGATGATGACGATTATATACCTTTACGCGAAAGGTTAAAGAATTACGTGGAAATTGATTACGCGACTTATTCAAAGTGGAGGAATAAAATAATAAGGTGAGTAAGATGTCAAAAGTATATATAAAATCTGTAGGTGTAGTACCTGTAGGAGAACACTGGAACAAATCGCTAACAGATCTTATGGTTGAGGCTTCGCTTAACGCCTTAAAAAATGCTGGAAACGTGAAGATAGACAGAATAATAGTGGGAAACATGATGTCAGGTTACTTGAACAATCAGGAACATCTGGGAGCGCTTTTAGCAAGCGCGCTGGGAATGAAGGGCACTGATGCGTTAAAAGTGGAAGCCGCATGCGGATCAGGAGGTATGGCTGTTCATGAAGGTTATGTTTCGATAAAATCAGGTGAATTTGAAAATGTACTTGTAGTTGGAGTCGAGAAGATGAAAGATACAGATACATCGGTTTTGACAAAGGCTTTGGCAATGGCGGAAAGTGCAGAGTTTACTCAAGTAGTTGGAGCGTCTTTTATATCCCTTAATGCTTTACTGATGAAGATGTACATGAACAGGTACAACGTTCAGGAAGAGTATTTGGACAACTTTCCGGTAATAGCGCATAAAAATGCAGTCACTGCGCCGCATGCACAGTTCAGGAAAGCCTTTACTCTTGAAGACGTAAAAAGGTCTCCTTATCTTGCTGAGCCCATAAGGCTTTTGAGCAGCGCCCCTTCGAGTGATGGAGCAGCAGCTGTTTTGCTGAGCTCGAAACCTTCAGATGTGGAGATACTCGCTTCAGAAGTTTCTACCAATGAGCTTATACTATTGCAGAGGGAAAATCCTCTTAGGTTTGAAGCCACAGAAAAGGCTTTCAAAAAGGCCATAGAAAAATCCAGTATAGATCCCGCCGAAGTCGATTTTCTTGAAATTCATGACGCTTTCCCGATTGTAGCAGCATTAAGCCTGGAAGCTATGGGATATTCAGAAGAGGGCAAAGCCGGTTATGATGCAGCAAAAGGTAAATACAATTTTGAAGGAGACTTACCTATACTGACTTTTGGAGGGCTCAAGGCTAGGGGTCACCCGGTGGGCGGCACAGGGGCATACCAAGTTGCTGAAGCTTATATGCAGCTTTCGGGAACTGCAGGCAAAAATCAAGTACAGGGAGCAAAGGTTGGAGTTACACAAAACGTTGGTGGGGTAGATACAACTTCTATCGTTCATATCATGAGGAGGGTGAGCTAAGGTGATACCCATAGCTTATTGGAGAAACAGAAAACTTTACACAAGACTTATTGGTAGCAGATGCAAAAAATGCGGTGCCGAATACTATCCACCTGTAAAAGTTTGTAAAAAATGTGGATCAGTTGAAATAGAAGAAAAAGAAATGCCAAAGACCGGAACGATAGTTTCTTTTACAAAACTAACAGAACCTCCTGTAGACTTTAAAGATTATGCGCCAGTATACCTTGCCATGATAAGGCTGGATAACGGAATATTGGTTTTGGGTCAGCTGGCAGATGCAGAAAGCGAAGAAATAAAGATAGGAGCTAAAGTTATGGCTACGATCAGAAAATGGACAGAAGATGGACAAAGCGGGATAATTTATTACGGCTATAAATTTAAAATAATATAAATATAAAAATTTTATTTGCACTTTCCGTTATTTTTGGCTTCAGACAATTCATCCAAGCTTATTATATACTCTGCATGGCTCCAGACAAGAGGGGATACAGAAATCGGCCCTCCATCGTATGGATTAATCTGTTCTGAAATCACTCCTGATCTTTGGCTGTGATCCAAAACCCACTTTATAAGAGAAAGCGCTTTTTCACAGTCCCCAGTAGCTATGTAATATCTTGATGCCCAGAGCGTTGTTATTATCCATGGGTTACCAGGTATTTCTCTGTCATCCTTGATCCTTTGATACATATCACCTTCATATCTTGCGAGGCCACCTGTATTTTTAACCCACAACCGGTTCATTATTACGTCCATGTTGGCCTTTACCTTTGGGTCTGCTGGATCTTTCATTCCAAACAGAAAAAGGGCCATGTTTTGCGAGTCAACTGTAAAATCAGGCTTTCCGTTTATTATTGCCCTTGCATAGTATCCTTTTTCAGGAGAATAGAAATGCGTTTCATAAGCAGAAGCCATTTTATTTGCGACGCTAAGATATCTTTCAGAAACGTCATCTTCTTTAAAAATGTTTGCAAAGTTTGAAGCCGCTACAAGAGCTGCATATACTGTAGAAACTGTATAAGTATGGATACCAAACCTTTCTTCCCAGAGGTCATAGGATTCTTTTGGAAGCCCATCTTCGTTAACAAATGAAGCCATAAAGTCTGCAGCTTTTTTGATCAGCTTATCATACAATGGAAAGAAATATTCAACGTCCAGCGATTTAAGATAATACTGCCATAGCGACCAAATAACTAGTGCAGTTTCATCTTCCTGAATTGGTATTATAGGTTTGCCTCCTATTATCCTTGGTATCCAGCTGCTTGCCATGTTACCATCCGGCAAGTATTTGTGGTGGAAAAACCCGCTATCGGTAACAGTTGAAAGAGCGAATTCAAAGAACTTTCTGGCAGCGCTGAAATGATATGTTTTTGTTAAAGCATAAGTAGCTAAGGCTGCATCTCTGGGCCAGACATAATAATAACCATCTTTACTTTTTTTAAGAATATCGCTGTCTGAAGATGCCATAATAGCTCCTTTGTTGTTCATGTGAATTTTTATAATAAATTGTGATTTCCTGAATAACGAAAGCATATCCTGTGTAGCTTGAATGTTTCTCTTTTCATTCCAAACTGTCCAGTAATTTTTTGTTCTTTTATACATATCGTTTAGAAAGTTAAAGGAAAGTTTTCTTCTGGTGGCCTGCAGAGAATTAAGGTCTTCCTGTGCTATTATAAAGTAATACATCACCTTTGTTTCTTTTGGCAATAAAAACATAGTATGTCCTATTACAGAATCTACAGATCCTATAGCTACTGCATTAAATGACAGTTTTCCATCTTCTGCGTCCTTCCAAGTTCCTTCATAACCGTCAAACCCCTTGATTCCAACAGCGTACTGATCAATGCTGTTTCCATACTGATCAAGAGTTGACACCAAAAATAACCTTTTATTTTTGTAATGAATTATAGAATTCAAATGTGGCTCATAAAAGGCGGTATCACCTATGTCGTTTCCGTATATATAAAAATCCTGATGGAAGAACAGTTTTATCTCCAGTGAAGCATTACCTTTGTTTGTTATGGTAATCTTTTTTGAATATACGTCATCATAAATATCCACGAAATCATTGTTTACTATTTCCAACGGGTTTATAGATAACTTAACTTCAGTTACCATAGTATCATCCAAATAATCCATGTTAGTTATGATATCATGTGTTATCCACTTAAACTCACCATCAACAGCTAAACCAAACCTAAACGGATGTCCAACCGCATGATTTTCAGCCTGATCGTGAGCGTAGTAAAGATCTACTATTCTGTAGTCTTTATCAAAGCTTAACATGAGTCTATTGTTACCTATTGGTAGAAAACGAACCATATAACGGTTTATAGATTATATTGCTTTAAAACCGTTATTGTTGGTTAAGTTGTGCATGGGTAAAAATATTTTAACATCTATATAAGATTTTCATAAAAACAAATAAGCGTGCACCATAAACAGCATTATCATGTTAAAATATAACGAATGGTTAATAACCAACAAAAAAGGCAGTTATGCTTCATCATCTTCAGTGTTTGCAAATCTCAGAACTTATCACGGGCTTTGTGTTAAAAGGGATCAGAATTATGAAGGAAAAGTTTTACTTTCTAAGCTTTACGAAGAATTCGAAATAGATGGAAAAAGCTACAGCATTGACACAAATTATTATTTAGATGCCATATATCCAGAAGGGTTTAAGCATTTGATAGATTTTAATCAGGATCAATTTCCATGGTTTGAATTTAACGTAGCTGGTTCTTTAATAACCAAATCGCTTGTCATGGACCCGGATAAAGACTGGCTTGTGATTAGATATGATTTTATAGGTCGGTTGCCCGATAAAATTTACCTGCATCCTCTTTTCGCTTTTAGAAGCTATCATTTAGCCTTGAGGAAGAGGAAAATGAACGTGGAAACGCTTCAATCAGAAAACGGATACAGCTTTAGGACAGGGGATGATTTTGTTAATATTTATGTCAAAGGTAATTTTATAAAAGATAGCACTTGGTTCTATAATTTTCTTTATCCAATAGATAGGGAAAGAGGCTCAAATTGTGTTGAGGATCTTTATCACGAAGGATACTTTGTTATAAATCCCAAAGAAAATTTTCTAGAAATAAAAATATCGTGCGAAGAAGCAGAGCCTCTAAGTTTTGAAGCTATAAAAAGAAGGATGTTATCGAACAAATCTTCTTTCAAAGGTGAACTTAACAGCGTTGCAAAAGCTTCAACATCTTTTTTGTTGTACGATGATATAATAGCTGGATTTTACTGGTTCGGACCATGGACAAGAGACACGATGATCTCTTTACCAGGTCTGTTGCTTGTTACAAAAAGGTTCAAAATCGCTAAAAACATATTAGAAAAATACTCAAGGCTTGCAGAAAAAGGAATATTACCTGTATCATTGACCGATCCAAACAACATAGCTTCAGCCGATTCTTCCTTGTGGTTTATTTATGCTATTTACAAATATTATATCTATACCGGTGACAAGAACACATTAAAAAAGGTATTACCCTCAGCAGTTTCTGTTTTAAATGCTTACATAAAAGGCAATGATTTTTTTGAAATGAAAGGTTCTTTAATATTCGTTAAAAAGCCTCAACTGACTTGGATGGACGCAAGAACAGGCAATACTATCTTTACACCCAGAACCGGTATGCCAGTTGAAGTTAATGCCCTCTGGTACAACGCGTTAGCATCTTTAGACTATTTTTCCAAAGAGTTAAATATTAACATACCTGATTATGTCAGAACGCTACAACAAAAGGTTAAAGAAGAATTCATTCAAAAATTTGTTAAAGGAAATAAAGTTTTGGATACGGTAGAACCAGAAGATGATAGTTTGAGGCCTAATTTTATACTCGCTTTTTCTTTACCTTTCCCCGTTTTGGACAGTTTTTCTGGCTTTAAAAAAGCGGTAGACGATAAGCTATTAACTCCTTTCGGTCTTAGGTCTCTGTCCCCTGATGATCCAAAATACATAGGAAAATATGAAGGCGATCAATACCAGAGAGATCGCGCATATCATAACGGTTCTGTATGGCCATGGTTAGCGGGTCCTTATATAACAGCGTCTGTCAGAAGCGGAAACGACAAAGATATTCTGTACGAATATTTTAAACCGTTGATTAAAATGAAAATGATTCCAGAAATATTTGACGGAGATGAACCTCATATGCCACGTGGCTGCATAATGCAAGCGTGGAGTTATGGTGAAATTTTAAGAGCATACGCAGAAGATCTCGTTTAAAAACAAAAACGTTTTCTTATTAATCAGTCCTAAAAAGATATGTTATTAACATCAAATCTATAAGAATAAATTCCTTCATATTCAGTTTTAATGGCAAAAAGGCTTCCCCCAAGGTCATCCGGAGAATCTGCAGAGGTTATGAATAAGGTCTTAAGATCTCTGTCCCCAAAATTGCACGAAGATGTCTTTTTTGCCGGGACTTTTATTTCGATCAGTTTTTTATTTTCATCTGGATCCCAGCGAATTACCTTACCCCCTCCCCACATAGCTATCCAAAGCATGCCTTCTTTATCAATCGTCATGCCATCAGGAACGCCTTCTTCGTTATTTAAATCAGCAGCAATTCCCGCATATTTTAAGTTCATCATTCTGTCATATTCATAAGACATTACCTTTTTTGTTGGCGAATCTATAATGTAAAAAATTTTCTTTTTTGTGTTCCATGCGAGGCCGTTTGAAATTGTCATCTCTTTCAAAATTTTTTTGAAGATTTTACCGTTAAAAGAATAGAGAGATCCAATTGGTCTTTTTTGATTAAGATCCATTGTGCCGACAATTATTAAACCATCGGGGCTAACCTTTCCGTCGTTAAACCTTGTATTAACGTCGTTTTCTATTTCTGCTAATTTTTTTAACTTTTTACCGCTATCTATAAGATAGAGCGAATGACCCGCGCTAGCGATTATTTCTTCTTTATTTGTTAAAAAAACGGCCGATACCATTTCCGGCATATCGATGTGTGTTATTTTTTCTTCAAAAGTTTTTGATGCGTAAATTTTTTTGTTCTCTATGTCGACCCAATAAATCAAATCTTTTATCTCGTCATACAAAGGACCTTCTCCTAGCTTGTTTATCTTTTTGTAAATTATTTTTATTTCCAAACCGTTTATTTTAAGTTTTAACGCAGATTTAAGCTTTAAAAATAATTTTATTAAAATTAGATTAATAACGCGTTTATACTGGAATCATAATTATAAAAGATATGAGCAAAATACAGAATATAGAACCCATAGTTTTAGGAGAAAAAAGCGGCCCGGCTACATGGGCATCATTGATGATACTTGTACGGGTCGAAACTTCTGATGGTATGGTAGGTTATGGTGAAGCTGTACCAACTCTGAGGGTTGGTCCAGTCGTTGAATCAATCAGAGAAGTTTCTAAAGTTTATGTTGGAAAAGATGCGTTTGAAATTGAAGCTAATATGAAAGAATGGGAGAAACATGATTTCTACCTTCACAGTTCCTTTGAGTCAACTACGGCGCTAAGCGCTGTTGACATCGCATTATACGATATATTAGGTAAATACATGAAGGAGCCAGTTTACAAGCTGCTAGGTGGCAAAGTTAGGGACAGGATTCCTGTTTATGCGAATGGGTGGTACAGCAACTGTAAAACGCCGGATGATTTTTCAGCTAAGGCTAAAGAAACAGTGAACAAGGGCTATAAAGGGCTTAAGTTTGATCCATTTGGAGGAGAATGGGATTCTATTTCCGATGAAGCTCTCAAGAGGGCATCTGAAATAGTAAAAAGCGTGAGAGAAGCTGTGGGAGACCACGTTTATCTTATGATCGAGCATCACGGCAGGTTTAATCCAGATGCTGCTGTAAAAATAGCAAATGAACTTTCACAGTATGACCCGCTTTTTATGGAAGAACCTGTCCATCCATGGAATATGATGGGTTTAAGGGATTACAGGGCCAAATCATCAGTTAGGGTCGCGCTTGGAGAAAGAATAATATCAAAAGAACAGGGTCTTGAATATATATCTGAAGACCTGGTTGATGTGCTGCAGCCTGATATATGTAACATCGGTGGCTTTACTGAACTAAAGAAGCTTTCTGCAATAACAGAAGCTTATGGAGTGCTATTAGCGCCTCACAACGCGTTCGGTCCTGTTCAAAACGCGGCAACGATTCAGTTCGATGCATTGGTTCCCGGTCTTTTAATACAAGAATCTTTCTATGATTATTTTCCTGAATGGAAAAGAAATCTTGTGAAAAACATGACGCCGGTAGTCAACGGGTACTATAAGGTTAACGATGGTCCAGGTCTTTCCATAGAAATTGATGAAAGTGTTGTAGAAAACTACAGGACAGCTGGAAAAGAAGAGTTTAACCCAAATGAACCAGTATGGGTAGTCAGAGGGACATGGTTAACTAAGACCATCTGATTATTCTTTTTATTTCTCCTTTTCCATCACCATTAAGCGCTTCTATACTTCCTTCAGGAACGTCTTCATCAGTAATTATTTCTTCTAAAAGGTTTCCATAAATCTCCTTCCACATGGAAAGATAGTTTAGCGCTTCAATGTAATGTTGTTTTGCTCCGTCTACAGTTCCAAAGATAGTTATGTTTTTCTCAACAACTTCAGTCAACATTTCACCGGTTATGTTAAAGTTTCCAGCTAACGTGGTTCCAAATAATATCTCTACTCCGTTATGTTTAATTGCTTGAATTCCTTTTCCAACTATTTCTGGCCTACCAGTTGTGTCGATAAATATGTCAGATACCAGGCTTTTTACATCGATTTTCATTGCATCTTCTTGAATAAAATCAGCGCCAATTTTTTTGCATATGTTTGAAGCCACGCCTTCTTTATCGCTTCTCGATATCAAGGTAACTTGAAACCCGTGAGTAATGAACAGCATAGAAAATAGAATTCCTATAGGGCCTGCACCTATTATAATTACTTTTTTACATTGATATGTACTGTCTGAACATGTTTTTATAGACCTGTTAGAAACAGTTTTATAAACCTCGTAGGCCTTTACCAGATTTTTTAAAGGTTCGGTTAAAACGGCCAGTTTACCCAAATTTTTATCTTTTACTTTTACAAGGTATTCTTCATCATCTATAAAATATTCTCTCATAAAACCATCTTTGCCTCTTATACCCGCTTCTACAAAATCTCCATCTTCGCAGTTATCTTGCCTTCCAATTTTGCACTGGATACATTTTCCAGGCCTTCTAACAATAGGAACAACTAGATCACCTGGTTTTAAAGATTTAACGTTTTCACCAGTATCCATAACCTGTGCAAGTCCTTCATGACCCAGCACCAGTAAATCTTTGCCAGCTTCAGGTCTTGCGAAGTTAAGTAGTCCATTTATTATGCCCCTGTCAGTTCCGCAGACCCCAGTATAAAGGGTCTTTAAGAGAACTTGTTCGTTTACGGGTTTGTCAGGAGGCTTAACTTCTGTCAAAAAAGCGCCTTTTTGCCCTATCTTTACTGCTATGCCCTTCATATTTGTAAAACCTCATCAAGGGCTTTTTCCTGCGACTCTTCTAAATCGTTTAATGGGAAAGGCATGTAATTTTTCGGATTTGCTTCTTTTAACACTATTTTTCTAAAGAGATAATAATAAGGCTTTGGAAACTCGTAAAGGGCTAAATTTTTCATAATTTTGACAATTTCCCTGTGTACTTTAACCGATCTTTCATCATAAACTTTGACTATTTTATCTGAAAAGTTGGATGTTCCACATACGCCCCCTGCGGCACCTATGCTAACTGAGGGCAGCAAAAGATCATCCTGTCCCTGATATACGTAAAAGTCTTTTGGAAGTTCATTTATAAACATTTGAAAAGTCCTTAGATCGCCAGAACTGTCCTTTAACCCTTTAACATTGTTGTTTTCTTTTATCAGCTTTGACAATGTTTCAGGCATTATCGCATTACCAGTAAATTGAGGTATGTTATATATAATTACTGGCATATCGATCTTTGATACCCTATTTAGGTAGGAAAGTATTGTTTCCTGACTTATTTTGAAATAATATGGTACAACCACAACAGCAGCATCATAGCCCAGATCTTTTGATGTTTTGATCATACTCATGGTTTCTTCAAAATTGTTTCTGCTTACTCCTGCATAGGCTGCAATGCCTGAAGGCTTACGTTTGATCGTCGCTTCAAGCATCTTTTTATGCTTATCAAAGCTAAAGAACGCAAAAAGCCCTGTAGAACCCATCGGGAATATGCCTTTTACTCCAATATTTTTTAAGAAGGTTAAGAGCGAATCAAGATCATCTACGTTTATATCGTCATTTCTTACAGGAGTTATCATCGGCGTGATGATACCTTTTACCAAACTCATAGCTCATTATTATTTTTTTACAGATTTACACATTTCTCAACAAACAAAGATTACTTTAAACAACCTTTAATTCCTTTTAGTATCAAGTACATAGCTACGGCTCCTGGGTCTAAATGTCCCTTGCTGTTTTCTCCATAGTAACTTGCCCTTCCGATGGTTGCGACCATATTTTTTGTTGAGTTCATACCTTCTTCAGCTGCTTTTATAGCTCTGTCTAAAACAGTTTCCACTTGTGCTTTTTCTTCTAGGTTCTCCGTAAAAGGATAGAGCACGTCCAAAAAAGTTTTTTGTCCTCTTTTAGCGCCTCCCAGCTCTTCGACAGTTTTTATTGCTTCTTCAAACATAATTTTAAGATCTTTTAACGTTAATTTCTTTTTTCCTTTTGAGACCCTTCCCATAGCTACCAGCATAGAGCCAAAAAGCGTTCCAAACGTTCCAGAAGCTTCTTCCATTATTGTCTTCCCAGCTTCATCTAAAAGTTCCCATATCTCGTTAGAATTTAGGTCTTTATCTAGGGCTTTAAAGCCTCTGCTTATGTTCACACCAAAATCAGAATCTCCAATTTCCGAATCCAGTTCAGTAAGTAACTTTTCATTTTTCTGAATTTCAGTGGAAGCGCGTCTCAAAAAACACTTGAAGAAATCTGCATCAAAGTTCATCAAGACATCACCGTACTGGCCATAGGAATGGTCTTTATCACAGGCGTAAGAGCCTGCGCAGAAAACAATCTCTTCATTTCTTCATCAACTTTCAAAATTGCAACTCTGGCGCCCTGCATCTCTATAGAGGTTAAAAACTCTCCTACCCAGCTTGCATACGTTTTAAGGCCTAAGCTATTCAGATAATTCATTACGTCTCTGTAAAAAACAAGCTTTTCCATGTATGGCGTTCCCCCTGTCCCCTGCACAACAACTATTATCTCATCTCCTTTTTTAACGTTCAAATCTTCAACTAGCTTATCCACCATAATTTTTGCAAGTTCCGCAGATGGAACGTACTTTATCCTTTGTACGCCAGGTTCTCCATGGATGCCTATACCGAATTCTATTTCGTCTTCCTTAAGTTCAAAAGAATACTTACCAGCTGCTGGAACGCTGCAGGGCGTTAGAGCCACCCCTACATCTCTACCATTATCTATTACCTTCTGGGCTACCCGTTTAACTTCTGTAATTTCCATACCTTCTTCAGCGGCAGCTCCAGCTATCTTTTGTGCAAGAACAGTGATCGTAGTGCCTCTTCTCATTTGCTTATCTTTAAGGGCAACGTCATCGTTAGATATAACGAGCTCTGTTTTTATACCATCATCTTCAGCCAGCTTCATAGCAGCTTTAAAATTTATTTTATCTCCTGTATAATTCATTATTAAAGAAAGAACGCCCTTTTTCGTTGCAACTGTTTTCATTGCTTGATAAATCTGCATGGTTGAAGGTGATGTAAAGACAGCTCCCGCTATTGCAGCGTCCAGCATCCCGTAACCTACAAAGCCGCCATAAGCTGGCTCATGTCCGCTGCCTCCTCCAGTAATTATGGCTACCCTGTCTTTTTTCTTGCACTTTCTGTATATGTTGTTGTACTTTGGATCTAGTTCTATAAGTTCTGGGAAAGCCATGACCAGTCCTTCAAGCATTTCGCGCACTTCTTCTCCAGGTTTGTTCAAAATCTTTTTTATCATAATCATACTATGATCACGCTATATTTATTGTTTCTTACACAAAAAACACGCAAGAACTATAATACAGTTTTTATTTATAAAAGAGCAAAATTCAAAAAAGCTTAAATAAGCTATTTTAATAAGCCTCATTATGGATTTAGGGTTCTTTAAATTCAGGTTATCAATGTATTTAACGTTGGTTCTTATTGTAGGCTTTACAGCGCTCTTTATCGGCTTCATTCTGTCCTTAGCGGGAATTACCAACATCTTTATCATAACGGGTTTTGTGGCAATCATCAACATAGTAGAGTGGCTTTATGGTCCAAAGCTCATTGACCTGATCTATCATGTCAGGGAAGCAAAACCAGGGGAATTGCCGGAAGTTCGCGACGCTATACACAGGGTTTCAGAGAGAGCTGGCATTAAAGAACCCAAACTCATGATCGCTGACATAGACATGCCCAATGCTTTTGCGTATGGTTCTCCTTTAACAGGTAACAGAGTGGCTGTGACAAGAGGCCTTTTAAGGATACTGAATACACAGGAAATAGAAGCTGTTTTAGGTCATGAACTGGGTCATATAAGGCACAGGGACGTGCAAGTTATGCTTTTTGTTTCTGTTCTGCCAGCAATCCTTTACTATATAGCTTATACATTTATGCTGAGCTCTTTCTTTGATGAAAGAGGAAACACCAACGTTCTGGCTATAATCGGATTCTTATCCTTTATAGGATATTTCATACTCAACCTGTTTGTTCTAGCATTCAGCAGGAGCCGAGAAACTTATGCAGACATACACGCCACGCAAGTCGTAGATGACGGAGCTAAAAAGCTGAGGGGAGCGTTGGCTAAGCTTTACATTTATTCTTATGTAGTTCATAACAGGAAACCAAAAGAAGCAAAAGTTACATCAACAACCAGAGCTCTTTTCATAATAGATCCATCCTCGTTAAACCCGGATGACTTGAAAAATCTTTCAATGGAAGAAGCTATAGAATACGTTTCATCTAGAAAAATGAGCACATGGGAAAAGATAGAAGAGTTATTTTCAACCCATCCAAACATAATAAAAAGATTAAATCTTTTAAAGAAATTGGAGAATTAGAATGAAAGAGAAAGATAAGCAGGTAATCTGGTTAGATTATTTTGACTCTAATTTAAGCAAAAGAGGTGGAAGAAGAGTACCCAAATCTCTAGCGTTATCTACTCCAAGGCCTGAAAGCATAGAAGAGGGTTTAAAGAGGCTTGGTTTAAAGTATGAGGTTCATCAAGCTAGGCACCCTAAGAGACACTGGAAACTAACGTACTATTTTCAAGTTGAAAAGAAGATGAAGAAGCAGGAACTTTTAAGAAAATTATCAGAAACCGTTAAAGGCGTTAAGACTTTTTCTCATTAAGCCACCAGTTCAGGTATTCCTTTTTTGTATCAAGTTTCTGTTTTAATCTTTTTTTATCGGAAAGTTCAATGAGCTGTTGCTTCGATACATACAGTCCGCACTTTTTACATACATACATTTTAGTAGAAATTTCATAAAAAAGAGGCCCACCACATTCAGGACATGTATAATCCATGTAAAAGGGTGTCATACTATCTTATTTTAATTTTTTCCTAAAACTTAAGGAACATATTATAGGAATAAACGGCTTTAAAAAGCTACGTAAACAATATTTTTTAAATTTTTTATATATTAATAATTAAAGATGGATTCATCTTTTCTGTTGGTTTTAAAGATCTGTTTAACGTTAATTAAAACAGCGCAAAACTTTAAAATCCATGTACAAACTAACTATGAGTATGAATAAACAGCTGTTAAACATGTTTAAGATCAACGATAGGGTCAAGACAGACCTAAACGTTGAAGGGATAGTAGTTAATTATGTAGAAATCCAGGGGAAAATATACATAAAGATTAGATGGAAAAACGGAACGTTTGGGGTTTATGGTCCAGAAGAAATTAAAAGGTACAACATAAAAAAGGTGGCGTAGCTTTAAATTTGAGCGGAAGCCCTTTTAATCTGCTTTTTGGTTATACGCCAAATTCCCCAATTCAATTTGTAATATACATGATTATAATCTGGGTCCCATATATAATACTCATCGTTTATGGTCAAAGGTTGCAAAGTTATGCTATAATTGCTGATATTAACAGGTATCTTGTTAAATTAAAATATGACGCAGATCAATCAAGGTCAAACCTGATGTCTTACCTTCAAAGAAAAGGGGTTTCTGGAGATGGCCAGAAAGTTATTGAAAGTATGATTGAAATGCAAACTATATTCCCTGTTAACTTAGATCCTGTAGGAATAGTTAAAAAAATGGAACACATATTGAGGGTGCAGGATGAAACAGTAAAATACAGGATAAAAGAAATAATGAAGAATGCCAACGAAATAGAAAAGACTGCGGTGTTAAACATGCTCGAAATAGCATCGGCTTTAGATTACGTCTACAAAGTCGTAAGACACTTTTACCTCATAGGCAAAAAATTTCCAGACAACATCTACCTTTTAGCTCAGTTACAGATGATTCTCCCAAGTATAGTCAAGCAGGCTGACGCTTATCTTTCAGCTATGAACGCTCTTGAAAAATCTCTTCCTTTAGGGGATGCTATAGGTCCTATGGTTGTGGCAGAATGGTTAAGAGATAAATCCAAGGTTTATCTGGACGAAGAAACGGTTTTTGGGGAAACAACGATAAACAACAGAAGAGTTGCCATCATAAAAGCAAAAGGGCCTATGGCTAACGTAGGCAATCCTGACAAGGCTCTGCAACTTCTTTTAGATGGTCCGTTTAAGGATGCTTCTGCAATAGTAATGATAGATGCAGCGCTGAAGCTGGAAGGAGAGCAATCAGGAGATGTTGCAATTGGTATAGGGGCTGCTATAGGAGGTATTGGAACTGAGAAGTTTAATATAGAAAAAATAGCTGCCGAAAAGAAGATACCTCTATATGCAGTTATAATAAAAGAATCCTTGTTTGAAGCTATAGCTGTAATGACCAGAGATATAGCTGAAGCTGCAAAAAAGGCGAGAGAAGCTGTTACGGACGTCATCAACAAAAACGTACCTGAAGGCGGTTCAGCAATAATAATAGGAGTTGGAAATACTTTAGGTGTTGCTCAATGATGAGACAAAAAACGCCTCAGGTAAAGTATTTTAGCATAGAGGAGTGTCCTAAATGCGGATACAAGATAAAAAGAGAGTTTAAAGAAGGCGATTATGTTTTAAAACAGTCGGGGCTTTGTCCTCGCGATAACATGCCAATGATAATAAGCATGATTTATGCCGAAGAACAAAAAACAAAGTAAGAAACTTTAAGAAGCATTAGAAACATATCCAAGATTGTTACCCCTCTTACAAAATTAAAAGTTTATAAAACAAAAAAATCAAACATTTACAAATGAAAATTGCAATATTAGGCGGAACAGGCGATCTTGGGAAAGGCCTCGCTCTAAGGCTGGCTAAAAAGAACGAAGTAGTGATTGGCTCACGGGAAAAAGAAAAAGCAGAAAAAATAGCTGAAGAATATAAAAAAGAAGCTGAGAAGTATGGTTTCAATTTTAAGTTTACTGGTCTAACGAATCAGGAAGCGGTTGAAAGTTCAGACAAAATAATTATAAGCGTTCCTCATGAAGTTCTGCCTCAGTTTTTGATCACGTTGAAGAATTACGAAGGTAAACTCTTTATATCTCCAATAGTACCCATGACAAAGACGAAATTTGGCTTTTCTTATGAACCTTTCCGGATAGGAGATAAAGAAGTTTCTGCTGCAGAACTTATAAGATCAACCCTTCAGGGAGCGAGAGTTGCATCCGCTTTTCATACTGTGCCGGCAATGAGGCTTTCTGATCTTAACGCTAAGTTAAATTATGATGTGCTTATTGCAGCTGAAGATCGAGCAACCTTTGCAGATGCGGCAGAAATAGTGTCAAGCATTGAAGGGCTCAATCCGTTTTATGCAGGCAAACTCTATGTTTCAAAGTATCTTGAGTCCTTAACGCCTCTTCTTTTAAACATAGCTTTGAACAACGGTTTGCACGCCCCAAGCTTAAAGATAGTTTAAAATGAGCATGGGCCTAGCTTTAAGACCTGAAGTCTTTAAGCCGTTAGAAACTTTAAAAATAGCTGAAAACATATTTTCTGAGTATTTTTTCATTCCAGACGTTTCAAAGGATATTGACCCGATACAGCTCTCTTTTTCTATACTATTAAAAAACAAAGAAACTCTGGCCGGGCCAGGAGTGATCAGGGTAAACGAGATGCAGCTTAACGAACTCATTAGGCAGATAAAAACAATCAATGAACTAGTAGAAAACAGATTCTTCTTAGGAGTTGGGCTTGGTTCTGTGAAGGAAGATGTTTCCCAGGCAATTTTTAGTATGAGAGAGAAAATTTTAAAAATTAAGGAAGAAACAGGCATCAAAGTTATTGTTGCAACTTTAAGGGAAGGGTTGGCAAAACGAGTTAAAGATATAAGCGATGGAATTATACTTAATTTTTCAACATTTGATCATGCAAGAAAGGTTTCGTCTGTTTTTAAAAATGAAAACAGAAAAGTTATTTCTTACTTTAAAATTTTTATTGCACAAACACAAGATGCGGCTATTCACATGGCAGTCAGCGAGTTGCAAAAATACGCAGCTTTTCCTCAGTATTATGAGCTATTTAAAAAAGAGGGTGTTATAGAAGACCTCTTAGCTTTGTATTCAAAGAGAGAGGAAGCAATCAGTAACCTTCAGGCTAAAGGTGTAATAGCTATAAATCCTTCACCTGATTTTATAAAAAATGTTTCAGACGTTTTTTATAAGAATGGTATAGATGTTCTAGCGCTTTATCCTTATTTTTCGTCAACATACACTTTTGATAAAAGATTTGCTTTTTTAAAAGAAGTATTTTCATGAAATTTCTAAAAATTAAGTTAATAAAAGGAATATGTTTAAAAACCCTAAATGTTAAATCATTTTGAACGATATTTGAAATTTCCAATATGTACTTTTGATGCAAAAGTTGGGGTATTATGTCCGAAGTGTGAGGAGAGATTAAAAAACGGAGAGATAACAGAAGCTGACGTTAAAGTATCTTTTATTCTTGCTAAACTTGCAAATCAGCTTCCAGCTCTTGATAAATTAACGCTTAAGAGAGCCTACAAAGTGGGAGATGATTATGTCCTTTTATTCAACCAAGGTGAGGCAAAGATTGTTTTGAACAATAAGCAAATAATCACAAAACTGAGGGAAGCACTTGGTAACGTTTGGGTTACAGAACAGACTTCAGATACAAGACAGTTTTTAGAAAATTTAATGTATCCAATTAGGCTTTTGACAATAAACATAGTTTGGCTTCCCGATGGTTCAAGGCATATCAAGGCAGTAATAGCTGGTCAGGAAACATATAATTTGCCCATCGATTTAAATAAAGTTAAAGAAATAACAAAAATTATAACGGGGGACGAGATAGTATTTGAGTTTGAAAAAGGAAGGTTCACCAAAAAGAGTTCAGTCGCCAGAGCTAGGTAAGAACGAAGGAAGATATGTGGAGCTTCACGGATGGGTACACGAAATAAGAATCCTTGGCAAATTAACGTTTTTAGTGATTGGCGATCCTTACGGTTATTATCAGGCAGTATTAAAAGGTGAATTAGCACAAAAAGGTTCTTCAATATCAAGACAGAGCTATGTCATTTTAAGAGGAAACGTTGTTAAAAGCAGGTCAAAAATAAATCCATATGAGGTCCAGGTTGATTTCTTGGAAATCGTAAACGAGGCTGATAAGGTTCTTCCTTTAGATCCAGCGTCAAAAGTGCAAAGCGAACTTATGACGAGGGTAAACAACAGGCCCCTCGACCTCAGAGATTCTGAAGAAAGAAAGATATTTTTGATGCGCGCCGATGTTTTACATATAATAAGGGATTTTTTAACTCAAAATGGATTTGTTGAGGTAGATACGCCAAAAATAATTGCAACGGCATCAGAGGGGGGAGCAGAACTTTTTAAGGTTGATTATTTTGGAAGGCCAGCGTACCTAGCTCAGAGCCCGCAGCTATATAAAGAAGAGCTAGTTTTAGCTCTTGGTAAAGTTTTTGAAATTGCTCATTATTTTAGAGCAGAAAAATCAAACACCGTAAAACACCTCAATGAATTCACAAGCGTTGATATAGAAGCGGCCATGATGGAAAAGTTTGACGTTATGAAAATTCTTGAAGAACTCATAAAGCACGTTCACACCTCATTAAGAGCTAGAGGTTATCAGGTCAATGAAATTAAAGACAATTTTCCGATATATACATACGAACAGGTATGCGATAGTACAGGGGTAAAATTTGGTGAAGATCTAACAACTGACGTATTGAACGAATTTGGCAAAGATAAAGAATTTTACTTTATCATAGATTGGCCTCTTTCTTTAAAGCCATTTTATACAATGCCTAAGGGAGAAAAATTAAGTGAATCGTTTGATTTAATGTATAAGGGTCTCGAACTGGCATCTGGCGGGCAAAGAATACATAAACATGATCTTTTGGTCGAGAGATTAAAGGCTAACAACCTAAATCCGGAAAGTTTTTCAGAGCACCTGAAAGTTTACAGATGGGGAATGCCTGTCCACTCGGGATGGGGATTGGGTTTCGACAGGCTCATGATGGTATTAGCTGGAAGAAACAACATACGAGAAGTTGTTCTTTATCCCCGGGATTCAAAACATTTAGCTCCTTGATTTTTTAATCTTTAAAAACGCTAAAGATCTTTTTCTTTCAGTTTCCATTAGAGAATAATAAAACATTTCATCGTCCTGTATTGCAGCCAGCTCCTCTCTCATATTTTTAGGTATATCAAAACAGAGAGTTATAGCTCCGCGTCTTCCGTATTTTTTTAAAAACTCCATAACTTTTTTTGCTTCTTCAGAATATTTTTTATTTCTCAAGATATTCTCCCTTACAAAATCTTCACCTTCATCTAAAAGCGTTATTTCGGTAGATCCACACTGTTCGCACCTTGGAGGATCACCAAGATAATAAGGTTGGATGGTGTAAACAGCACCGCATGAGAAGCAGTAAGCTGTTTTTATGCATCCAAGGCTTCGCGCTTTTCCTCCTTCAATTATAAGCCTTTTAAGCCTGGAGGGATCTATTACTTCACCTTGTCTCGCCATTTCCTCTATTCCTATAAGAGCTATAGGTGAAGGTTCATCTAGCTCGCCAAAGTTAATCAACGCTTTTTTTCCAGTTAATAAATCGTTAATCAACTCATGTACAGCTTTCCAGTCAAGATCCTGTTCAAGCATAGTTCTCATGGCTTCTTCATATACAGGCGTCCCTTTGAGAGTTTCCGCTAAAACTTTAGCTTCAGAAAGGGTTATCATTTTTTCATGCTCAATAACGCCCATTTTTCTTGCCGCTTGAATTAACCTTCTTCTAAAAATTCCTGTGTTTTCGCAAGACCTTTTAGCCAAATCCTCTAAATCATAATTAGCTAGGTTTTTGAAAATTTTTTCAAGTATTCCTGAATCTATGCCAGTAACTTCAAATATTATTCTGTAAGGATCGTTCTTTACTTTAACGGGCCTTGTAGTTTCTTCACTTATAAGATGAACAAGCATTCTTGCGAGGGTTCTGTTTCCCAGCAGCCCTATGTGTGTATGGATTATCAGGTATGGGCTGTGCGATTCTAAAGTTATTATACGGTCAGAAGGAACTTCTAAACCTCTTTTGACTTGCAGTGCTATCTCAATAAGGACGTTTTCAGCAGATTCGTCGTCTAACGGGAAATGTTCTTTTAGAAACTCTTTCGCCTTTTCTACATTTCCTTTCTTTATAAAATCAGCCAATATTCCCCTTATTTTCCCCACTTCCTGAGCTACTTCTTTTATTACTGGTATTTCTTCACCTATCCAGCTAGGTATAGCTCCTAAAGGATCTTTAGCAGCTTTGGCATACACTCTGTTTTTAACGACGTTGGTTATAACCCAGGCATTACCGGCAAGAATGAATTTTGTTCCTATCTCACCATATTCTGAAATAAAGCTTTCATCGAGCTGGCCGATGGGTTCGTCGTTATCCTCATTGATAACTATATAGTTAACTTCCTCCGGAATCATGCTTAAATTTGAAAAATAATATTCGTAAAGTGGTCCAGCTCTCGACGGCTTCAATACAGCTCCTTCTTTGTACCTTAGCAACGGCGGTTTTCTATCATTCATAAAACTAATTATTTTATTGAGTTCGTTTAATGAGAGATCTTTATATGGGTATGTTTTTTTAAAGATATCTAAAAGCTCATCAATTTTAAGAACTAGATTCTCCATCATCAATCCAGCTATCTGTTGCATCATCACATCAGCGGGCTTTTCAGGTATTATTATTGGCTCAACCTTTCCTTCCATGCCCATTTTTGCCAAAACTGAAGCTTCAAGAGCATCGTCTGCGTCCTGAACTATTATGACTCCTTTACTAACCTTTTTTAAGCTGTGGCCGCTTCTCCCTGTTCTTTGAACAAGCTTTGAAGCCTGTCTAGGAGAATTATACTGAACTATAAGGTCCAAGTCTCCTATGTCTATTCCAAGTTCCAGGCTTGAGGTGCATATAACACCTGAAATTTTGCCGTACTTAATACCGGTTTCAGCATTGCTGCGCGTTTCTGCTGAAAGGCTTCCGTGATGAATAGCTACAGGATAGGTTGGGTCAATAATCCTAATTTTGCTTGCAAGTGACTCGGCTTCGCTTCTTGTATTTGTAAAAATGAGCGCTTTTTTACCTTTGACCTCTTTTAATAATTCTTCAAGCCTTACTGTTAAATCTGGAAGCAATGGCCCTTCAGTTTTGTCTTTAGCTTTATGATATACAATTTTAAACGAAAAAAGTTTTTTTGGAAAAGCAGAAATTACCCGAATATCTTTTCCTGATTCGACTAAAAATTTTGCAACTTCGTTGGCGTTGCCAACAGTTGCAGATAGACCTACTATTTGTAAATCATTTTTTGTAAGCCTTTTCAGTCTCTGTAAACTAACTGCCAATTGTGTGCCCCTTTTATCGTTTGCCAGTTCATGCACTTCATCAACCACTACGTGTCTTACATTTTTTAAAAGTTCTCTGAGTTTCTTGGCAACAAGAATTATTTGCAAGGTTTCTGGAGTGGTTATAAGCAAATTTGGCGGAGCAAGAACCTGCTGTCTTCTCTCTTCTTTACTTGTATCACCATGCCTTACAGCCATTCTAAAATCAAGCCTTTGCGCCCACCAGCTCAACCTATCTAACAGATCTCTGTTCAAAGCTCTAAGCGGTGATATGTAAAGCATTGTAAGACCATTTTTTCCATTTTTAAGCATAAGGTCAAACAATGGAAGCATTGCGGCCTCAGTTTTTCCAGATCCGGTAGGGGAAATCAGTAAAGCATTTTCACCATTGAGTATAGCGGGTATAGCCAATTTCTGAATTTCGGAGGGTTCTTCTAGCCCTCTCTCTTTTAACAAAGCTTTTATGGGTTCACTTAAAGCTTCAAATCCATATTTATTTTTATACATTTACAGGCTCCTAACACAACCCATAATATATAAATAATTTATTAAAATTGTTATTAACTAACGCTGAATCTTATAAACGATATTAAGTTTACAGGGGGCTTATATTGATCAATCTATTTTAATAAAAAAGCAAAGTGATGTCTTTTACCATAAGAAAGTATACCTTAAACAATGTTTATTAACTACGATAAAATTTTAAACTTAATTCCATTATTATCGTTATGATTGTTAAATTGTTCATATTTTAACAGTAAACTTTATAAAATATTCAAATTTAAATATCAGCCATAATGCCATACGTTATAGAAAATGGAAAAAAAGTACCAAGGAACATAACATTAGATGAAACATTGAAATCTCTTAAAGAGGTCAAATTTGTTAGCATGCAATTTGCAGATTTAAGAGGGAAACTTCAGCACTTTTCTATTCCATCATATGAAATAAATGAAAATGTTTTCAAAGAAGGCTTTCCAAAGGTCGATGGTAGCAGCATAATGGGCTTTACTGATATCGATGATTCTGATCTTGTTTTTATACCAGATATAAGTACATTTTCAAAAATTCCATGGAATCAAAAAGAAGCTAGATTTATAGGCGGTATTATGTCTGAGATGAGCACGGTTAGATTAGATAGTGATTCAAGAGCAGTTGCCGAAAACGTTCAGAAATTCCTTACTGAAAAGGGTTTAACTGCATTTTTTGGACCAGAAGTTGAGTTTTTTGTCTTTGATGATGTAAGGTTTGACGCTGAGTACGGTTACAGACAGTATTATAAGGTCATTTCTAACGAGGCCCCATTTTCTCAAAACCCTTTAAAAATGAGAGAAAAACAAGGATATTATCCTGAAACTCCTGTTGATTCTTTAGCAGAATACCGTAACGTGGTTTCTGAGTATCTTTATTCTTTTGGTTATTTACCATTGGTCCATCATCATGAAGTAGCTGCTGTTGGGCAAGTTGAAATAAATTTTGAAAAGGATACTTTGGTTGGTGCTGCTGATGGAATTCTAACTGTAAAATACGTCGCATCAAACGCTGCAAGCATGATGGGGAAATATGCTACTTTTATGCCTAAACCAGTGTTTGGAGAAAATGGAAGCGGCATGCACGTTCACGTAAGTATATGGGAAGGTAATGAATATAATGTAAAGCAGAACCTTTTTTATGATGAAAATGATAGATACGCTGAGCTCAGTCAGACAGGCAGGTACTTTGTTGGTGGTCTTTTAACACATAGCAGATCCTTAGCAGCCATTGTAGCACCAACGACAAACAGTTACAAGAGGTTGGTGCCAGGTTATGAGGCTCCTACCTTTATAGCATGGAGCAGAGGGAACAGGAGTGCCAATGTTAGAATACCCGCTTACAGAAAGGCTTCCCCTTCAGAAAAGAGAGTAGAATTTAGAACACCCGATCCGAGCTGCAATCCTTATCTGGCTTTATCAGCTATATTGCTCGCGGGTTTAGATGGCATAAATAAAAAGATAGATCCTGGAGATCCTGTAGACAGGAACCTTTACGAACTGTCAGAATCTGAGTTGAGAAACTACAACATTAAAAAACTGCCTGGAAGCTTAAAAGAAGCTATCGAAGAACTTCTTTCAGACAATCAGTACCTTAAGCCATTCTTTTCAGATACTATGCTTGAAAAATATATTAAAATAAAGTACGATGAATACTATTCAGTAGCGGCTAGGCCTCATCCTTATGAGTTTAAACTGTATTTTGATTTTTAATCATCAGTTCACTAGGCCGTTTATTTATCGCAAGTAATGATGAGCTGCTCATCTTTTATGATATTGCTTTCCCTGAGCACCTTACATATTTCACAAAATTCTTTAGCGATCTTGATCGAAGATTCACCGTTAACTAACCTTCTTGCTGATTTTTCAGCCTCTTTCTGAAGAAGTTCTACTTTTTCATATTTTGAAATGCCTTTTCCCCTTTTGTTAGAAACATAATAACTTACTACAGCCTGTGATACGCCCATTATTTTTGACACTTCTTCTTGTGTTAACCCGTAATCATTAACTAGCTTTCTAGCAATCAGACTTCTATACGCAGGGAGCACATACCTTACGACTTCTTCACAGACTGTTCTCAATATGAACTTGTTATATATGTGGAAATAATAAATATTGCTAATAAATTCAAGCGTTATTTAGAAAAGTACATGGCATAATGGTATCTAAAATTAACTTTAAATTTTAAAGAGAAACCAGAATTTTTAAATGTATTTTCAATCGCTTCGGGAAGTAAATCAGAAGTCCTGTAAAAGGGAGGAGAATGCACACCTATGATGATGCCTGACTTTACTGTTTCTTGTTTTATTAAAGTTTTTGAAATACTTGATATACATTCTAGGTCCATCTCTCTTGCTTTTATGAAAAATTTATCAAATTTTTCTAAACTTATATTGGCGCATGGGTCTTCTTTGTGTGGAATTACATTTTTGGCTCCGAACTTTACAGCAAGCCTCTTAATATATTCAAACCAAAGATCTTCAGGCACCAACACGTGAACTTCTTTTGCATACTTTCTCAATACTAGGGAATAATACCCATTTATATCCCCTATGCTTAATACTATGTCATTTTCGTTTGGTTTTAATATGTTGATGATCTCATATAGAGGCACAACCTCATCTCCAAAATCAGATGTGAGGTTTCTGTTATACAAATCATAAACAATTATATTTTCCAAATTTAAAAACTTTGAGAGTTCGCCTTTTTGTATAAAGCTCAAATGATTTACAAAATCATTTTATGTTTTTAAAGAAAAGGTTTTTTAATTTGATATATCAAATTTTATGGAACAGTGTTTGCGTAAGTCCAATCCACAAGGAGGCTGTCCCTGAGCTTCTTCTTGTACTCTCTGCTGTGAATATCCACCTTGTATTTTGGTAAGAGCCTCCACTGCTTCTTTCCATTAACCTTCCTTTTTTCCCACTCTATGCTAATTCAAAGCTCTTCAATCACGCTGTTAACAGCGTCCCTGTAAGCTTTGAGGAGTGAAAAGAGCTCATCCCCGAGCTCATGCTTAAGCGAATAGCTCTTTATCACGCTTCACAACCTCCTATCTTTTTGTGTATAAGAATCTCTTGAATATCTAATAATGGTCCTTAAGTGAAGGCCAAGGAGCAAAATGCCTCTTTCAAGATCTTTCAGGCACAAAATATTATATGACAAGCACCAATATAAAGCCATTTATTTTGAAACTGTTTGTGTCGGCTATTTTATCTCGAGATAATGAAAAAAGATTCGAAAACCAGCTCTCTATGGCCAGGAATGAGTATAACAAGATCTTAGTCAATCAAAACAGATTGTAATTTTTCAAACAAAATTAATATCCATAAATTGAGATTCTGGCGATCCTGTAAGCTTCCTCGTAATTCTTTGGAAGTGCCTTGCTTTCATAAGCAGTTATAAGATCTTTTAGAGTTATGATCTTTAGTTCCATCAGCTCTTTAATTTTTTCTTCAGATAGAAAGTTGACAAGTGCAGTTACTGGATAAGTACCTGTACTTTCTATAAGCTTCTCAAGCCCATTACCAGGAGGGTATTTCCATGCTAGTATTCCCATTTCTTTGCAGTTTGAAAATCTTACAGCTTCTTCAGAAATTTTAGTATTGGTAACTAGGTTCGCTTTTGCAAAATTGTTCCCAGAATCATTTAGGTCTATGAACCTCATATAAGTGTACAGGGCTTCTTTAAGCCCTGTGTATATGCCAAATTGATTGTGGTACTTCATTTCTGCGAATTCTTTTCCTTTTTGGCTCTGGTAAACAACGTCTAGCTCATGATCTGCGCACTTACCTTTATAGATCTGTCTAACTTTTACATTCTTCACGCCTAATTCGCTTAAGATTTTAGCATAGAAATCTTCAAAATTGTATCCAGCAGGGCCAAGCCTCATCATATCTTCTCTCAGTCCAAACTTTACGGCGGCTGCAGGAAAACTCTTCCACATCTCTGTTCTGATTTTAAGAAACAGATCTTCTGTTTTAATGATTTCAGGCATTTCTATAGTAACAGATTCAATTAGCGTTAAAGCGTTTTTTGTATCTAGACAGCACATCACGCTTTTTAAGACTTTTTCTTTTGAAAAAACTTCTGTCCTGCCGTCCCTTTTTATAACAAATTTAATCATTTGATTAATTTTAATGATTCCATTTTTATTAAGTATTCTTTTTAAATAAGCTCAAAAACTATAAAATTTAGGTAATTATTTTTTATCTGATCAAAAACGCTCTGTTAAGAAATGAGCGAAACCATTTCAGGATATTTTAATCCGTTTCCAGTAAGTATTATTACAACTTTTTCGCCGTTATTTATTTTGCCAGAGTTTAATAGCTGCATGTATCCTGCCAAAGCGCTTGCAGATGATGGTTCAACTATGGCTCCGGCCTTCAAGAGCTTTGCAATGGCGTTCAGAATTTCTTCATCGTTAACAACTAAGGCATCTCCCCCGCTCTTTAAAACGGCTTCTTTCATCTGTTCAAGCCTAGGTGGGTTAAGAACCTGGAGCGCATCAGCTAGCTTTGATGGTTTTCTCTCATACTTTCCATGAATAGCATCATAAAGGGGAGAAAATCCGGACGCCTGAACCGCGTAAAGCCGTGGTAACTTTTTGCTCTTCTTAAATCCGTTATAAAGTCCCAAAAGCAGGGTTCCAGAGCTTACCGGAGTTATGACAGCATCAGGGACTTTACCTAATTGTGAAATTATCTCTGATGCGATGGTTTCCATTCCTTTAATAAACCAGGGGTTCCACTGGTGCCCTATATAAGCACATCCCCGTGTCTCCAGCTCTCTTGCCCTGTTTCCAGCTGCTTCTCTGTCCTCTGCTTCAACTATTTCGGCTCCAAGAGCTTCTATAAAATGTCTCTTTCCTGGTTCGCATCCCTTGGGAACTACAACGGTTGCCCAGATTCCTGCTGCAGCAGAATAAGCAGCTACTGAAATCCCAGCGTTACCGCTTGAATCCTCTACTATGCAACCTATACCTAACCTTTGCGCTTGTGAAAGAGCCATAGCGGATCCTCTGTCCTTAAAAGAACCCGTGGGATTAAGATACTCCAATTTAAAATAAACGTTTCCTCCGAAGCCGTAAAGATTGATAAGGGGTGTGTTTCCTTCTCCAAGGGTTATTTTTGGAGCTTCAACTTTTCCTTTTATGTCTAACACACCGCCACAAGAAGGGCATCTCCAAATCCATTTATCGGTATCCGCTTCAAAGCCGCATTTTTTGCAAATATACTTTGGCATGTTAATCATATTTAAATTGTTATAAATAAAGTTTTTATATAAACACGATCACGCTAAAAGATCTAGGTTGAGGGGCAACCTGTTTACTCGTTTTTTTATCAGGTTTTCTATTGCTCTGGCAGATGCTGGGGGCGCTCCTACAGTACCGGCTTCTCCTACTCCCTTTGCGCCATGAGGGGTGTTTGAACGTCCAAAGCTGGTAATTTGCACATCATATTTTGGAGCATTTATCGAATATGCAATTCCTGTTGCAGAAAGAGTTTCTGGGATCGGCTTACCATTTTCATCACATTTCAACGCTTCTGTAAGAACCTCCTGAACTCCCATCAGCAGGCCTCCAGTAATTTGTCCATATATAGCTTCTAATGATAAAGGTTCACCTACATCATAATATGCCCATATTTCTTTTATAACTGGTTTTATACCATCTTCAATTTCCGCTACAGCAGCTGTAAGTAAAAACGATATCATAGATGGATCCAGTTGCATGTTTTCATAATATTCTGAGCTTAATTCAGAACTTAGAATCTGTTGGGGTTCTTTTAGACCAATTTTATCAGCCTTTTCTTTTAATGCGAGGGCTGCTTTATAAAGCGCATAACCAGCAGTTATTGCTGATCTGCTACCCCATGTTCCTATACCTTTTTCCAATTCACTCGTATTACCATTCATAAGAACCACTTTATCTTCAGGTATGCCAAGAACTTCCTTTATTATTCTTTTTACAAATAATTCATGTCTTTGCCAGTGTGCATTGCCTCCTAGCCATACTTTGACTGTACCGTTTTCAACTTTAATTTTTGCACTTTCTCCACCATAAACAGCAGGAATAAGAATGCCAAAGGAAATTCCTGCATTCTTCTTTTTTAGCTCAGCATAGTTTATTTTTTTAATTCCATCTTCAAAAAATGCTTTAGATGGAAGGACTTTTAATCCAGTAGGAGATATAAATTCTTTTTCAGGTAGATTTTTTAATCGTACATCTACAGGATCTAATCCTAAATGATCTGCATACAGATCAATCATACGTTCCATAAAGAAGGCAGCTTCTGGCCTTCCCGCCCCTCTGTAAGGTCCTAATGGAGCTTTATTGGTGTATACTGAGTAGCCTTCTATAAAAACGTTTTCAATCATATAAGGACCTGTTATTTGATATCCTATCCAAGAAGGGGATGTTGATGAAAGATCATCTGCATAAGCTCCTACGTCTACCAAGATCTTTCCTTCAATGCCATCTATCTTTCCTTTTTCATCGCCATATATTTTCAACTGCGCTTTAGCGCCTCTTCCTGGCCTTGTACTTGAAATGTGTTCTTCACGGCTTTCGATCCATTTAACCGGCTTTTTTGTTTTTATGCTTAAGTATGAAGCTATAACATATTCTGGATAAACGGCGCTTTTTGAACCGAAAGCCCCGCCAGTATCTGTCTGGTATACATTTATGTCTGCGGGATTTAAACCCAAAATTCTACTCAGTCCATTTTTTATAGAATAAACAGACTGCGTAGAGATCCAAACATTCAATTTTCCACTGTTGTAGAACGCCACTATACCCCGGGTTTCTAGCGGGTTTGGTAAAACTCTTTCCATAAAGAGTTCGTCAGATAATTTTATTTTAGATTCAGGGGAAAACTTTTTCCCAACCTCAAAGCTAGATACTATATTGTCTTTTCTGCCATCGTGTATAGGTTTTGAAGATAATGAATCTTCAATAGTTAAAATCGGTTTCAATTCTTCATAAGAAATTTCTACAGTTTCTGCCAGATCTTTGGCTTTGTATTTATCTTTATCATAAACTGCAGATACAGGTTGCCCATAGTAAAGGACTTTTTCTTTTGCGAGTACAGGCTCAACTTCATAATTTTTACCTTTTCTGTATGATTCTCCTGTTGAAATTAAAGTTAAATCTAAAGAGTCAGCAGTTAAACCTCCTTTTACTTTTAAAAGTTTGGCATGCGCTTTTCTTGACCTAACTATTTCTAAATAAAGCATGTCTGGAAAAGTTATATCATCTACAAAGCTTCCTTTTCCTTTGAAAAATTTTTCTGTCCTTTCACTCATTTTTTGCGACCTCCGTTATCGTTTTTATTATCTGGTCATATCCTGAACACCTGCAAACAACTCCCGCGATGTCCTCCTTAACTTTTTGATAATCTACATTTTTTTCATTATCTAAAATCCAAGTGCCCATTATTGAGAAGCCCGCAGCACAAAATCCGCACTGTAGAGCCTTCCTTTCAGAAAGTGCTTTTTGTACCTTGTTTAAACCATTTTTCCCAGATAATCCCTCAACGGTTATGATTTTTTTGCCTTCTGCCTGAACAGCAAGCATTAAACAGGATTTAACAGGCATTCCATCTAAAAGGACCATACATGAGCCACAAGATCCTGTTTCGCAACCTACATGGGTACCTTTAAGTCCAGCTACATCCCTTATAAAATCAACGAGAAGCATTCTAGGCTCCACTTCTGATTCATAATCTGTTCCGTTTATGTTTAATTTTATTTTCAAAGCTTGAGCACCTCATCGATAGCGCGGGAAATCAAAGTATAAAGAACCTTCTTTTTATAGTTAGCCGTACCAAAACGGTTATTTTCAATGTGCATCGTGTTAACGTAATCAAATATTCTTTCCTTGATTATTTTAATTTCATCTACGTTTGAAAATTCAGAGAGATCAAATTTAACAGGTTTTCCAACAGCTTCACCTCCAATAGCTATCTTGAAATCTTTTATGACATTTTCTTCAATCTTCGCAATTGCAGCTACTATTCCTACATAATGGTCGAGGAAATTTATAAAATGCTTTTTATACGATGTTCTGTATCCATTTAACATTTTATAATTAACTCCAAGTAATATTTCGCCTTTGTTTAACACGGTTTTAAAAGGCTTAATGTAAAAATTCGTTATTGGCAGATAGGTTATATCGTCTTTTTTTCCTATTACGGCCTGTGCATCTATCGCTGTCAAGGCCACAGGCAGGTCATTACTTGGATCACCCAAACATACATTTCCACCAACAGATCCCATGGATCTAATAGCAATATCTCCAACGGTTGACGCAGATTTCACTATCAATTCACTAGCAGAATCATTTGGCAATACGTTCTTTAATTTATAGAGTTTCATATTAGCTCCTATGAATACGTCATCTTTGTTTATTTTTAATACATTTAGCTCTGGAATTTGGCTAATATCTATTACAGCTTCTGGTCTGATTAAGCGATTCTTTAGCATTAATACAGCAACTGTTCCCCCTGAAATTATTAGAGGTAATGATGTCTGGTTTGCTTTTTCGTAATATTCATCTAAAGTGTATGTTCTTATATATTTAAAATTTGGTGGAATTTTCATTAGTTATCTTTAAAAATTTAAAAATATATGTTTTGCTTAAAGTAATTTCAATTCCTCTAGCTTCTTTAAAACTTCTTGGCTGTGACCTACCGGAACGACCTTTGGAAATACAAACGCTACTTTTCCTTCTTTATTTATAATATATGTAATTCTCCTTGTCCTATTACCAACTTGAGCTCCATAAGCTTTGATAACTTTTCTTTCTGGGTCCGAAAGAAGGTCAAATTTTAAACCGAGTTTCTGGCTAAACTTCCTGTGGGAGTCTATGGAATCAGAGCTTATTCCAATAACCTTTACACCTTTGGATAAAATATATTCTATGTTTTGATTAAAGTCCTTTGCTTCTGCAGTACAACCTGTAGTAAAATCTTTTGGGTAAAAATAGATAACTACCGTTTTTCCCCTAAAATCGCTGAGTTTGACCACATCGCCGTTTTGATTTTGAAGCTCAAAATCAGGAGCTTCATCTCCTATCTTCAGCATAATTAATTTTTATTTTTCAAAAATAAATATGTTTTGTTATCTAAAATTTTTAACTTATTTAATATTGCATGAAATTATCTTTTTCAGGCTGGAAATATCTCATAGAGCGCTACAAATTAATTGCTGTACTGAATTTGGCTGCCAACTATGATTTACATGCTAAACACGGATTGAACGTTAATAGTTTATAGAATTAGCTAAACTTTTACGGAGTGAATGCGGGCGATTAAGCAAAAAGCTCCAGCTGATAGTTGAAGAGATACACTTTATGTTTAGGAATATTTATATACTAAAAATATATAAACTTAGAGGCAAGTGACAGAATTTTGAGCGAAGAGAACGCTTCAAAAAGTACGAACAACAACGTTTTGTTAATCGGAAAGAAGCCAGCTAAATCTTACGCAGCGGCAGCTATGTACAAAATGGGTTCAGAAAACACAATTATTATTAAAGCCAGGGGGAAGGCTATCTCTAAGGCAGTCGACGTTGCTGAAATTATTCTAAACAAGATAGGCAATGGAAAATACGACCTTGGAAACATCACAATAGGTACAATCACGTTAGAAAATGAGAATATAAAAAGAAGCATTTCAACGATCGAGATTACTTTAAACAAAAAGTAAACAGCATTTTTATTTTGCATTTTTTGTTTTCTGCTCAATTTTTTAAGATTAACATTTTTAAAACTCGCTTGACATTAAAGAGCAGGTTAAGATGTTGCTGGGGCCAGTTAATTATGAGATAATAATGATTTTCATTTTGCTGGGAGTTTTAGCAAGCACCTTCTCTCATAAGATAAACGTCCCATATACTACAACTCTGTTGATTCTTGGAATGTTCATAACGTTTTTGAACATAAAGTTGAACTTTTTCCCTCAAGCTTCATCTTTAACAAGTTTGCTTTCTGCAGAACTCTTTTTTAACTTGATATTGCCTCCAATAATTTTTAAAGCAACTTTAGACCTGGACTATAATCGTTTTGTAGATAACCTGTGGCCTATAGTTTATTTAGCTACAGCAGGCGTTTTAATTTCTGTACTCATGATTTCCGTTTTGATCCATCTTTTTCTTAAACTTTCTTGGTATTATTCGGCTCTTTTTGCCACAATAATCTCACCAACAGATCCTGTTGGCGTGATTGCTACCTTAAGACATACAAGGGCAGTTCCAAACACGACGTCTTTGATAGAGGGGGAGGCTCTGATAAATGACGCTACTGCTATTACAATATTTTCTGTTTTGTTGATTTTTAGAACCAGTTTCTTTCTAGTGGACTTTTTTAAAGTCGTATTGATGGTTTTTATAGCTTCTCCTATAATAGGTTTAGCCTTAGGATATTTGTCAAACAAACTAGTTACACTGGTATCAGGGATGGAGACAAGAATTTCGCTGATTTTTGTAATGTCTTATCTTTCTTTTTTTATAACGCAGGCTGTAGGCGGTTCAGGAATAATATCAGAAATAATAACAGGTTTTATGATTTCTACAAACCTTGGAAGTTTTAAAAATGAAGTAAACAATTTCTGGTCCGTGATAGATTATATTGTAACTTCGTTGCTTTTTATATCTATGGGACTTGTTTTTAACCCGTTTTTGATAATTACTTATTTTATAATTATAATAATTTCATTCATAATAGTTTTCACATCTAGGATAGCCATCATAAGATCATTAAGATTTTTTAAAGAGGGTCCATACGATCATCAGCTGGCTTTTTTAGCCGGAATTAGAGGCGCTATACCCTTAGTGCTAGCTTTAAACCTTCCACCACTCATAAGTAACGGCATAAACTATACAAACCTGATAATAGCTATGACCATAGGCGTGGCATCAATATCTTTGATAGTACAAACTGCGCTAGCTCAAAGAAGAATTGCAAGACTTTCATCGTCTGAAACGTTAGAGGCAAATTTTTAAATAAACGCGTTAAAGAATACAAAAATAAGATGTTACGGTTCAAAAAGTTTGAATTTATAAAAAATTAAATAAAAATTATTTTAAAAATTTGTATCTTAATACGCTTTTTCTACTTCCACAGCTGTTATTTGCCATTCGGGCTTTAATGATGAAGCTACGTTTAAGAGATGTTCCAATGAATCCACGCTCCATTTGCATACAGCAATGTTTGCGTTTTTTGCCAAATTAATTTCATTAAGTTTTAAACCGGTTGGTAGCTTATTACTTTTTGCTAAATTTATTATCGTTGTCGCGAACTGCATTACTTTTTCTTTTTGCTCTGCCTTCCATTGATGTATTACAAAACGAAAGAAAGCCTCGCCTCTTCTAGAGGCGGGATGCTGAACTATTCCGTCCTTGCTAACGTGTTTTCTCTGAAAAGGCTAAAGTATTTATATTCTTAATAGGATAAAATAACAAAAGCATGCGACGATCGAACACAGTGCGCATCATTGCAGGAAAAGAAACAAAAGCTAAACTAACGGCTCTCGGAAAGGCATTCGTTGATTGCTGGAATGAAGTTAATAAGTTGAGACTTGAGCAGTACAAAAAGCACGAGCCTGTAGATTTTAATAAAACAGAAAAAATCGTTTATGAAAAATATAAGGCTATATTGCACGGGGCAAACGTTCAGCAAGTAACGCGAAAGAACGCTTCTGCGTGGAAATCTTTTTTCGAGCTAAGCAAAAAGAAGAAAGAAGGTGAATTGCCTAAGTGGATGAAGCCTAAGCCTCCACATAAAAAGAGAGATGACTTGTTTTTGCTGATAAGAAATGACAGGTACAAAATTGAAGGAAACGAAATATTCCTGATGGATTTCAAGATGAGGCTAAAGTTCAATGGCAAGCTTAAGTGGGTAGGCAAGCAAGGGACCCTTGAGATATTTTACGATAATGCAAGGAAAAAGTGGTACGCAAGGATTCCTGTGAGTGTTAAAGTAAATAATAAACCAAAAGGTAAAATGAAAGCTGGCATAGACCTAGGCGTTGTAAACCTTGCAACTGTAGCTGTTCAAAACGGCTCATGGATGCTCTTCAAAGGAGGTTCAGTGCTTTCAGAGTTCAAGAAGATAACAAAGCGCATTTCAATAGAAGAAAAGAGGCTTGCAAAGCACGGCTTGAAAACTAGCAAGAAGCTTGAAATGTTGTACAATAAGCGTTCTCTTTTGCTTAAGAACGCTAGAGAAGGGCTAGCAAGGGAAATCGTAGAATCCCTTTATGACAAAGGAGTAGGAGAAATAAAGATAGGCTATCCAAAGGGCATAGCTCAGGATAAAGGAAATGAAAGGAATACAAACTTTTGGAGCTATTCTGCAATAATAAAGCGAATCAAGAATGTTGCACAAGAATACGGAATAAAGGTTAAGCTTGTGGATGAGGAAAATACATCTAAGAAGTGTTCCCTGTGTGGGGAAATTCACGAAAACGGGAGGATTGAGAGAGGCTTGTTCAAGTGTCCTCCCACAGAGAAAGTAATAAACGCTGATTTGAACGGGGCAATAAACATTCTACATATCCCCGAGTCCGTTAAGGATAGGGGTAAGTGGCTGAAGGCACAGCCCGTGGTCTATCACTGGATAAGCGAAGCGGGGTGGGTAAATCCCACTAGCTATGAAGCGATGAGAATGATTGCGGTAAACCACGAACCTATGATCCGCCTTGAAGGAACCATCGCCTTTTAAGGCGGTGAGGATGTCAGTATTACTTCAACCATAAATTAATAATATTTAATATTATATTTAAATATTTCTAAATAAAAGTACTCCCACGAGTGCAGCATTTCAATTATAATTAACAATAAATGATTTTTTTGATTAACTTTGGTTTAATCTTATGTTGCTTTTTTCAGACAAAATTTTGCCCTTAGTTTATAGTTTTAGGATCTCTATATCAGCTTGTTCAAATAATCACTTAAGAGGCTAATCTGCTTAAAGTTATTTCTTTTTCAACAATATTCTTGAAAAAGTATGCAGTCATGCTTCGATTTTTTTGCAAAGTTTATCCTGAGTTTATAATGTAAGCCTTTAGAGCAGAGTTTAAACAGCTAGCCAATTTCCTGTTGAGCCTTATTTGTTATAAACAAACATTAAAACAGATGAGGCCCCTAATAAATTTCTTTAGAAGAGCGAAATTTTATACTAGCGGGAGTACTGGGCTCATATATAAATTTAAAAATTAGACTTGTGAATTTGAATTAAGTAAACGATCCCGCGGGCAGGATTTGAACCTGCGACACTCCGGTATCTGTGAGCCTGGCATGCTGATAAGGCCAGCCTCTGCAGGCCTCTACAGCCGGAAGCTCTACCAGGCTGAGCTACCGCGGGCATAAATGACTATCTATTGTTTGGATTTAAATTTTACCCTTTATTTAACCTAACGATGGTTAAGGAAGTGAAATCAACTTTCGCAAGTTGAAGATAGCCAACTTACAAAGCTGATAAATTCACACTCAAGAAAATTAGAATGCTACTCAAATATGGCTCCGCATGTTGAACACAGCATCAACTCAACCTACGTGGTCGCTAATCTTGCTTAATGAATTGGAAAGCTCCAAATAGTGGGGGTAATTAACAGCATATCAGCTAAACTTAAATAAGATGAACGCTAAATTATGGTAAAATTGGTTTCATTTATGAAAATATTACTTGAAAGATATAAAGATAAACCCGCTAAGGTCAAGTTAATTAAAAAGTTAATTTCTTATGGGCTATCTATTAAAGAAGGATCGATATACTGTAACGACATAGAAATTCCATATGTTTCAATAGCAAGGGCGGCAGAAGTGGATCAAAGAGTAGTAAAAGGGCTAATCGAAGAAATATCCTCTGATCCGTTTTTATCTAACGTTTTTTCAAAACTAAGGGCAACAGTGAACATGGTTTCTGTTGCTTCCGAACTTGGTTATGGAGTGATAGAAATTACAGCAAAAGATCCTAAAGAAGAGGGTATTGTTTCTGCTGTGTCATCCTTGATCTCATCTGCAAAGTTAAGCATCAAACAGGTTATCGCTGAAGATCCAGAAATTTATGAAGAACCCAAACTTTACATAATTACAGACGGGCAGATACAGGGGGACCTTATTCCAAAAATTAAACAAATTAGTTCTGTAAAGAGTATAACCATTTATTGAAATATAAAAATTAAATTGAAAAATTTAATGCTTTAGATACAACATTAAGTGTACATTGTAGCGTAAGAACCTAGATCCAGCAATCCATGGCCTGAAAAGCTCATTAATACCGTTTTCTTCTTACCTTCTTTTTTAGCTTGTTCTGCTATTTCTTTAATTATAGGGAGCGCATGAGCTGTCTCAGGAGCCGGTACATAACCTTCGGTTCTCGTATAAAGTTCTGCGAATTTGAAAGCTGTTTCCTGATCGTAATCTCTTGCTTCTACTATTCCATTTTTCATTAACAAACTCAACGTTGGCGCAACGCCGTGATACCTTAACCCACCAGCGTATATTGGAGGAGGAATAAATTCGTTTCCTATAGTATACATCATCAGCTGAGGTAATATTTTACCTGTATCTGGAAAATCGTATTTGTATTCACCCTTTGTCATTTTAGGTACTTCAAGAGACCCAGCTGCTATGTACTTGATTTTGTTTCTGAATTTCCCGTAAAACGGATAGGCCAAACCAGCATAGTTTGAGCCACCTCCAACAGCACCTATTATATAATCAGGAACAATGCCCTCCTTTTCCAGTTGTATTAATGCTTCATTTCCGGCAATTGTTTTGTACATTATATCTGAGTTTACAACGCTTCCCACATTATACTTCCCGTTATGTGTTAAAGCATACTCTACAGCTTCGCTTATTGCAATGCCTAACGAACCATGACGATTTTTCTCATCTTTTAAAAGTTGTCTGCCTATTTCTGTTAGCTCGCTGGGGCTTGCATGGACTTCAGCGCCAAGCATTTTCATCAAAGTAACTCTATAAGTTTTTTGATAATAAGAAGATCCAGCCATGAAAACCTTTGCCTTTAGACCGTTTAAAGCCGCAGCGAGAGACACGGCTATTCCCCATTGTCCTGCTCCCGTTTCAGTTGTTACAAATGTAACCCCATCTTGTTTTGCGTAATAAGCTTGCGCGAGTGCACTGTTGATCTTGTGTGAACCAGAAAAAGTATATGCTTCCATCTTCATGTAGATCTCTATTGGAGCGTTAAGAAATTTTTCAAATCTCTTTGCCCTTATTATAGGAGTTGGCCTTCCAACTTGATGATAAAGTTCTATAAGCTCTTCTGGAATTTTTAAAGTTCTTTCTGTTAAGAATTCATGCTTTAAAACAGTTGAGGGAAGGACCTTTTGAAGCGTTTCAAACGATTTTCCTGTATCATCCTTTGGAAATGGCAAAGGTTCAGGGAGATCTGGAAGTATATTATACCAGTAATCTGGCATTTCATCTTGCTTTAGGTCTATCCTGTTTACCATGCTAGAAATATTAGCTATATAGTATAAAAACTTTACTTAATGTATTTTTTATTACATTTAAGTGATAATTTATTCATTTTACAAAACGAAAGAAAGCCTCGCCTCTTCTAAAGGCTGGGATGCTGAACTATTCCGTCCTTGCTAACGTGTTTTCTCATGAAAAAGGCTAAAGTATTTATATACTTTAATTAGCATAACGTAACAGAAAGCATGCGCCGATCAAACACAGTACGCATCATTGCAGGGAAAGGATACAAAAGCTAAACTAACGGCTCTCGGAAAGGCATTCGTTGATTGCTGGAACGAAGTTAATAAGTTGAGGCTTGAGCAGTACAAAAAGCACGAGCCTGTAGATTTCGCAAAAACAGAAAAAGTCGTTTATGAAAAATACAAGGCTGTATTGCACGCGGCAAACGTTCAGCAAGTAACAAGAAAGAACGCTTCTGCGTGGAAATCTTTCTTCGAGCTAAGCAAAAAGAAGAAAGAAGGGGAATTACCTAAGTGGATGAAGCCTAAGCCTCCACATAAAAAGAAAGAAGATTTGTTTTTGCTGATAAGAAATGACAGGTACAAATTGAAGGAAACGAAATATTCCTCATGGATTTCAAGCTGAGGCTAAAGTTCATTGGCAAGCTCAAGTGGGTTGGCAAGCAAGGGACCATTGAAATATTCTACGATAATGCAAGGAAGAAGTGGTACGCAAGGATTCCTGTGAGTGTAAAAGTAAATAATAAACCAAAAGGCAAAATGAAAGCTGGCATCGATCTAGGCGTTGTAAACCTTGCAACCGTTGCTGTTCAAGACGGCTCGTGGATGCTCTTCAAAGGAGGTTCTTTGCTTTCAGAATTCAAGAAGTTGAGCAAGCGCATTTCAATAGAAGAAAAGAGGCTTTCAAGGCATGGCTTGAAAACTAGCAGGAAGCTTGAAATGTTGTACAATAAGCGTTCTCTTTTGCTTAAGAACGCTAGAGAAGGACTAGCAAGGGAAATCGTAGAATCCCTCTACGATAAAGGAGTAGGAGAAATAGATATTGGTTATCCAAAGGGCATAGCTCAGGGCAAAGGAAATGAAAGGAATTCTAACTTCTGGAGCTATTCAGCAATAATAAAGCGAATCAAGAACGTTGCACAAGAATACGGAATAAAGGTTAAGCCTGTTAATGAAGCAAATACATCTAAGACGTGTTCTCTGTGTGGGGAAATACATGAAAATGGAAGGATTAAGAGGGGCTTGTTTCAGTGTCCTCACGCAGGGAAGGTAATAAACGCTGATCTGAACGGGGCAATAAACATTCTACATATCCCCGAGTCCGTTAAGGATAGGGGTAAGTGGCTGAAGGCACAGCCCGTGGTCTACCGTTGGAAGAGCGGAGCGGGGTGGGTAAAACCCACTAGCTATGAAGTCATGAGAATGAAGGCGATAAACCACGAACCTATGATCAGCCTTGAAGGAACCATCGCCTTTTAAGGCGGGGAGGATGTCAGAGCATTTCTTCAAAAGATATGTAACCTTCTTCCAATTTAAGATCAGCCAGATGAACATTGCCAAGGGGCCTTAAGCTTCTCCAGAAAAGGAAACCATCTTTTATCGCGATCTTCCTTAAAACGTTTGAGTATTTAGCCCTAATTTTTAATGCCTCTTGGTTCGAGTATCCAAAAAGTATGGTTATCCTTTTTAGCTTGAGGTTTTCTTTTGTTGCATTTTTTACAAACCTTTCGTACTCTACGGGTTGCTTTACTGCAAAGTCCTCTTGCAGGAGAAGGTGTATTATATCAACTGAGTTGTCTTTTCCATAAGTAGTAACTACATGCCTAAGGTACTCTTCAGCGTTATATTCAAATTCCTGAGGATCTACATATATAGTTTTAAGCCTATCTATTTTATTTCCAACCAGCTTTTTTATATCAGCCAAGACTTCTTCCTCACTTTCCTGCGGACCTAACCAGTAGTCAACGCTGTAGCCTAATCTTATGTAATCTGCTGCCAGTGTTTCTCTAAATATTTTCAGTACAAGATCAGAAACAGAATAATCTACATCATAGAGTATGTTGTAACCCAAGGCCATCTCAGCTTCTGTAGTGCCTTCGCTGGGCCTGTTAAAGGCCTTTAATCTACCAAATTTTTGCTTATGAAATATAGGTGATGGACTGAAAATTTTCAGTCTGTCAGAAATTGTATAATAATAATATTGAGTCTTTAAAGGATAATCTCTATCTTTTATCACTTTTGCCCTTTTAATCGAGCTCTCCATAACTTCTACGCTCTCAAGACTTACAAGCGCGTCGCATATGAACCTAACATGTTTTGAAGCAGGGTTTACATTTTCGGAAATAAAAAGTATCGTGCCCTTTTTATCGAGCTCTCCATAACTTCTACGCTCTCAAGACTTACAAGCGCGTCGCATATGAACCTAACATGTTTTGAAGCAGGGTTTACATTTTCGGAAATAAAAAGTATCGTGCCATTTTTCTGCTTAGAAGATCCGTAAAGGATCTGTAAGAATGATCTCATTTCGCTCTCGTCTTTCAAGCTGTACATAAAAGCATCAAGCGAATCCACTATGACTAATTTTCCTTCGTTTAATCCGCTGATTATTTCAGAAAATACCTTGGATGGTTCTCCTGTAATAGCACTTAGTACCTCTATTTTGGCATCCTTACCCTTTTCAATCTTTGATAACTTTCTTTTTAAAGATTCTTCGGGCTCTGCATATGAAATATATTTACAAGAGCCTGTAGAAGCACATGCCGCCAACGATATTGTGGTCTTTCCCTGCCCAGGTTCTCCCTCAATGAGCGCTGTGTATCCTCTTGTACTGATAATATCTAAAAGGCTTCTTTGCATTCCTATTTCTCTTTTTTTGAACGTAAGTATTTAAATTTTAAATTAAAGTAAAATGTTTATAGAAATAGCTTTTAAAATGTACGTATGATATTAAATGCTGATAAAATTGAAATAGCTGATGAAAGCAAAATTATATTTCCTATATTAGAAGAAGCGATAAAAGCAGCTGATCCTTATCCAAAGCTTTTAGATGTTCTTAGGTTTTTTAAAAAAACTGAAAAAAGCAGAAAAATAGTCATAGCAGCTGGAAAGGCAGCGCCCAGAATGTTTGAGCCTTTAAGAAAAGTTGCGGATGTTGGATTTGCAGTTTCAAACGTTAAAATAGAGGCAGGGCTACAGGCTGGTCATCCTTACTCAGATTTTAACAGTTATGAAGCTGCTAGGATAGTTTATAATATTTTAAAGAACGCAGGGCCTCAAGATATAATAATATTTTTAATATCTGGAGGCGCATCGTCGTTACTTGGAGATTACGTCATAGGGCCTGAAAGGTTAAAAGTAATAACTAGACAGCTAATGAATGCTGGTGCAAACATCTATGAACTGAATACGGTGCGAAAACACCTTTCTTATCTAAAAGGTGGAAGAGCCGCAAAGATCGCAGAAGCAAAAATTTATGCCTACATTGTTTCAGATGTTATAGGAGATGATCTTTCAACGATCGCTTCAGGGTTAACTGCCCCTGACAACACAACTTTTGAAGATGCAATAAGCGTGTTGAATAAATATAACGTTAATGATGAAATTGTTCTGGACATTCTTAAACATCCTGAAAGATACAGTTTATCAGAGACCGTAAAACCCGATGAATTCCCTAACGAACGAGTAAAAAACATCATTGTTTGTAAAAATTCAGACGCTATAGCGGCTGCAGCTAAAAAAGCTAACGAGCTTGGGCTAAACGCGATAAGTTTAGGTACAATAGTAGCCGGTGAAGCCAAAACGGAAGCGTTAAGGCTCTATTCATATTTAAAGAATGCGCATGAACATACAGCAATCATTTCAGGGGGTGAACCAATCGTAAAAGTAAAGGGAAATGGTAAAGGAGGGAGGAATCAAGAATTTGTCCTCTCTCTGGTAAACTTGCTGAAAAAAGGGGAAATTGTTGCTTCTGTTGGAACAGATGGCATCGATGGACCTACTGACGCCGCTGGAGCAGTAGCTGATTGGACTACGATGGATAGGGCTCGCAAGTTAAATATTGATCCTTTATACTATCTTGCGAATAATGACTCTTATTCTTTTTTTGAAAAAGTTAATGGACTCATAAAGACTGGTCCAACTGGCACGAATGTTATGGATGTGCAAATAATGATAAAGTTATAACAAGCTATAGAATTACGAACGAAGCAGGCTTAAACAAATAAAGTACAAGATTAAATTGAAAAGTTATTTTCTCAATAATGCTTGCGTAATTGAAATATAAAATCTATGGGATGTTCCCTAAAAGCAGAAATCAAATGCGAACAACTCTTGCATTAACAATAGTTACAGGTCGAAGGTGTAAATAAAGGGGATTAAGCTGCATTGTTAAGTCCACTGGTAACAAAGCCCTGTCTAAAAGGGTAGTTACTTAGCAAACAAAAATCTTACGGAAACGGCATAAGATCTTTTAAAACAGCCCCGGGCGGGATTTGAACCCGCGACCTACTGCTTACAAGGCAGTCGCTCTGACCGACTGAGCTACCGGGGCTCCTCACTTAAGACATCATAAAGTTCATATTTAAAAATTTGGTTGTATTCTTCATCGTCTGCAGCTATTTCTTCATAATTGTTAGTTTCTAAAGCTTCAATAAGCGCTTTCATATGGATGCATCCTCCAGGTTTTTTCCTAAGGTTGTAATCAAAACAGGTGCAAAAAGTCTTGGTAGTGATATAATCGTGATGAAAGCCTTTGACTATATACAAAATTTTACCTGATGGTTTAAAAAGATACTTTATCACTGTGATGTCTTTTTGCATTATATTTATTAAGCGACCCAAGATAAAAATTTTAGGGCTATGAATTGAGCTGGTAGTAATGATCCATGATTAATGACACCAATTATGAGCCCCTTTATTTAAAACCCTTGAATTCCTGTAACGTTTCTAGAATAACTTTTAGCCATCATTCTAGCAAGCTTTACGCTTCTTCTTAGAGTTTTGAAAATCAGAGGCAGCATGTATCTTTTCCTAAATATGTAATCAAACCTTAGGTAAAACTTTCTGTAAGCCTCTGTGAGCTTTCTTGATACCAAAGACGCTGAATAACCAAAGGCTTCATACTTTATTAGAGGGTGCAAAACAGTATAAAGATCCCAATCCTTTGTCATAATCAATCCTTTTTTATCGAGTTCATAATATACAGGTGTGCCTGGGAATGGTGTCAGTATTGAATACTGGGCATAATCTGTGTTAAGTTTGATCGAAAATTTAATCGTCTGGTTCATTTCATCTGGAGTTTCTCCAGGATAACCTAGAATAAACGAGCCTAATACTTTAACGCCGTATTTTTTTGCTAAATTTACGGCTGCTTCAGCTTGCTCTAGCTTTATACCTTTTTTCATAAGGTCTAAAACTCTTTGAGAACCGGACTCAATACCATAGTAGATGTTTTCAGTTCCTCCTTTCCTTAACTGTTGCATAAGTTCTTCATTTATAGTATTAACTCTGCTTGATAAAGAAAGCCTGATATCAAGCTTCTCTGAGATTATAGCATTCATCACCTCTGAAGCTCTTTTCATATTTAAAGTAAAAGTGTCGTCGATAAATTCAATGTCCTTTACATGATATTTTTCTTGAACTTCTTTTATTTCGTCTATCACGTTTTGTACGCTTCTCATCCTGTACCTTCTACCCATCATTTCCGAAGAAGAACAGTATTGGCACTGGAAAGTACATCCCCGTGTAGTTAGCATAGGCGCTTCAAGTACACCGTTCCATCTGTAACTTTCATAATCTACAAGATCGCGTGCTGGAAACGGTATCTCATCAAGGTTCTGTATAAATGGCCTGGGCGCTGTCATTTTTATCTCACCGTTCTTATTTCTATAAAAGATCCCTTTTACTTCAGAAAAATCTTTGTTTTTGTCAAAAGCTTCAATGAGCTCATACAAAGTTTCTTCCCCCTCACCGATCGCTACAACATCCACACCTTGATGAGATAGGGCTTCATCTGGCATAAAAGTAACATGAGGCCCTCCAATTACTGTAAGTATATCTTTAAACCTCTCTTTTATGGCATCAAGTAGCTTATAGGCCGTTTTTACAGTTGAAGTAAAAGCAGTAATCCCTAAAATTTTAGGAGAAGTGCTTTCCACGTATTTTAATGCATCTTCAAAAGAGAAGTTTTTTAAATCCATATCCAGTATTTTTGGGTTATAACCCATTTTTCTAACATAAGCAGCGAGGTACATAGAAGCCATCGGCGGTCCATGGAGTTCTAAAAGCGTTTTTAATTCAGCGTTTTGAGGAGGGTTGATCAGCAATACATCAACGCTTTTCACAGTTCAAAATTATTCTTACGGTGCGTATATATGTTGCTATTTTTTTCCAAAAATTTTTCAACAAAAAATTATAAAATTATACAGAAGTTCTACATTAACCATAAGATTGTGGAGAACTTTTTTTAATAAGCTCTTTTGGAACATTGACTATTCTTACAACATTTGTGCTTTGTATACCGTATATAGGTAACCCTGTATTTGGGTCGTTTCCAAGCCTGAGAACAGCCGTGATTTCCATCTTAACTTTAATAACAGATCCATCCTTTAGCCTGAGCGTTATCCAGTTTTCTCCCCCTTCTGTTTCAAAATCTATTAACTCGGGCGTTCCCACAAACATTTTATTTCACTAAATTGGTACGTATTCGACCTTTGACCCGTTTTTAGTTATAACTAACAGGTCAACACCATCCCCGCTAGACGCATCTCTCTTCAGCGCTGACTTTATGCCTCTTAAAGCCAAGTTTTTTGCTTCTTCAACTGTTATGTCGTCTCTATACTCGTTTTCGATTACTCCTATAGCGATTTCTTCTCCAGTGCCCACAGCTGCATATTTATCAGGGATCAAAGAGCCCAGAGGATCTAAAACATAAAGTTCGGGTTTTTCCCCCACGCCACCAACTATGACCTGGGTTAAAAGCGGGAATAACCTATTTTCAAACATAAGGACTGACATAACCTTAGCTACATTGTTTGGGTGTACAGGTCTTCCTGTTTCTATTTCTTTTCTTTTTACTATTGACTGTACAGTTTTAACTAATATTTGCATATCGCCTACCATACCTGCGCATGCTGCGCCTATCGTTTCAGTAATTTTAAAAACTTTAATCGTGTTCTTGCTTACTACATAGTTGCCGTAAGCATACCTTCTTTCAGCTCCAAGTACGACTCCATCCTTGGCAGTTATGCCAACAACTGTAGCACCAGGAAAATACTGCAGCATCATGCTATGAAATTTATATTTCTGATTTATAAGTTTATATCATAAAAATATAAACATACTTTTCTAAAGCAATTTCATTTTAATGCAACAAAAATTTCATGTGTTCGTAAAAAAACTTTACGATTGAAAAAATTTTTACAAAACGAAAGAAAGCCTCGCCTCTTCAAGGGCGGGGATGCTGAACTATTCTGTCCTTGCTAACGTGTTTTCTCATGGAGAAAGGCTAAAGTATTTATATACTTTAATTAGCATAACGTAACAGAAAGCATGCGCCGATCGAACACAGTGCGCATCATTGCAGGAAAGAAACAAAAGCTAAACTAAAGGCTCTCGGAAAGGCATTCGTTAACTGCTGGAACGAGGTTAATAAGTTGAGGCTTGAGCAATATAAAAAGCACGAGCATGTAGATTTTGACAAAACAGAAAAAGTCGTTTATGAAAAATTCAAAGCTGTATTGCACGGGGCAAACGTTCAGCAAGTAACGCGAAAGAACGCTTCTGCGTGGAAATCTTTTTTCGAGCTAAGCAAAAAGAAGAAAGAAGGTGAATTGCCTAAGTGGATGAAGCCTAAGC